>DATATR010000289.1:0-35013 GCA_036268695.1 Polyangiaceae bacterium | reverse complement strand
CCGGCATCAGCGGGCAGATGAGCATCGAGATCGTCGAAGGCAAACACTTCTACACGCTCGAATACGAGTTTGAAGCGCCGCCCCTCACTTAGGGCCCTCGAATGGCTAAGTCGATCGCCCTCGCGGCCGATGCATCCCCGGCTGGCTTCGTTGCTCCTCAGCTACATACCAGCAGTATGCGCCTTCGTCGCGCCTCGCCAGTCGGGCGCCTCGACCGCGATCATCGATCGACTTAGCCATTCGAGCGCCCTTAGCTCGAGCCCCGAAAAAAATTCTTACGCTTCTTCCGTGCGCTCGAGGCGGCTCAGCGCGTGACGGCGAATGTCGCGCGGCCAACCGCGAATCAGTTCGGCGAAGCGCGCATCGTCGCGCGCAAAGAGCGCGCGCGTCGCTTCTTCGTAGTTTTCGAGATTGCCGGCCATCGCCGTCAGAAAGCGATTCACGGCTTCGCGCGTCTTGCGTGCTTGTTGTTCGCCGGGATGCTTCTTCTTCGCCTCGTCCACCAATCGACGTAGCGTGGCCGAGATGCCTTGTGCCTCGTTTTCGAGCCATTCCCAATGGCGCGGGAGGAGCGACACTTCACGCGAGACGACGCCGAGCTTCGGTCGGCCTGGCCCGGCGCGCTCGGGCACCGCGGGAATCGCGCGCTCGAGCACTTCGGCGATGCTGCCGCTGAAGTCGAAGTCCAGCTGTTGCCCGGTTTGATCTTCGAAGATCAGAACCCGCGGATCGCGCGCCTTGTCGAGGTGCGCTTTCACCGCGCCGAGCAAGCTTCGCAGATCGCCCGCGGCAATTTGCCGCTCGCCGACGAATGCCGAGTACGTTTTCGGAGAATCCATCCACCAATAATACCCGGGTAAATTCGGTTGTCAATAATACCCGGGTAAATTCATTGCTTCGGGAAATTTGGGCTCTCCGCACTTCCGCATCGCGCACGCCGATTCGCTCCCGCGTCGCGCATCAACGCGCTTGGCACACCAAAATAGAAGCCGCAAAATCGGCGGCGAGCGAGCGGTCAGTGCAGCGCATGCCGCTCGGACAATCCGTATCCCCGTGGCAGCCGATGTGGCCGAGGTGTGCGAAACAGTTGTCCACCGAGGTGCATTCCGAGCCTGCTCTCGGGCCAAAGTCCTTCGCCCACTCCGGGGTCAAACAGCAGGCTTGGCCTTTGCCGCAGGCTTCCGGTCCCGAGCAGCTCGTGGGGAACGGCGCGCATTCGGAGCTGCCGGCGATGCACGCGGGTTGCACGAGCGCGCGGTCGCCACAGAAGTGCACGTTGTCGGCGCGGCGCGTTTCGTAAGGCGCGTATTTCGGCTCGAGCTCGCTGTCGTAGACGGCCTCGCCGTTGCGCTTCACGTTGAGTTTGAAGTGCGCCGGCGCAGCGGCGAATGTGAGCCCGGAAATGCTGGAACTGCCGGCTTGAACCAACGTGCGGAGTTCGACCGCCATGCCGCAGCCGGTTTTGTCTTTGCCACTTTTGGTATTGTCGAGCGGCACCGAGACCGTGAGCGTGCACGGCTTTTCGCCGTCCCAGCCGAGACTGATTTGGTAGCGCCCGGGTTCGGCGAGCGGCGGGTGAAATTCGAGCGTGACCGCGCCGGGACAAGGCGGCGTGCGCGTGCGCATCCACACCACCCAAGCGACCGCGAGCGCCGCGCCCACGATCGCGCCCATGCGCTGCGCGGACCAAGGTGACATGCGCGCAAGCTAGCATCTCGCGTGGTAAAAGCGGGAACATGGCGCGCATCGTTTCGTTGCTTCCTGCCGCGACCGAAATCGTCTGCGCGCTCGGAGCCGGCGAGGATTTGGTCGGCATTTCACACGAGTGCGATTTCCCGCCAGAAATTCACGAGCGCGCGGTTTTGACGCGTTCGCGGATCGACAATTCGTTGTCGAGCGCCGCAATCGATCGGGCCGTGCGCGCCGTGCTGACGGACGCGCTCAGCATCTACACCGTCGACGAACGGCGTTTGGCGGAGCTCTCGCCGACCGTGATCTTGACCCAGGATTTGTGCGAAGTGTGCGCGGTGTCGCTCGACGACGTGCGCAGCGCCGTCGCGCGCATGGCTTCGCGCGACGTGGAGATCGTGAGCTTGCGACCGACGCGCCTCGCCGATGTTTTCTCCGACATCGAAACGGTGGCGGCTGCGCTCGGGCTGGCCGAGCGTGGACGCGAACTCCGCGGCGAGCTCGAATCGCGCGTACGAACGATCGCAGCGCGTGCTCGTCGCGCGACGCGCCGGCCGCGAGTGGTGTCGATCGAGTGGCTCGAGCCGATCATGCTCGGTGGCACTTGGATGCCGGAATTGATCGAGCTTGCGGGTGGGTTTGCCCTGGGCGCTCTTGCCGGCGCGCCTGCGCCGACGGTCGCGCTCTCGGAGCTTTCGCGTTTGGCGCCGGAAATCGCGCTGATCAAGCCATGCGGCTTCGATTTGCGGCGCACGCTCGGCGAGCGCGAGCTGCTTCGTCCAATCGTGCGCGCGCTCGGCGAGCGCGGCCGCGCCTACGCGACCGACGGCAACGCGTTCTTTAATCGGCCCGGTCCGCGCTTGGTCGAATCGCTCGAAATCCTCGCGGCTTGTCTTCAGCCCGAGCTGTTCGCAGACTTCGTCGAGAAGCACCAGAGCAGGCTCTTCACCCTCACGGATGACTGAAGCGCAGGCTGTACACGAGCTGCGTCGCGTCTCCGAGATCCCACAGCCACGGCAAGCCGATCTCGGCAGCGCCGACCAACGCGCTCAGTCCCGGCGAACCGAGCTGAAACAGCAGCTGTTCCGGCGCGGGTTCGAGCGTCAGAGTTTTGCTCTGTCGCGCGCGGTCGACGAAGGACTCGAGCTCGCGCGCGCTCAGCGCACCTTGCAGCGCGAGCTCGGGCGTGTCTTTCGAGGACGAAGTGTCGAACACGAGTAGCGATTTTCCACCGCTTTCCGTGCTGCCGGCGAGCGTCGCCAAATGAATGGCGCTGAGCGCGCTCAGGAGATCGGCCCAGTTGCCCCGCGAAGTGACCCAAGCGCGCCGAAACGGCAACGCGAGCTGACTCAACACACACGTCGACACGACCGCAGAAAAGCGTCGGCCGAGCGCGCGCAAGACGCTTTGCGCCGCGCCGACCGCGCGCTTGCCGAGCTCGGTGCGCTCGGGGAATTCCTCGCCCCACTCGTCGAGCTGGGCAACCAACCCAGAAAGATCGAAGTCCGGGTGCAGCACGATTTTTTCGCGTACTTGCGCGGGCTCGCGGTCGCGCGCTCGTTCGAGCGCTTCGCCGTCGAGATCGACCAAATGAATCTCGCGCTGCAAGCTCGCAAGTTCCCCCAGATCGATGTCAGAGCAATTGCCAGCTCCCAAGATGCAAAGTGCGCCGCCCTGCGGCAGTTCCGCACAGAGTTGCATCACGCGCCGGCGGTGATCGCGATAGCGCTCCCAGCTGTTCGGAAAGCGCCGGTTCATCGCGCGCGCCGCGGCGTGAGCACGCTCTTCGCTGTTTTGCGCGGCGTGCTCCGGGTGACACGCGCGTTGATGCTGCTTCAGACAAGCCAGCGAACACGCCAGAAAGGCGCTCTCTTCTCGATAACAGAGATCGCAAATTCGCTTCGGCGCCGCCCTGCAACCACAACCCTGCGTTTGAAACTCGGGCGGCGTCGCGCGTTCGCTTGCGGCGGTCACCTCTGCACAGTGTCCGGCCGTCGGCTGGATCGTGCGCTCAGGCTTTGATGTTCGGCAAGGCGCCCTTGCAGAAGCGCGGATCGCCAAAGGTCGTATCCGTCATGCCGAAGCTATTCAGGATCGAGACCGCGAGATCGTTGTTGCTCAAGTCCGGGGTTCCGACCGTCTGTTGATCGCCGGTGCGCGAGGCATCGGCCGCGGTCGTCAGCGCGGCGCCGTCTTTCGCGCCGAGCGGATCGCCGGCCCACTGCGAGGCGGTGTACACGTCGTTGAATTGGATGTTCTTGCCTTGCTTGAAGTAGCCGCCATTCGAGCCGGCGAGGATCACGGGCACGTTGTTGCTCACGTGTGACGACGCATCGCCGAGGCAGCTCGACCACATCAAAAGCGAATTGTCGAGCAGCGTGCCGGACGTACCGGAGTCGGGAATCGCGTCGAATTTGCTGACCAGCGTGTTGAACTGCGTGGCATACCATTGGTCGATCGCGACGAGCCCGGGATCGCGCGCGTGGGACATGCCGTGATGGCCGAGCGAGATTTTGGTGTAGTCGATGTCCGTGAGGAACGGCAGCTCGAGATCGTTCTCGCTGTTGCGCCACATCATCGTGACGATGTTGGTGAGCCCGCAAGCCATGGCTTGCACGATGATATCCATCATCATGCCGCCGACGGTGGGGTAGTTGTCGGGAGTCATCGCCCACTTGTGCGTCGCCGAAGCGTCCGTGATGCTCACGCCGGTCGGAGCAGCAGGCGGCGTCTCCATGCCGCAATTGACGACCGTGCCGAGCTGCTTTTCGAGGCCGCGCAGCGAATCCGCGTGCGCCTGCAAGAGCATTTGATCGTCCTTGCTCAGCTTCGTGTTCAAGCGCGTGAAGTCGGCGAGTGCGCTGTCGAGCACGCTCTTGTCGAGCATTTGGCGCAATGCCTGATCGGAGCTGCCCATGCCGGGAGCGCCGAACAGCGTGTTGAACAGCACGAACGGATCGTTTTGCGGCGCGCGCGGCGTGGCTGGCGCGTCGTAGCTCACGCGCTTATCGACGTAGCGATCGCTCAGGTTCTCGTCGACTTGGACGCCGACCTCGAGCGATTGAAACTTGGTCTTGCCGGCGAAGAGCTTGGTCGCGATGTACTGATCGAGCGAAATGCCGTCCGCGAGCCCCGCGTTGCCGAAGTCTTGCGTGCCGCCGGTCAAGATTTGACCCGTGAGCAGGCTGCCGAGCCCTTTTTGGTGCCCGCCCGGATGATCGATGTGGTCGGGCGCCGCGGTCGCGGATTGATAAATCTCGCGCGCCCCAATCCAGGACAAGCGATCGAGCACGAGCAACTTCTTCGCGTTCGCTTGTAGCGGGTGATAGATCAAATTTGGCGCCGCGAGCGCGGTGCCGTCGCTGATGTCGGTCTCCGGCGCGTGCACGCGCAGCCGGAAGTTGTAATAGAGCCCGCCGTTCGGCGAGTACATGAAGAGGAAGCGCTTCTTCGGTACGGTCGGCACGTCCGCCTTTGCGTACAAACTGTCGAGCCCGACCACGAGCGGAATCGCGGCGGCCGAAATGCCCAAACTCTGCAAGAAGCGACGGCGGCTGGGAGTCACGTTGCTCATCTGCTTCATCCTCACTGCACGTTCATGCGATTCATGAAACCTTGGGTTTGCGTGAGCCCGCTGATCAGCTTGCTCAGGCTCTGCGAAGACGCGCTGTAGTCGCCGGCCAACTTGCCGAGCGTGTCTTGGTCAGCGTCGTTTTCGATTCGCTTCAGCGCATAGCGGTAGAGCTGCGTCACCATGCATTGCGTCGTCACGCTGTCGTCGCTGGCGAGGTTCTTGGCGAATTGCACCGCGTTCGGTGTTTCGACGTTCAACTTCGGATCCGGGTTGCCGCTCGTGTCGAGCGCGCTGACCACGGTCACGTCCGAATTCACCGGCTGCCCGTTGTCGTCGATCGTGCGGTATTGGCCGATCGTGTCGTAGTTCTCGAACAAGAATCCGACCGGATTGATCTTCGCGTGACAGCCCTGACACAAGGACGGCGAAGTGAATGCTTCGTACGCCTGACGCACGCTGGAGTTCGGAGGCACGCCGGGGAACGTCGGTACGTTCGGCGGCGGATCGCTCAGCGTTTGGCACACGATCTGATCCCACACGAACACGCCGCGCTTGATCGGGTGGCTGCCCGTGTCGGTCGCGAACGTCGACATGATCGCGGGGTGCATCAAGATGCCGGCGCGCTGCGCCGGATTGACGTTCACCATTTGGAAATTGCTGCCCGTGATGCCCGTCAGGCCGAAAAGCGGCGCGGTCTTGTCGTTGACGTAGGCTTGCGTGCCGGTGAGGAGCGTGGTGAGTCCGCCTTTCGGCGCCCACAGCGCGGCGTCGACTTGTGCGTCGAAGGAACCGAGGATGCTCGGGCCGTCGTACGCGTTCGCGAATTGGCCGCCCTTGCTGAGCGGCATCGCTCGCACTTTCAACCACTGTTCGTAGAAATTGCGTAAGCCAATTTGCGCCTTGGGATCGGCCAGCATGCGCGCGGCCTCGGCGTTGACCTGATCCGCGGTCGAAAGCTGACCCGCGGCGGCTTTGCTGAACAGCTCGTCGTCCGGCATCGAAGCCCAGATCAAGTACGAAAGCCGGCTCGCCATCGAGTAACCGGTGACTGCGACTTTGCCCGGACCTTGCGCCTGCTCTTCGAGCTCGAGGTGATAGAGGAAGTACGGCGATTGCAGCATCTCCTCGACCAAGGCTTGCAAACCGCCGTTGAAACCGAACTGCGCCGAGACCGCGCTGAACAAGTTCACGAGGCCGGTGCGCGTGTCCGGGTCGAGCGGACGGCGAAACGCTTTCGGCCCGATCGCGTCGATGAACTTGCCGGCGCAGTCCGCGGGCGTCGAGGTGAGCTGGCCCGAATCGCAGGGCACGAGCGGCAAGAGCGCGGCGGTCTGCGTGCTCGCTTCGATTGCCGCCGAGTGATAAGCCTGCACGGTCGCGTCGCCGGCTTGCAGCCCGGCGTTGTAACCGGCGGTCGCGCCGTCGGGATCGAGCGGCGTGGTGACGGTGATCCCGAGCAAGTCGTGTACGGTGTTGACGTACTCCGCATTACTCAAGCGCCAGGTCTGCTCGTTCATGATTTCGGAGCCGGCGACCGCGCCGGGTCCGGTGCCGCTGCCAGTTCCGCTGCCAGTTCCCGTTCCCGAGCCAGTGCCGGAACCGGAGCCGTCGTTACTGCCGCCTGAAGCGCTGCCGAGCATGCCGGTGCACGCGCTCAGCGCCAGCGCCGGCAACAAAATGCAAAGCGACCTAGTACCGAAATCCCCCCGCGCACCCCCGCGAATTCGAGCTCGGTTTTGACTCATCTTGACCTCTCGGGGTTAATGTCTGCCCCGGAAGTGACCCGTGAAATTTCCAAGTGAGCCGCGAAAAGCGCGGTAATTTGGCTTGATTCATTACTCGTCGCGCGCGTCGGTCGCGCGCTCGCCAAAACACGCACCGCTCGCGATTCGGCCGAACACGACCCTTTTCGCCCCGACTGGCGCATTCCGGGTCAAGCTCATATGGTTCCGCGCGTGTTCCGACCCTGCATCGATCTGCACGAAGGCAAAGTGAAGCAAATCGTCGGCGGCACGCTGGGCGACGCGCCCGAGCGCGTGCGCGAGAACTTCGTCTCGGAAAAATCGAGCGCCGAATACGCCGCGCTCTATCGCGAAGACGCGCTCCACGGCGGACACGTGATTCAACTCGGCGCGGGCAATGAACGAGCCGCGCTCGCCGCACTCGCGGCATATCCCGGCGGCTTGCAACTCGGCGGCGGCGTGAACCTCGACAACGCCGCGCGCTGGCTCGACGCCGGCGCGTCGCACGTGATCGTGACCTCTTGGGTTTTTCAGGCGGGCCGCATCGACTTCGACCGTCTCGCCGCACTCGTTCGTCAGATCGGCCACGAACGCCTGGTGCTCGATCTCAGCTGCCGCAAGCGCGACGGCGCTTACTGGGTCGTCACCGATCGCTGGCAAAAGTTTACCAATGTGACGGTCGGCCGCGAAACGCTGGCCGAGCTCGCCGAATCATGCTCCGAATTCCTGGTCCACGCGGTCGACGTCGAAGGCCTCTGCCGCGGCATCGATCGCGAGCTCGTCGAACTACTTGCCGCGCACTCGCCACTGCCGACGACCTACGCCGGCGGCGCGACCTCACTCGCCGATCTCGAAGACATCACGCGCATCGGACAAGGTCGGATCGACCTCACGATCGGCTCCGCGCTCGACATCTTCGGCGGCAACGGCGTGCGTTACGCCGACGCGGTCGCGTTCAACCAGCGAGTCGCGAGCTTCAGTTGATTGGGATTCGGGCCACGCGGAAACGGGCGCGCTCGCCGTCCACGCGCGTCGCAAGGTGACCCACGCCGTCGCGTGATCGCAGTGCCGCCGCGCCTGCCCGTCTCGTACTACTGACTTGCATCGCATCTCGCGTCCCCTGCGCCGACTTCGGCACCATTTTACTTCTGACTGTTCATCACATCTTTGGCATGTTTTTGGGCCCTGCGCTAACTTTGTCGCTCGGCCGCCCGCGCATTTCGCTGCGCGACGACCGCCTGTGCGGTCAGGTCTCGTTGGCTCCCGCCTCCATTCGAGAACCGCGATCAGCCTGGCGAATCAGCTGCTTTGTTTTATTTCCGTGCATCTGGCCAAAGCCCTTCGCGCGCGCTCCAGCGCGAAAGAGAGACCTCTCCCTACCAGCTCAATTCAGCGAGCCAATCCCAAAACCCAAACCGAGCGTGTGGCGGAACGAAGCGCCGAACACGAAATGCCCGCGGCGATCGACCACGCTCCACAGCCCGAGCTCTTGGTTGCCGAACGCATTGGGGTAGAGATTGAAATCGACCGTGTAGTCTTGCACGTCCGTGACGCGCAGCGCGGCGAGCAGCGACTCGTTGCGATCGATGAAGAGACCCGCGGCTTTGGCGAAGACGACGTCGTTGTCGGCGTTGGTGGTCGAAGTCGGAATCAGCCGCGTGGCCATGTTGCCGACGCCGCCCGAAATCGAATACTGACGATCGAATTTGTAAGAGAGCCCGCCAAGCGTGCCAAGGCCGATGCTGGCAAAGAGCCGCAGCTGCTCGAGGTACGGAATCGGCCATTTCACCGAGAAATAGTTGCCCTGATTGTGCAGCTCGAAGGTCGGATAAACGAACGCCGGCTGCAGCGACCAATCGGATACGATCAGGTAGTGGCTGAACAGCTTCTTCGGCCAATCGAAGCTGAACAAGATGATGCCGCCGATGTCGAAGAACCAAAAATCGGCGATCGCATCCGTGTTGTAACCAACGACGCCCTTGTTCTCCAAAGTCTCGTTCAAGAATGCGCTCGCGAGCAGCGTGCCGGCCGAGAACACGCCCGGCGCGGGCACGTGATTGGCTTCGAACCACTCCGAGAGCGCCACGTACGTCGTGCCGCCACCGACCAAGTGGAGACCATAGTTCGGCACCCAACGCGCGGATTTCTGCGTGTAGCTGAGCGGGAAAATCTCTTCGCGCAAAAAGCGACCCCAGCCGCGCGCGGCGATCGCCGGGAACGGGTTGGCTAAGTTCTTCGCGACGTTCTTGGCGTCGACGCTGTAGTCCTGAGCGAAGATATCGCGACCGCGCAGGCCGGTTTGATCTTGGAGCACGTCGAAGCCGCGGTTCATGAACACCCAAAGCGGGCTCTCGAGCGCTTGGCTGCCGTAGTCGTAGCCTTTGTAGAAGTAGGGCGGGCCGTCTGCAGCTGGAGCATTTTGTGCGTGCGCGCGCTCCTGCGCCAAAAACACGAGAACCCCGCACGCACCCGCAACGAGCTTCGGAAGCTTCATGAAAGGAAGAGCAGCAAGTAGATCCGCGTTTTCGCATTCGCCAGCCCTACTTCGCAAGCCCATGTCCGTCACTGCGCGGAGTGGACTGCCCGGCGCGTCGGGTTTCGGCCCCGAGTCAACGCGCTGTTGCGAGTCGGCAACGGTCTGAACCTCGCGCGGACCTAGTGGGCGCCCGAGAAGCTGCGCATACTCCTGTCGAGAGGAGCGTCGTGTCATGGCTGAGGAACCGAGGTCGAGCGTCTCACGTCGAGCGGCAATTGCTGCGGGTTTGGCGGGTGCGGCGGTGACCGCTGCGTTGACGGGGGGCAAAGGCGCCGCGCGCCCGATCTCGGCGCACGAACCCGAAGCGACGCGAAAAGCCACAAGCAGTGGGCGCATGCCCGTGGTGTTTCTGCCACATGGCGGCGGACCTTGGCCGTTCGTCGAGACAGGGATTGGCACGAAGGCCGAGCAAGCCGAGCTCGCGAGTTACCTGCGCTCGGTGGCTGCGGTGCCCCAAGCGCCGCCCCGAGCCGTACTCGTGATCTCCGCGCATTGGGAAGAACCCGTGCCGACCGTGATGAGCAGCGCGCACCCACCCATGCTCTACGACTATTACGGCTTCCCGCCCGCCTCGTACGAGATCACCTGGCCCGCGCCAGGCGAACCAGCGCTCGCCGCGCGCGTGCGCGAGTTGCTCGCGCAGGCCGGAATCGAAAGCGCCGAGAACGGCGCGCGCGGCTTCGATCACGGCACCTTCGTGCCGCTCAAGCTGGCCTACCCCAAAGCGGATATTCCTACCGTGCAGCTCTCCTTGAAGCGCGGGCTGGATCCGGCCGAGCACCTGGCGCTCGGTCGTGCGCTCGCACCCTTGCGTGACGAAGGCGTGTTCATCGTAGGCAGTGGCATGACGTTCCACAATTTGCGCGCTTTTGGTCCGCAATCCGCTGTCGCGGCCGAAGAATTCGACGCGTGGTTGCGCATCACCGCGGCGCTCGATTCAGCCGAACGCGATCGCCGACTGATCGATTGGGAGCGCGCGCCGTCCGCGCGTCGTGCCCATCCGCGCGAAGAGCATTTGATGCCGCTGCTGGTGGTTGCGGGCGCCGCTGGCGGCGATCGCGGCACGGTCGCGTTTGACGGCAAGATCTTGGACTTGCGACTTTCGGCGTATCACTTCGGGTGAGTGGCTGAGCGCTCGAGTTCGGAGCGCGGGGAGTGTAGGCTTCGCCGCATGTTGCGCGAAGCCTCCGTGACACCGTTTCTTGGCGCGACCGACCTGAAGCGCGCGCGCGCTTTTTTCGAAGGCGTGCTCGGACTCGAAGTCGTCTCGGTCGATGGCTTCGCGCTGGTGCTTCGGACCGGTTCGGGCACGATCCGCGTGACGCAGGTCGAAACCGCCGCGAACGCGCCGTACACCGTTCTCGGTTGGGACGTGCCGGATGTCGCGAGCGCGGTGCGGGAACTCGCCGCTCGGGGTGTCGCTTTCAATCGTTATCCGGGCATGGAACAAGACGAGCTCGGGGTTTGGATCGCGCCGAGCGGTTCGCGCATCGCGTGGTTCCTGGACCCGGATGGAAATGTGCTCTCGCTCGCACAGCACCCGAGCTGAGCGCGTGAATTCAGCCGGTGCCGGGCTTCGCGGCGCAGCTCGGGTGCGATAGGATGCGTGCACCATGTCAGGCCTGATCGACCACATCGCCATCAACGTCAGCGACTATGCGCGAGCGAAGCAGTTCTACGCGCAGGCGCTCGCGCCGCTCGGCGTTAGTTTGATCATGGAGTACGGCAGCGCCGCGGGCTTTGGCCGCGACAAAAAGCCCGAGCTCTGGCTTGGTGCGGGCAAGTCCGATTTTCAAAGCGAAGATCAACTCGAAGTGATCACGCCGATCCACGTGTGTTTGGCTGCGCGCAGTCGCGCGGAGGTCGAAGCGTTCCACGCTGCAGCGCTCGCAGCCGGCGGTCGCGATAACGGCGCGCCCGGCATTCGCGCGCACTATCACGCCGGTTATTATGGTGCGTTCGCGATCGATCCAGACGGGCACAACATCGAAGCCGTGTTTCACGAATGGAGCTGAATCGGCGCGGCCCGAGCGCGCTGTCGCTCGAAATCCCGCCTTGGCTCGACGAGATTGCCCGCGATTTTTCAGAGCCGTTAGTCGACGATGAAGCGCGCATGGCGCTCGCCATACGGCTCTCGGCGGAGAATGTCGCGCGCGGCGGTGGGCCGTTCGGCGCGGCGGTATTTCTCGAGCAGAGCTTGCTTGCGGTCGGCGTCAACCTGGTGCTCGCGAGCGGATTCTCGATCGCGCATGCGGAAATCGTGGCGCTGCTTCGCGCGCAAGCCGCGTTCGGCAAAGACGCGCCGCTCACGCTTCCGCCGCTCACTGTCTACGCGAGCACCGAGCCGTGTTGCCAATGCTTCGGCGCGCTGGTTTGGGGCGGCGTTCGCCGACTCGTGTGCGCCGCCACGACTGCCGACGCGGAGGCGATCGGCTTCGACGAAGGGCCCAAGCCGGAACACTGGGTCGAGCTGCTGGAGCGTCGAGGCGTGTCGGTGGTGCAAGGTTTGCGGCGCTCCGACGCGGTGAGCGTCTTGCAGGGCTATGCAGCGCAGGGCGGCCTGATTTACGGCAAGCCCGCGTCGTAGCGTGCGCTCGGCTCAGCCTGCGTCGAAGCGAATGTGATAGAGCACGCCGACGCTGCCGTGCTCGGGTTGCGGAAAGCGCAGCGCATAGAACCCCTCGGCCACACAATCGACGACTTGGCGATCGCTCAGATCCGAGCCGCCGTCGCTCACTTCCGAAACCGAGCCTGAAGGCGTGACCACGAAATGCAGCCGGATGTTGCCGCCGAGCTCGTCGTTGCGGCTGACTCCATCGCGGTAGCAGCGCGCGAACAGTGGGTAGCCGGCTTCGACCACGTTGTCGATCGCGTCCGACGCGAGCGTGCCCGAAGAGCTCGGGTCGATCACGAGCCCGCGCTCGTCGTTCTGCTGCGATTTTTTCTTGCCGAGCCTTGCATGGCGTTTGCCTTTCGGCTTCGCCGGTGGATCGACCAAACGAAACACGAACGTCCAGCGCGCACTCGCGGGCTCAGCCAAATCTCCGAAGCGAATTTCGCCCAAGCGTTCGCCGATACACGCTTCGACCTGTGGATCGCCGAGCGTCGAAGCTTCTCGGCGCACGCCGTGCACCTTGCCGTCGGTGTCGAGTTGCCAGGAGAACCGAGCTAGCCCGCGCAAATTCGGATTGGTGAAAAAACAGCGCCGCAAATCGGTTTCATTGCCGCGCAGATGTTGCACCACATCGCCTGCCGAAAGCTCGGCCCGTTTTTTTGCGCTTCGCTCCGGCTTTTCGGGCGGAGCTTCGGCGTGCTCCAGCACTGGCTTCGGCGCCGAGCCGCCGCACGCGGCGAGCGCGCAGACGAAACAGAATGCCGTGGATGCCTTCAGCCCTGAACGACGAACAGCGATCATGACTCGACGGGCGCTCATAGCATCACTCGGCGCGCGCCGGCGCAGCCACGATGCAGCTAGAAATTGGCAGCTACAAATTGACGAAAAGTTTCCGTCTTCGGCGCCGCGCGCGCCGGATTGGCGGAGGGATCTTTCTTTTCGGATTTTGCGCGCTATCGTGCGCGCGTGCGCAAACTAATCGAGACTCAGCCGAATCCGGAAGCGGAAGAGCAGGACGATCTCGCCTCACGCACCGACGCACGCGGCGCACGCAAACGCTCGGAAGCGGCTTGGGCCGACTTCGTGAAGACACTCATCACCATCAGCGAACGACAATTGCTTCGGCTCGAGCTCGGCGAAGAGCTCCTGCAGGTCGTGCAAGACGCGCGCAAGGTGACCAGCCCGAACGCGAAGAGCCGCGCACTCCGCCTCGTGCGCAAGGAAATGCGCGAGCTCGATTTGGACGAGCTTCGCCAGCGGCTCGAGGATTTGTCGCATCCGAGCGCTCGACGCGCGCCGTCCGCGCTCGACACCTGGCGTGAACGCCTGCTCGTCGGCGGTGAATCCGCGATCGACGCCTTCGTGCTCGAACACCCGAGCGCGGATCGCCAACGGCTCAGAAGCTTGCTCCGCAACGCCAAGAAGACGGATGCGCCAGCGCAAAAAAAATCCGCGCTTGCGCTGACTCAGGCTCTGCGTGAAGCGCTGAGCGAAGGCTGATGCTCGCGCGAATCGTGCTTTTCACCGGCGGCGCGCTGTTCGCGCTGAAGCTGTTTGCGCCCGAGCGCCTGCGCGCGCTGGGCAAACAGGTCGATCGCGTGGTGAACGCGACGCTGATCGCGCTCGGCCTCGTTTATTCGGTCGAAGTCGCGATCTGGCTGCTTTCGAAGTGAGCGGCGCTATTTGGCGCGCGCAAACCAAAGCCCCGCGTTCGAGCCAATCGGCACGCTGTACAGAATGCCGGGCAGCGGGTAATCCGTGGCCACGAAGTCCGAAACATTCTTGGCGACGACCATCGTCGACCCGAGGCTCAGGTTCTGCACGTAAAGCGTGCCGACGAACGCGCTCTCGTCATAGTCCGCCAGATACGCGAAGCCGGGCAGGGGCACGATGTTCATGAATTGGTATTGGTTCAGTGGCACGCGCTGAGCGGTCGTTTGATCCGCGCCGTCCACGCTTTGCTTCAATTGCAGATCCCCGCTGACGCCATCGAAGTGTGCGATCGCGAGCGACCAGCTGGCGTCGTTGCTGCGCAGCGTCGTGTTGAACGGCGGTACGCCGGATTCCTCGAGCAACGTGTCGCCATGCGCGTCGAGTCCATACAAATCGCCGACGCTGCCCGTGAAGTTCGCGAGGATGCCGGGCACGGTCGCGTTCGAGTCGACTCCTTCCGCGACCGTCTCGCTGCTGCCGTCCCAGCGAAAACGCAGCAGCCTGCCGACGCTTTGGCTCACGTCGACGAAGCCGAGCCCGTCGAAGTCCGAGCCTGCCTCGAGCAGCGACGCGAACGACAAACTCGCGTTTTGCCCCAATTCGAGCGGAGCGCCGCCGGGCTGCGCTACGTGGAGCGTGCCGAGTCCGCTCGTCGCGTCCACGCTGTCGAGATAAAATAGCGCGAGATCGCTGGTCGAATCGAGATCGCCGCTGATCGAGCGCGCGATCAGGGCAGAGCGCGAATCGCCTTGAGCCGAGAAGGGAAGGCGAGTCACGTTCGCGACGCCGGTTGGATCGATGCCTTCGCCGACCAAGTGCGGGTCACTGCACGGCGAGTGCACCACGACCCAACTGATGATTGCGCTCGGTGTGCTGAGCGCGCAGGCATCGGGATCGATCGGGTTGAAGGCGTAGCTCAGCGTGTCGAAGTTGGGGATCAGCTCGTGCAGTCCGTTGTCGTCTTCGACCGCAAAGGCAGCGCCGTAATCGAGATCGGTCACGGCGACGACGTGTGTGCCGTAACGGCCGAGCTCGTTGAGACCGGAGTCGAACGCGATCAGCTGCCCGTCACCCCAAACCAAAAACTGCGTGCCGACGCGGATCACGCGCTGCAAAGCGCTGACAATCGCTTGCGTCGTGCCTGCCCACGGATCGGCGAGGACGAGCGCGCCGTTTTGTCGCACCAAAAAACCATGATCGATTTCGGGATCGGTCAGCGGCTGAACGTTGTCGAGCGTATAGGGCTCGAGCTGACAATCGACGCTGGAAAATCCGAGGCTGCCGCTGCCGTCGGGGTTGCGCGCAGAAAAATACGGCAAAAGCCGGGTTGGTTCCGTTCCGGGGCGGCTCGGAAACCAGGTCACGACGTCGGGCGCGATCTGGCAACCGTTTTCTGCGTTTTGGCCGAACAGCGTCAGGCTCGCTCCGGAATCGTCCCGGCGGCGCGAAAGCAAATGAACGCCAGTGTCTTGATCGAAATCGATCCCGACCGTGTTGTACGGCCCCGCGACGAGCAGCGAACCCGGCCCGTCGACGTAGCTCTTCTCATTCGGATCGATCGAGTTGGCCGTGCTTTCGAAGCCGGCTTTCGGGTCGCACGCGAGCGAGCAGCACCAAGAAAGCACGAGCACGTGTCCGAATCGTGCTCGCACCGCCGAACCAAATCGCATCGCGCGGAGCTTAGCGCCAGGCTGCGCTTCGGGCTGCTCAGTCCGTGTTTTCGGGCTGCTCAGTCCATGTTTTGGAGTGCTTCGCGGAACGCCTTGCCGAGGATCGCGAGTGTGCGCCGCTCGAACGTCTTGGAGCGCAGATCGCCGTCCCAGCGCGCTTCACCGCGAAAAGACCAATCCCAGCTGCCACTCGCTCGCGTCGAGATGCTGAGCGCGGTGCCTTGTTTGCCTCCGTCGAGCCGAAAGTCTACGTCTTCGATCGTGAGCTCGAGCAGTGCGGGGCAGTCGTAGTTCACTCCGTTTTCGTCGCTGCTACTCATGTGTTCAGTATGCGCTCGCGGCAGCGCGGCTTGCAAGTGCGATCCGCGCGCCTTAACCAAAGAACGAGATCGATGCTCGCGCTGCTCTTCAACGTCTACTCGCTGATCGTGTTTTTGGCGGTGATCGCCTCGTGGCTTCGGTTGCCCCAGGATCACCCGCTGGTTCGCCTGACGAGCGCGCTGACCGAGCCGCTCTTGGCGCCGATTCGCCGAGTGTTGCCGAGCGTCGGCGGTTTGGATTTTTCGCCGCTGGTGCTGCTCTTCGGGTTGCGTTTGCTCGAGCGGCTCGTGGTCTGAGGAATCGATGTCGCGGGCTCGTGTGCCGCGCTAGAAACCCTGATGCTCAAAGTTGGCAGCGCAGCTCCGGATTTTTCAGGCACCGATCAGCACGGTGAGCAGATCTCACTCGGGTCGTTGCTCGAGCGCGGAAAGCTCGTGCTCTACTTTTACCCGAAGGATTTTACGCCGGTGTGCACGGCGCAAGCCTGCACGTTCCGGGATGCCGCGAGCGATCTCGCGGACCTCGGCTCGAACGTGGTGGGCGTGAGCGGCGATAGCGCGAACTCGCACGAGCGCTTTGGGCAGAAACACAAACTGCCATTTTCGCTGCTTTCGGATCCCGATCATCGAATCATCAAAGCGTACGACGCGACGTGGCTCTTCGGGCGCATCCGCCGCGTCACTTACGTGATTGGAGCGGATCGCAAAGTGCTCGGTGCGTTTCATCACGAGCTCTCCGCCGCCAAACACTTGGACGACGTAAAACGTCTTCTCCGCGCCTAATTTTTCAGCGCAGGGCACCCCAACCAAAAAATCACAAATCCAAGACCAAGCGTCGCGCGGCGCGCACTTTGCGTGCGCTCAGCTCGACGCCGAGCGCGTCGAAGCCGAAGTGATTGGCGACCGTGAGCACGGTGCCGTGGCCGCAAAACGGATCGACCACGGTGCGCGTCTCGCTCTCTTCGCGCAGGAAGCGACAGGCCAGGCGACAAGCTTCGACGCCCATCGCTTTGCTCCACGGCATGTGGCCCGCGTCCGCCAGCACGTCCGGGCCGGGGTGCGCGACCACTCGGCGCGGTTCGTGCGCGAAGCACAGCAAGTGTGAGTACGAAGCGCGGCCGTGCGCGATCGTGCCCGGCGGGCGGCGGCACACGACCTTGTGCCAGAGGAGCGCGCGACGCTCGAGCTCGGCCGCGCGTTGCACGAGATAGCCTTTATCGACCCAGGCACCGGCGTGACGGATGTCGCTCTGAAAAAAAATGGCGAGCCCGGGCGCGGGCAGCCAGCGCAACACCGCGCGCGCCGTTTCGACGAACCACGCTTTCCAATCGTCGAAGCCGCGCTCGGGCAGCTCCGAAATGTCGGGCAGCGAAGTGATCACGCTGGCGCCGCGCGGCGCGGGATTTTCGCCGAGCCAAACACGCGCTTCGGCCTGAATGATGCGGCGCTCGCGCGCTTCGCTCATGCCGAGCTTTCGGCGGCGAGCTCGGCGAGCTCGGTCTCCACGTTCTCCCATTCGGCGAGCCAAGCCTCGATCTGCCGGACGAGCCGTTTCGTCTCTTGCTCGAGCTGCTCGACATCCGCGGCGCTCGTGCGTTCGAAAAAGCCGTCTTGCGCGTAGCTGTCCGCGATTGTCTTTTTCCGCGCTTCGGCGGCTTCGATCTGCGCGAGCAATTTGTCGCGCCGCGCGGGCAGGGTCGCGAGCTTGTTGCGCCGCTTCTTTTGCTCTTCCCAAGACGAGCCGCTCGCTGCCGCGGGCTGAGCCTTGATTTGGTTTTGGGTTGCGACCTTGGCTTTCAAGGTGACGGCGTCGATGTCGAGATGGTCGTCTCCGGAACGCGCGAGGTATTCCGCGTAGGTGCCCGGGAACTCGCGCGGCCCTTGCGGCGTGACTTCGAGAATGCGCGTCGCGAGCTCGGACACGAACCAACGATCGTGCGAGACGAAGATCACCGTGCCGTCGAACGCCTTCAACCCAGCGACGAGCGCCGCGATCGCTTCCAAATCCAAATGATTCGTCGGCTCGTCGAGCAGCAGCAGATTGGGTTTCTCGGCGATGATCTTGCAGAAAATCAGGCGTGCGGCTTCACCGCCGGAGAGTGAGCCGACCGGCTTTTGCACGTCCTCGCCGCTGAACAACACGCGCCCGAGCATGCCGCGCACCGTCGCCGTGCCTTCACTCGGGCACGCTTCCCAGACGTACTCGAGCGGCGTCATTTTGTCGCTCTGCAAAAGCTCGTGATGATCTTGCGCGAAGTAGCCGAGTCGCACTTCGTGTCCGAGCTTCACGTGCCCGCGCTCGGCAGAGACGCGCTGCATGATGATCTTGAGCAGCGTGGATTTACCGAGCCCGTTCGGGCCGATCACGGCGAGCTTGTCGCCGCGCCGCACCGTCAGCGATACGTCGTGCAGCACCAGCTTTTCGCCGTAGCTTTTGCTCACGCCTTCCACCGCGAGCACTTCTCGCCCGCTCGCGCGCTCCGCGGTGAAGCGAAACAACGGCTCGCGGCGCGAGCTTTGCGCGAGCTCCTCGACTTCGATCTTTTCGATTTGTTTGAGCCGGCTCTGAGCTTGTTTGGCTTTGGTGGCTTTGGCGCCGAAGCGCTCGACGAAGGCGCGCTTTTCCGCGATTATTTTTTGTTGGCGCGCGATTTCCGTCTCTTTGCGCGCACGCACGGCCTGCTTCTCGATCACGAATTTGGCGTAGTTACCGACGTAACTCGTGACCGTGCCGTAATCGACGTCGAGGATGTGCGTGGCGACGTTGTCGAGGAAGCGCTGATCGTGCGAAATCACCAGCACCGTGCCGCGATGTTGCGCGAGGAATTTCTCGAGCCAACGAATCGAGAGAATGTCGAGGTGGTTCGTCGGTTCGTCGAGCAAGAGCACGTCCGGTCCGCCGATCAACACTTGCGCCAGCAAGACGCGCAGCTTGAAGCCGCCCGAGAGCGTGGAAAGCGTCTGCCGATGCGAGGCGAGCGGGATCCCGAGGCCCTCGAGGATCGCGCTCGCGCGCGCTTCGAGCGTGTAGCCGTCGTGCGTGCGCAGCACGTCTTCGAGCTCGGCGAGTTTTCCTGCGTCGCCGCCATGATCGATGATTTTCGTGCGCGCCTCGAGCGCATCCCAAACCAGCACATCGCCCATCATCGCGATCTGCAAAATCAGCGCGCGGTCGTCGAGGAAATGGTCCTGGCGCAAGACGCCGACGCGCGCGCGCTTTTGAATCGTCACCGTGCCGCTGGTCGCGCTTTCGTCGCCCGAAACGATGCGAATGAACGTGGTCTTGCCCGAGCCGTTGGCGCCGACCAGGCCGTAGCGCGAGCCTTCGTTGAGCTCGAGGCTCACGCCTTCGAACAGCGTGCGTGCGCCGTAGGCTTTACCGAGGTCGACCGTGCGGATCATCTGCGGCTCGCACATGCCTCGGGTCGTCGGGCGAGTCCACCACGAATTTTTGCCGCGAAAAATCCGCAAAAACCGGGCTCGGAGCTCGTTGCGGCATCACAACGGTCAATTGTGGCCCGAAGCCTTCCGCGGCCCAAGCCGAGCGCTTAAGTTCAAACTCGTATTTCGGAGGCAAAGATGATCACCGTTAGAAAAGCTGGAGCACGCGGACACGCGGATCACGGTTGGCTCGATTCCTGGCACACCTTCTCCTTCGGCGATTACTACGATCCGGCGCAGATGGGCTTTCGCTCACTGCGTGTGATCAACGAAGATCGCGTCGCCGCCGGCAAAGGCTTTCCGACGCACCCGCACCGCGACATGGAAATCATTTCGTACGTGCTCGACGGCGCGCTCGAACACAAAGATTCGATGGGCAATGGCTCGGTGATGCGCTCGGGCGACGTGCAGCGCATGACTGCAGGGACTGGCGTCGCGCATAGCGAGTTCAACGGTTCCCGCGAAAACCCAGTGCACTTTCTGCAGATTTGGATTTTGCCGGAAGCCCGCAATTTGCCGCCCGGCTACGAGCAAAAGAACTTCAGTAAGGAAGAGCGGCAAGGCAAACTGAGGCTCGTCGCGTCGCGGGACGGCTCGGATGGTGCGGTCGTCGTGCACCAGGATATGAAGCTCTTCGCGGGGCTGTTTGCCGAAGGCGAGCAGGCGAAGTACGAGCTTGCCAAAGGGCGCCACGCCTGGCTACACGTTGCGCGCGGTACGGCGCGCGTGAACGGCGTCGAGCTCGGCGCGGGCGATGCCGCGCAAATCAGCGACGAAGCCACGCTCGAAGTCAGCGGCGTGAACGACGCCGAAGTGTTGCTGTTCGACTTGAGCTGAAGCGTGAGCTCGTGGGCCTCGAGTTGGAGATCATCGGGCTCGAAGTAGCGGCGCTTGGTTGCGGCCGAAGCCGAGCTCGCCATCGCGACGAACGCGAAGCTGAGCGCGGCTCGGCCCACGCGCAATCAGACGCCCGTGCCGGCGCTGCCGCCGCTGCCCGCGCTGCCGCCGGAGCCTGCAGTCCCGGCAGCTCCACCCGCGGGGGCCGTGCCACCCGTTCCGGCGCTCGCACCACCTGCGCTCGTGCCCGCACTGCCGCCGGAGTCTGCGGTCCCGGCAGCTCCGCCCGCGGTCGCCGTGCCACCTGTTCCGGCGCTCGCACCACCTGCGCTCGTGCCGGCGCTGCTGCCCGCGTTCGCGCCGCCAGTGCCCGCTGCGCCCGCACTGCCTCCACTCCCGCCTGAGCCGCCTGCGCCGCCGAGCGCTTGCGGAACACAGCCGCCGACGAGCGTATCGCCTTGATAGATCGCGATGTGATCCCAGGGCGTGAACGCTTTGTCCGCCGGATTGTAGGAGTAGTCGTTGGTCTGCACTTGAGCGGGTGGCGGAGTATACACCTGGGGCTGGAGTTCCCAGCTGACCGAGGCGGTCGCAGTTTTTTCCAGCGTCTCCGTGCCGCTGAACGTGAGCTCGATGTAGCTGTCAGCGCCGTCGAGCGGCTGCGCGAGTTTCACGATATTCAAGCTCGTTTCCGAGGTCATGGCGCGGTAGCCGCCCGTGCCGCCGTCGATTTGCGAGCTGTAGACGTGCGTGCTCCAGCCGCCGATTTCTTCGTTCGAGAAGAAATAGCGAATCTTCAACTGTGCGACCGGAATGGGCGTGTCGCTCGTGTTGCTGAATTGATATTGGGTGGTGATCGACGGCGGCTGCGCGGGCGTCAGATAGGAGAGCGCCACGGTTGGATTGTCGGCGCACACGCCGCTATCGAATACGGGCGGGGCTCCGCCGCTGCCGCCTGAGCCAGCGCTGCCTGCGCTGCTTCCGCCCGCGCCGGCACTTCCACTCGTGCCCGCGCCGCTCGCGCCGCCATTACCGAGGCCACCCAATCCAGTCGAACCGCTCGTGCCCGTCGTGCCCGCGAGTCCGCTGCTTCCGCTCGTGCCGGGCAGACCCGCCGAGCCACCGAAGGTGCTGCCGGTCGAACCGCTCGTGCCAATCGAACCGCTCGCGCCGGGCAGACCTGCCGAGCCACTCGCGTTGGTTGCGCCGCCAAAGGTCGAGACGCCAGAGCCGCCCGAGCTCGTGCCCGCGCTGCCGTCGCTGTTCACTCCGCCATCCTGCGCCGTGGCACACGCGACGACCCACAGCGACCCCAGGCAAAACCCCGCCAGACGAAAGAGCTTCATGGGTCCCGAGTCTGGAACCGGTTTCATAAGTTGTAAAGAGTCTTCTCGCTCGTCCGCCGCGACTCGATGCGTCAACGCAGGGAGTCCGGGAATGTCCGCTCGAACGTCAGTTGACGAAGCGGTGACGTTACTTGCCGCTCGAACGCGTGGCGTTGCGCTGGGCGGCGCGGCGCGCGCGGGCTTCGAGGTCGTCGAGCGACGCGGCTTTGAGCTGCGCGGCGGCGGCTTCGGTGTCGACATCGACATCTTCGGCGGCGATGTGCAGCTCTTCGGCGTCCACGATTTTCTCGGTGTCCGGCTTGTCTTCGAAGGTCAGCACGTGATCGAACAGAGCGTCGGCGTTGGCGAATTCTTGAGCCAAGCGCGTGATCACGCCGCCTTCGCGCATGGTGTGAACGCCGACGCGAATCGCCGTCATCAGCGTCTCTTTGACACCGCCACCGGAGGCCGCGGTTGCGGGAATGACCGGCACCGTCTCGGCAAGTTTCAAACGCTTGCGCAGTTTGTCCGGCGCCATCGCGTCGGTCACGTCTTGCTTGTTTGCTTGCACGACCAGCGGCAGTTTGTCTTTGCGTCGGCGCATCAGTGCGCGCAGGCGCGCGAACGTGCGCATCGTGTCCGGAATTTGGCTCGGGCTCGAGTCGCACACGAACGCGACCACGTCCGCCATCTCGATCAGCGGCTTGCGCCGGTAAGCGCGCTCGACCTGGCCAGGCACGGTAATGAGCTGAAATTTGAGCGCTTGGCCGCCTTGAGACGGTCCGTCGATTTCGAGCCAGTCGAAGAACATGGTGCGGCCCTTGAGCTCGGCCGGCGTATACATCTCGCTCCGGCGCGAGCTCGGAATCACGTCGCAGATCCGCTTCAAATTCGTGGTTTTTCCGGCCATCCCCGGTCCGTCGTAGACGATGCGCACGACGTGACAATTTCGGGCGGGATCGTAAGACGGCATACTGATCAACTAGCTCGATTGTGCCCTCGGCGGAAGGGCGCTGTTTAACGCACCGGATTCACGCAGCATCTCGAGCCGCCGCGGAAAAAATGGCGCGCGGCCGCGCTGCGCATGGTGGCGCGCGCCCGCGCGACCCGACCAAGTGCGAAGCAGTGAAGGCACGCCGCGTCGCGCGTGGCCGACACCGGATCTGGTAAGCTTCGCCACGGAACCGCGATGGGCATTTTCTTGGGTTTGGATTCGAGCACGCAGAGCCTCTCTGCGTTGATTATCGACTCGGAGTCGGGGCGCGTGCTCGTCGAGCAGAGCCTGAACTTTGGCCAGGATTTACCGGAATACCACTGCCCGACTGGGTTTCTCGAGTCAGCCGATCCGAAGCGCAAGCACTCCGATCCGTTGCTCTGGGTCGCCGCGATCGATCGCTTGTTCGAGCAGGTGAAGGCGACGGGTTTCGATTTGAGTCGCGTTCAAGGCGTGAGCGGCGCGGGCCAACAACACGGTTCGGTGTACCTGAAGACGCGCATCACCGACGCGCCACGCTGGTCGGCGAACGCGCCGCTCGTCGACCAAGTGCGTCCGCTGCTGAGCCGGCAAACGGCGCCCATTTGGCTGGATAGCTCGACGTCGGCGGAGTGCGCCGAGATCGCGGCTGCGGTCGGCGGAGACGCGAACGTGGTGCGAATTTCGGGCTCGCGCGCGATCGAACGCTTCACCGGGCCGCAGATCCGCGCTTTTTGGAAGCGCGAGCCCGAGGCCTACGCGAAAACGGCCGAGATCACCCTGGTCAGCGCGTTCATGGCTTCGATTTTGGTCGGCGCTTCGGCGCCGATCGATCTCGGTGACGGCGCGGGCATGAATCTTTTGGATCTGCGCTCGGGCGCGTGGAGTAGTGAGCTCGTCGCCGCAACCGCGCCGGGGCTCGCAGCCAAGCTGCCGCGCGTGGTGCCTTCATCGACGCGTGTCGGCGAGCTCGCGCCGTACTTCGTGACCAAGTACGGCTTTGCGAAAGGCACGCCGGTGATCGCGTTCACTGGGGACAACCCGAGCAGTTTGGTCGGCATGGGCGCGACCGAACCCGGCAGCGCGGTGGTGAGCCTCGGCACGAGCGACACCATGTTCGCCGCGATGCGCGAGCCGCGCACGGATCCGAACGGCTACGGGCACGTGTTCGGCAATCCCGCCGGCGGTTTCATGTGTTTGATCTGTTTTGCCAACGGCTCGCTCGCGCGCGAACAGCTGCGCTCGAAGCTTGGCCTGAGCTGGCCCGAATTCGAACGAGCGATTTTGGAGCAATCGAAAGCCGGGAACGAGCAAAACTTGATGCTGCCGTTCTTCGCCCCGGAGATGACGCCGAAGATTTCCGAGCCGCGCGTGGAGCTGTTCGGCAGCGCCGCGTTTCGCACGTTCGCAGACCGGGCCGCGTGCGCGCGCGCAATCGTCGAGGCGCAAGCCTTGTCGATGCAAGAGCACTCGGCCTGGATCGGCGAGCGCCCCGAGCTGATCCGAGTGACCGGCGGCGCGTCGCGCAATCGCGGCATTTTGCAAATCTTGGCGGATGTATTTCAGGCAGAAATCTGCACGCTGTCCGTGGCAAATTCCTCCGCGCTCGGCGGCGCACTCCGCGCCGCGCAGGGCGTCGAAGGGCTGCCTTGGAACGAGCTTTACGCGCGCTTCGTCAGCCCGAATCGCGGCGCGCTGATTCACGCCGCGCCCGAAGCCGCGCCCGCTTACCGTGAGCTCCGCGCGCAGTTCCTCGATAAATTGGCGCAGTTTTGAGATATGCTTGAGACTCGCCGGAGCTTTGCTCTACTTCGCGCGTGGCAAAACTTCGGGAACTTGCCGCGCTGATCTTGGCTCTGTGCTGCCTTCCGGCTTGCACCAGCCAGAGCGCGCCGACAGCGGTCGAACCCGTTCGGCTCGAGGTCGGGCTCGATCTGTGGAGCGGATACTACCCGGCGTTACTTGCGGACCAGCTCGGCTACTTTCGCGATGAAGGCGTCGCGGTCGATATTTCGCTGCCCGAAGACACCGATCAACTGTTGGTCGATTTTGCTGCGGGCTCGCTCGACGGCGCGGCGATCGCCGCAGGTGACGCGATCAACGTCGTCGAGGCGAACCCGGACGTGCGCATCGTACTGTTCAGCGATTTGTCCGACGGCGCGGACATGGTGCTCGCGCTGCCGCCAATCCAGCGACCGGAGGATTTGCGTGGCAAGGTCGTCGGCACTAACCTCGGCGGTTTCGGCGAACTGTTCGTGCGGCGCATGCTCGACGATCACGGCGTGCCCGCGGCCGAAGTGAAAGTCGTCAATGTCGATGCGGCGCAGGCCGTCGATCGGCTGCTTTCCGGCGAGCTTTCGGCGGTACACACCTGGGAGCCGTACGCATCGCGCGCGCGAGCGAGCGGAGCGCGTGTGCTCTACACGAGTCACGACGCCCCCGGGCTCGTGCTCGACGGGTTCGTGTTTGCCGGGGACACCTTGCGCGCTCATCCGCGCGCCGTGAAAGGGTTCGTGCGCGCCTGGTTTCGCGCTGAGGCGCATTGGCGTAGCCATCGAACCGCGGACGACGAACTCTTGCAAAATCGTCTCGGCTCGAACGCCGCGATCGACCACAGCGGAGTCCACTTGCTCTCCGTAGAAGAAGAGCGCGTCGCGTTCGCGCCCAGCGAAAATAGCCATTCAGCCCGCTACGCGCTGTCGCAATTCGTCGACTACTTCGTCGGTCGCGGCACGCTGAGCGCCGCGCCGAATCTGGATCGCTTGCTCGATCCGGAGTTTCTACCGGACAGCCCATGAGCGCGCTCGGGAGCCACCTCGGCATTCGCGGCCGTCTGATCATCCTAGCGCTCGGCGTTGCGCTCGGCGCGCTGACCGTGCTCACTTTGATCCAGGCGCATGTCACGCGCCAAGCGCTGGTCGAGCGCGAAGCTCGGTTGCTCGTTTCAGCGGCAAAACTCGCTGCCAATACCATCGACGATTTCATCGGCGAGAATCTCGACAACGTGCGCAGTGACGCGCACGCTCCGTCGCTCGCGCGCTTTTTGTGGCGCTCGCCCGAGGCTCGCGAAAAAAGCGAGGACAAAGAAGAACTGTCCGCCTTGCTCGAACGCGGCACACGGCGCGATTCGATTTTCGTCGAGTCTTATGGCCTTTTGGATTTGGCGGGTCGCGACGTTGCCGACTCGAACGCGCAAAACGTCGGCAAAGACGAGGCGGCGACGGACTACTTCCGGGACGCGCTCAAAGACGGCTTGCCGCACGTCTCCGACCTCGAAGCGCTGGCTCCGGGCTCGCGGCGACTCGTGCTCACGTTCAGCTCGGTCGTGCGCGACTCGGAGCTTCACCCGATTGGCGTCTTGCGGCTCAAGTTCTACGCACAAATTCTGCAGCGCGTGATCGCGCGCGACACGGCGCTCTTGGGCTCGGGTGCGTTTTTGGTTTTGGTGGATCACGAAGGGCGTTACATCGCGCACGGGCTCGACGCGCACGCCGTGGGTCGAAATGTCGCACGCGACTCGCCGGAGCTTGCGCGCGGCTTGAGCGATCTCGTTCGCACGCCCATGTTCACGACCCACCTCGATCTCAGCAGTCACGGCGGCGGTCGCGAGCAAAAAGTCGCTGGCACCAAAATCCAACGCCAAGAATGGCAAGTCGCGGTGGTGCGCCCGAGCGCCGCGTTCATGGCGCCGGTGACCGAACAACTGGAGAGCGCGGGCTTGGTCGCGCTCGGCGTGGCGGCGGTCGCGATTTTGGCCGCGGTTTTCTTCGGCACGCGCGTGGCCGCGCCAATCTTGCGGTTGACCGAGAGCGCCGAGCGCGTCGCGCGCGGCGACATGGAGGCGCAAGCCAAAATTTCCGGGCCACGCGAAGTTCAAGCGCTGGCGCGCGCATTCAATTTGATGACCGGCCAAGTGCGCGAAACGCTGGAAGGTCTACTCGTCGAAATCGGCGACCGCACGCGCGCGGAGGGCGCGGCGCGCGAGAGCGAGGAGCGCGTGCGCGCCTTCGTCGAAAACGCGTTGGACGTCATCTTGGTGCTCGATGGCTCGGGCGTCGTCTTGTACGCGAGTCCTTCGATTGAGCGCCTGCTCGGCCGCGCGCTGCCGGATGTGATCGGAAAAAATTGGTTCGATTGGGTCGCGCCCGAAGACCTCGCCCCCGCGCGCGCGAAGCTCGAGCAAGCGGTGCGCGAAAATCGGCCGGTGCGCGCGCAGCTGCGTTTTTTACATGAAAATGGCGAGCCGCGGGACGTCGAGGTCGTGGGTCGCCCTGCTTTCGACGTGCGCGGCGTGGGCGGCGTGCTCGTCAACGCGCGGGATGTTTCCGATCGCGTGCGCGCCGAAAGCGAGCGCGCGGAGCTCGAAGAGCGCTTGACCCAGGCGCGCAAGATGGAAGCGATCGGTCACCTCGCCGGCGGCGTCGCGCATGACTTCAACAACCTGCTCACGCCGATCATCGGCTATACGGAGCTCGTGCGCGCGAGCGTGCCGCACAGCGATCGTATCTACAAGGATCTGGCAGTCGTGCTCGAGGCAGCCGACGGCGCGCGCCAGCTCGTGCGTCAACTGCTCGCGTTCGGTCGCAAACAAGCGCTCGAAATCCGCGTGCTCGATCTCGGCGAGCAAGTACGGCGGATCGAGAAAATCCTACGCGCGATGATCCCCGAGTCGATCGACGTGGTCTGGGATTTGCCGGCCGAAGCCGTGCTGATCCGCGCGGACCCGACTCAGCTCCAGCAGGTGATGCTGAATTTGGCGGTGAACGCGGCGGACGCGATGTCCGGCACAGCCGGGCGCTTGGTCGTGAGCGTCGCGCGGCGCACGCTTTTGGAGCGCGACGCGGAGCTCGAGCTCGAGCGCGGCGCTTACGGCGTGCTCACCGTGACCGACTCCGGTCACGGCATGGACCAGCAAACGCGCGAGCGACTTTTCGAGCCGTTTTTCACGACCAAAGAACGAGGCAAGGGCACTGGACTCGGCCTTGCGACCGTCTACGGCATCGTGATGCAACACCGCGGCGCGATCGCCGTCTCGAGCCAAAAGGGTCGCGGCACTACGTTCGAAGTCTATTTCCCGTGCACCAGCGCGATCGAACCCAAGAAGCCGGACAGCGTGCTGCCGGTATCGAGTCCCGGTCAGGGCGAAACCGTGCTCGTCGCCGAAGACGATCCGAGCGTGAGGATGCTCGTGAAGAACGTGCTCGAGCGCAACGGCTACCGCGTGCTCGTCGCCGAAAATGGGCTCGAGGCCCTGGCGCTCGCGCGCGCGGAGCCGGGCCCGATCGATCTCTTACTTTCGGACGTGATCATGCCGGGCATGAACGGCCGCGCGCTGCGCGACGCGATCCGCGCCACGTTCCCGAACCTGCGCGTGCTATTCATGTCCGGCTACACCGGCGACGTGCTGAGCGATCTGGGCGAGCTCGACCCGACCGTGTCGCTCGTCAGTAAGCCGTTTACGCCGGATATTTTGCTCGAAAGCGTGCGCCGCGCGCTCGGTCGAGACGCCGCGCGCGGCGCTAGTAATTTCTAACGCATCGGCTAAGAGTCGAGCCATGAGCACGACCTTTCCGCGCGACTTCGTGTGGGGTGCCGCAGCTGCCTCGTATCAGATCGAAGGTGCGGCATACGAGGCTGACAAAGG
The DNA here is from genome assembly GCA_036268695.1 of Polyangiaceae bacterium. Taxonomy (GTDB): domain Bacteria; phylum Myxococcota_A; class Polyangia; order Polyangiales; family Polyangiaceae; genus PMG-095. Next base: position 6,935 of record DATATR010000289.1, on the reverse strand, counting down.
CCTCTCCACTTGGGACATGTTCTGCAAGAAGCCGGGCATGGTTTGGAACGGCCAGAGCGGGGACGTCGCATGCGATCATTTTCATCGCTACGCAGAGGACGTCGCGCTGATGAAGCAGATCGGTCTCGGTGCGTACCGGCTCAGCATTTCCTGGCCGCGCGTGTTGCCGGACGGCGTGGGCCGGGTCAGCGCGAGCGGGCTCGACTTTTACGATCGCTTGGTCGACGAGTTGCTCGCCGCCGGCATCGAACCGTGGATTACGCTGTTTCACTGGGATTATCCGCTTTCGCTCTACCATCGCGGCGGTTGGCTCAATCGCGACACGGTCGAGTGGTTCGGCGAGTTCACGAATCTGATTGCGCGCAGGCTTTCCGATCGCGTCACGAATTGGATGACGCTCAACGAACCGCAAGTCTTCATCGGCGCCGGACACCACGAAGGTCGGCACGCGCCCGGCGATCGCTTGCGCTTCGACGAAGTGCTGCTCGCTGGGCACCATGCCCTGCTCGCGCACGGTCGCTCGGTGCAGGCGATTCGCGCGGCCAGCGCGAAGCCTGCGCGGATTGGCTTTGCGCCGGTCGGTTTGTCGAAAATCCCCGCTAGCGAAAGCGCGCGCGACATCGAGGCCGCGCGCGAGGCCTGCTTCGCCATCAACGCAGAGACAGCGTGGAGCAACAGCTGGTGGATGGATCCGGTTTTCTTGGGTGCCTATCCCGAAGCGGGCTTGCGCTTTTTCGGCGAGCGAGCGCCCAAAATTGCAGCCGGCGATCTCGAGCTGATCAGCCAACCCGTCGATTTTTGCGGCATCAACATCTACCAAGGTCAGCACGTGCGCGCGGGCGAGCACGGGCCGGAACCGGTGCCGCCACCCGTGGGCTATCCGATCACCGCGTTCGAGTGGCTGGTCACGCCGGACGCGATGTACTGGGGCCCCCGCATGTTCTGGGAGCGCTACAAGAAGCCGATCGTGATCACCGAGAACGGCATCTCGTCGCGCGATTGGCTCTCGCTCGACGGCAAAGTGCACGACGCGTCGCGGATCGATTTTGCCGAGCGACACTTGATCGAGCTCCGCCGCGCGCTCGCCGATGGCGTGCCGATCGAAGCGTATTTCCACTGGTCGCTGATCGACAATTTCGAGTGGGCGCACGGCTACAAACACCGCTTTGGGCTGGTTTTCTGCGATTATCCGACGCAAAAGCGCACGCTGAAGGATTCCGCGCACTGGTACAAAGAAGTCATTCGGTCGAACGGCGCGACGCTCTCGAGCGCGCCGCGCGGGACGTAATGCGCGATTTCAATTCGCGTACGCCGAGCAGTCCGTCTCTTTGAAGCTCGCGAGTTCGCCGTTGCAGGGCGCGCAGTTCGCAGCGGAGAACGCGGGCTTGGTCGTGCCCGCGGCCGCCGTGCCCGATACGCATGCAACCCAACCGGCGAAGCCGACGCCCTGCCAGGCGCAAGTCAGATTGCTATCGCTGTATTCGGCGATGTTGCAAGAGTGACTGTCGCCAGTGCAACCATCCATCACGGTCGAGGCGTTCGGGATGTAAATCGGATTCGTGATGTAGGCGGTGTCCGCAGTCGCGAGCTCCGGCCAAGTCACGAGCTCCTCGGGCGCGGGAACGCGCCAATCGCTGATGCCGTCTTGGTCGAGATTGGCGCAATACGTGTAAGCCTGCTTGTTGGTCAGCGTCATGGCGGACTTGGTCTTGGTCCAAGTCAGGCACGTCGCATGATCGAGCTCGGAGCTTTGCCCGACGGGTTCACTGCCGGTTCCTGGGGTGCACGCCGCGGGTGAGCCGCCCGAGCCAGCACCGCTTCCGTCCGAGCCCGCAGAGCTGCCGGCTGTGCCGCCGGCGCCTGCGTTCGTCGCAACCCCGGCGATGCCACTGGCTCCGCCGCTCGAGTTCGAGCCGGCCGACCCGCCGCTCATGGTTCCGCCCGCGCTTGTTCCGGCGCTCGCGTTGCTCGAGCCGGCGGCCGGTCCGCCTGCCTGATTCGCGCTGCCTCCAGAGCCAGCGCGATTTCCGCTGCCAGCGCTCGAGTTCCCGGCTTCTCCGCCGCTCGCGCTGCATGCGAGCGCGCCTGCGGCCAAACAAAAGAACAAGCTGAATCTCGCTGCAGCCGTCAACGCGCAGCGCTCGACCAAGACCATCTTTCGAACGTAGCAGGACGAAAATCCTCGTCAGGGCTGATTCGGCTCTGGAAGCTTGCCGTTTTTGCGGCGAGAGCGTTTCGCAAAGTCATCCGACATGAGCCCGCGCCCTCGTTCTCGAGAGCGCCCAAGGAGGCGCGTGCACGCTGCTGTGTTCCGTCCCAACTTGGAACGCTGCGCTGCCTCGAAACGACGCAAAGAAACGACGCAAACGAGAGCGGCTGCGAGGCAAGACCTCGGCGAACCCGCAATCACCCTCGAGAGATGACTGTCTCATGACCACGCCCTGACTGGGTGAGCGCTACGTTTCCCTAGATGTCGAGTGAGCTTGCCGCGAAGGATCACCGGATCGCGGTCTTCAAATCCCTGCCGTTCTTTCTGGTCCACATTGCCTCCGTCGCGGGCATCTTTTGGCTCGGCTGGTCTTGGAAGGGCCTCTTGCTCGCGGTGGTCTTGTACTACGTGCGCATGTTCGGCGTGACCGGCGCGTATCACCGTTACTTTTCGCATCGCACCTTCCGCACGAGCCGCGCGTTCCAACTCGTGCTCGCGATCTTGGCGATGACGAGCGTGCAGAAGGGTGTGCTCTGGTGGGCATCGCATCATCGCGAGCATCATCGGAACTCCGATCAACCGACGGACGTACACTCCGTGCTGCAAGACGGCTTCTGGTGGAGTCACGTCGGCTGGATCGTGTCGCGCAAGTACGACGAAACCGATCTGAGTAAGGTAAAGGATCTGGCTCGCTTTCCCGAGCTCCGCTTCCTCGACCGTTTCCACGTGCTCGTGCCGATCGCCTACGCCGGCTGTTTGTGGCTTGCCGGCGGAACATGGGCGCTATTTTGGGGCTTCTTCGTCTCGACCACCTTGCTCTGGCACGGCACGTTCACGATCAATTCGCTGACCCACGTGTTCGGTTCGCAGCGCTACGTGACCACGGACAACAGCCGCAATCACTGGCTACTCGCGCTGATCACGATGGGCGAGGGCTGGCACAACAACCACCACTACTACCAGCGCGCGACCAATCAGGGCTTCTTCTGGTGGGAGCTCGATCCGACGTTCTACGTGCTGAAGATCTTTTCGTGGCTCGGTTTGGTTTGGGATTTGCACACGCCACCGCCGCACGTACTCAGCGCGAATCGCATCGGCGACGCCGAGGCGCCGGTTGCTTCGGCGCTCGCGCCGGTGCTCGAAGCGGTCGCGCTCGAGCCCGTTTCGGTTGCGCCGCCGGCGGAGTGAGCTTTCGCGCGCTCAGCCGTCGAGCACTTGGCGTACGCGCTGCGCGAGCTGTTCGCTCGAGTAGGGTTTGGCCAAGAACGGGAAGCTCGTCGCGTTGACGCCGCGGCTCGTCACGTCCTCGCCGGGATATCCCGACACGAACAGTACTTTCGCGCGCGGCCGTTCGGCTGAAAGTTGCTCGATCACCGAAGGCCCGGACGCGCCGGGCATCACCACGTCGGAAAGAAAAAGGTCGATCCGCGTCGTTTGATCGGCGGCAAGCTGCAAAGCTTCTTCCGCCTGCGTCGCAACGAGCACGTGATAGCCCTGCTGGCGCAGAATCCGCGCGGTGAGCTGGCGCACGAACGCGTCGTCTTCGATCAAGAGCACGGTCTCGTCGCCGCGCGGCATGATCGAGGACTGTTCGGGTGCTGCGACTTCGGCGTTCACGCGTGCGCGCGGCAGTTCGATCTGGAACGTGGTGCCTCGGCCGGGCGCGCTTTCGATTTGAATCGTGCCGCCCGCCCGGCGCACGATCGCGAGGCAGGTGGAAAGCCCGAGGCCGGTGCCCTTACCGGCGTCTTTGGTCGTGAAGAACGGCTCGAATGCGCGCGCTTGCACGCTCTCCGGCATGCCGATGCCCGAATCCTGCACGCGCACTTGCACGCGCTCGCTGGTCTGTGAAGTCGAAATCGAGAGCGAGCCGCCGCCGGGCATCGCGTCCCGCGCGTTGACGGCCAAGTTCATCAAGAGCTGCTCGCATTGCACCGGATCGATCGTGACCGGCGCTGGCTCGGCGCCGATCTCGAGCGAAACGATGATGTCTTCGCCGACCACGCGCCGGAGCAGCTTGGCGAGGTTTTCGACCAGCAAATTCAGATCGATCACCTTCGGATCGACCAGCTCCTTGCGCGCGAAGATCAAGAGTTGTCGCGTCAGCGCTGCCGCGCGTTGAGCCGCGACGTTGATCTGCTCGAGCGCCTCGCGGGACGGATGCGTCTCTGCCAGCGCGATGCGACCGAGCTCGCTGTAGCTCATGATCACGGTCAGCAAATTGTTGAAGTCGTGAGCGATGCCGCCGGCGAGGCGCCCAGTTGCTTCCATGCGCTGACTGTGGAGCAACTGCTCTTCGAGCTCGCGCCGGCGCGTGGTGTCCATCGTCGTGCCGGTCACGCGCAGGGCGCGGCCGCTCGGCGAGCGAAACGCGCGCCCGCGGTTTTCGATCCAGCGAGTCGTGCCGTCTGGGCAAATGATGCGATGCTCGGTCGCGAAATCGTTGCTGGCGCCCGCGATGCGCTCAGCAATCGTGGAAGCGACGTACTCGCGATCATCTGGGTGCACGAGCGCGAGGAATGCGTCGAGCGTCTCGCCGAACTCGGCCGCTCCGAGCCCGAAGATCTCATAGATCTGCGGGCTCCAAGTGAGCGACCCGTGCTCGACGTTGAACTCCCAGCAGCCCATGCGCGCGGCGTTCATCGCGTCCCGCAAGCGCTCGTCGCTTTGGCGCAGTGCAGCCTCGGCGGCGCGTCGCGCGGTCAGATCTTGCATCGTGACGACGCGCATCGGCTGGCCCTGATAGCGAATCGGCTCCGAGCGCGATTCGACCACGAGCCGCGCGCCGGATTTGGCAATCAGACTAATTTCGGAGGTGCCGCCGCTGCCGCTCGCGCGCATGCTGCTTTCCACTTCCGGGAGCGATTCCGGCGCGATGAAGAGTGACCCGTATTGCCCGATCACTTCGTCGCGCTCGTAGCCGAGTAGGCTAGTAAAAGCGTGATTCACGTCGCGTACGATGCCGTTTTCGTGAATCAGCACGGCTTCGCGCGCGGCGTTGGAAAGCGCGCGAAAACGTTCTTCGCTCTCGCGCAAGGCGCGAGCCTCGGAGTCCTCCGCGCTCATTCGTCAGTGACCGTAACGGGGGTTTTCCGACAATACAAGCCAGGCTAGCGATACCGTGCTAAGCGGAGCGCGCGCGCCAAACCGCGGCTTTCTAGTTCAGAAGCAGCTATCGGCGCGCGAGTACTATGGTTTCAGCGATGTCAGACCGCGCGTTCCGCCCCGAAGTCCTCGCGCCTGCCGGCGATCAAGCGGCGCTCGAAGCGGCGATCGAAGCCGGGGCGGACGCGGTCTACTTTGGTGTCGATGCCTTCAACGCGCGCGCACGCGCGCGAAACTTCAGCGTCGATCGCCTGGCAGAGGTTGTCTCGGCGCTGCACGCGCGAAGCGTCAAAGCGCATCTAACACTCAACACCTTGGTGTTCGACGCCGAACTCGACGCGTGGGCTGAAATCGTGCGCGCGGCTGCGGCAGCCGGGGTCGACGCGATCATCGTGCAGGATCTCGGCGCGCTCGGTCTGGCGCGGCAGATCGCGCCAAGCTTGCGGATTCACGCATCGACACAAATGACCTGCACGGATACGGCGTCGGTCGCTTTCGCCGAATCGCTCGGCGCCGATCGCGTCGTGCTCGCGCGCGAGCTCAGCTTGACCGAGATCGAGACCATCGCGCGCTCGACCCAAACGGAGCTCGAAGTCTTCGTACACGGTGCACTGTGCGTCGCGTACTCGGGCCAATGTTTGACCAGTGAAGCGATCGGCGGCCGCAGCGCCAATCGCGGCGCCTGCGCGCAAGCTTGTCGTCTGCCGTACGAGCTCGTGGTCGACGGTGTGCTGCGCGATCTCGGCGAGCGCGCCTACTTGCTCTCGCCACAAGATCTCGAAGCAAGCTTCGCGATTCCGAAATTGATCGAGCTCGGCGTGAGCTCCTTCAAAATCGAAGGCCGACTCAAAGGCCCCGAGTACGTCGCCGCGACGACGCGGCTCTATCGCGCCGCGGTGGACGCCGCGCTCGGCGCAGGCGAAGCCGCGAATCCGGCCTTGAAACGCCGCGCACTCCAAAGCTATTCGCGCGGCTCCGGCCCGGGATTTTTGGCCGGCATCGACCATCAGCAGCTGGTCGAAGCTCGCTCTTGCGATCATCGCGGGATTTTTGTGGGGGTTGCCCTCGGCGTCGAGCAACGCGCGGGGAAGACTTGGCTCGTCGTCGACACGAGCGAGCGCATCGCGCGCGGCGACGGACTATTAGTCGAAGGCGGTTGGGCCAGCGAGGGCGAATGCGGCGGACGCGTCTGGAGCCTCGAGCTTGCGCGCAAAGACGAGGCTTTTGCCAGCGCGGGTCAGCGCGTCAAATTGTGGTTCGGCCCCGACACGCGGCTCGAGAGCGTGCAGCCCGGTCGGCGCATCTTTCGCACGCACGACCCGGCGATCGAACGCGAGATCGCGACCGAGCTTTCGCGCGCGCCATTTCGCGAACGGCTCGACCTCGTGATCTCGGGCGAGCTCGGACAACCGTTCGTGCTGCAAGGCTCGACCGCGCGCGGCCGCAGCGCGCGCGTGCAAGGCGATGTCGCGATCGAACGCTCGCTGAGCCGCGCCACATCGGCCGACGAAATCAAGGAAAAACTCGGGCGTTTGGGCGATACATCGTTCGAGCTTGGCGCGCTCGAGCTCGCATTGCCGGAGGGCGCTTGGCTCCCGGTGTCAGCACTCAATCGCGCTCG
>DATATR010000288.1:0-10136 GCA_036268695.1 Polyangiaceae bacterium | reverse complement strand
CGAAGCACTCGGGCGGCTCGCGGGCGGCGTCGCGCACGACTTCAACAACATCTTGTCCGTGATCTTGAGTTACAGCACGATCCTGCTACGCGACCTGCCGCCGGAAGGTGAGCTCGCCGAGGACGCGCGAGAAATCCACGCCGCGGGCGAACGTGCCGCCAGGTTGACGCGTCAACTGCTGGCGTTCGGTCGGCGTCAGGTGCTCGAGCTCAAGATCGTCGATTTGAACGAGATCGTGAGCGGGATGGAGAAGATGACGGAGCGCTTGCTCGGTGAGGACATCAGGCTCGACATTCGGCGCGGCGCGGCGCTCGGCAACGTGAAGGTCGACGTGGGTCAAATCGAGCAGGTGATTTTGAATTTGGCCCTGAACGCGCGGGACGCGATGCGACAGGGCGGAATACTCACGATCGCGACTTCCAACTCCGAAGAGCGGCTGCGCCCGGGCGAAGCGCCACGCCCGACCGTGATGCTCACGGTCGCGGACACCGGTACGGGCATGGACGAGGCCACGCAGCAACGCGCGTTCGAGCCTTTTTTCACGACCAAAGCCATCGGCAAAGGCACTGGGCTCGGGCTCGCGACGGTGTTCGGCGTGGTCGAACAGAGCGGCGGGCGCATCTCGCTCACGAGCGAGCCTGGTCGCGGTTCGAGCTTCGTGATTCACCTGCCGCGCTGTGACGAAGAGCCGTCACCGCGGCGCTCGAGCGCGCGCCCACCTCAGCCGAGCGTGCACGAAACCGAAACCATCCTGCTCGTCGAAGACGAGGCGCAGGTGCGCAAGTTGATCGCCGCCATCCTGAGCGGCGCGGGTTACCGCGTGCTCGCCGCGGGCGATCCGGTCGAGGCGCTCCGGCTGAGCGAGCACGAAGCCGGCAAGATCGACCTGCTCGTCACCGACGTGATCATGCCGACGATGAACGGGCGCGAGCTCGCCGAACTGCTCGCGCGCACGCGCCCCGACACCAAAGTACTCTACTTGTCCGGCTACACCGACGACGCGATCGCGCATCACGGCGTGCTCGATCCGGGCATCGTGCTTTTGCAAAAGCCGGTCACGCCAGACGCGCTTTTGCAGCAAGTGCGCGAAGTGATCGAGGCTAGTTGAAGAGGGCGCTCACGCCGAGCGTGAACGATCGCGCCCAGGCGGAGATGTCATCGCCGTCTTTGGTGTTGCTCGTGCGCATGGCCATCAGCCGCAGCTCGGGGCCGATCGACCACTCTGGAGCGACCCAAAAGTCGTAGCCGAACCAGGCGGCGCCGCCGAGACCGCCCGCGCTCGTGCTTTTGTCGCCAGCGGCGTTCACGTCTTGAAACGACTGCCCGGCGAGGCCGAGCATGCCGCCGACGTGCCAGCCGCGCGTCGGATCCGGAAACCCGTCGATGAACGGGCCGATCAAGGTCGCGAAGCCGCCGTGACTCGCGCTGCCGCCGCGATCGTAGTCCGCGCCGAACAAAGGCTCGAGCAAGAGCGCGCCACCCACTGAAAGACCAGGGCTCGGCGAACCGCCGATCAACAAGTCGAGCGACAAGCTGCCGCCGTGTTCGCCGAAGTCTTCGTTCGGGTGATTGCCGTCGCTGAAGTTCGCGGCATAGTCGCCGAAGCCGAGGCTCGTGCGCAGATAAAAGCCGTCGTGCAGGTGATACGTGCGCGGCACGGCGCGGCGCGGCGCCGGCGTGTCGAGCCGAATCCGCGCCCCGACCGGCGCGGCCGGGCGATCCGGCGTCGCGGCTTGAATCGGCGCGGGTCGGTCATCTGCGCGGGCGGTGCGCGCGAATGCAGCGATGCACAGGGGCAAGAAGAACCAAAGATAAGTCCTCATCGTTCGCTTCCGCTTGGGATCATGGGCTCGAAATCTCGGGCCGCTAGTCTATGCGGTCGATTCACGGCCGAATGGTCGAGTTCTGGCCAGCGCCGGTATTTCGCCAAGATTTTCGCTGAATTTCCGGCTCGACGTGGCGCATCTTAACCGATCTGCCCGGGCTGCCGTTTCGCTATCGGGAGCCCTCCGAAGATGCCGGACGACCGCCTGAATTGGACGTTCAACGGGGAGCCGGGCAAAGCCGGCGCGCCGGGCGGCGTGCGTGCGATCACCACGAACGACATCAACATGGTGTTTCAACCCATCGTCGATGTCGCGACCGGCGAGCCGTTCGCGCACGAAGCGCTCGTGCGCTGCAAGCTGCCGCAGTATGCCTCGCCGCCGCTGTTGTTCGCGGCCGCCGAATCCGAGAAAGCTTGCGGGCATCTCGGACGGATCATTCGCCAACAAACCTTCGAACGTTGTCCGGACAGCGCGCTGTTCGTGAACGTGCATCCCGAAGAGCTCAGTCAGCGTTGGCTCGTGCGTCCGGACGATCCGCTCTACTTTCACGAACGCGAAGTCTATCTCGAGATCACCGAGTCGGCCGCGTTCACGCACTACGACTTGTGCATGAGCGTGCTCAAGGACGTCTGCGCGCGCGCCGGCGTGCACCTCGTGGTCGATGATTATGGTTCCGGTCACTCGAACCTCGCGCGCATCCTCGATCTCAATCCAGAAATCGTGAAGCTCGACGGCGCGCTCGTGCGCGGCATCGACAAAGATCCACGACGGCAGATCATCGTGCGCCACATGGTGCGGCTGTGCATGGATCTCGGCGCGCGCGTCGTCGCCGAGTGCGTCGAAACGGTCGAAGAACTGAAGGCAGTCGCCGACACGGGCGTGCATTTCGTGCAGGGCTACGTGCTCGCGCGCCCGGCATTTCCGTTGCCCGAGATCAATTTTCCGCTCGCGCGTCGCACGCTTCAAAACTCGCTCGGCCCGAGGCCGCGCCCACCGCCGAAACCGGCCAAAGTCGTGGCGTTCGACGCCCAACCGGTCGAGCCGACGCCCGCGCCGAAAGTGCTGCCGGTCAAGCCGGTTTCGCTCACCAAATCTGCGAGTGCTGCGGCCGCGAAACAGCCGTCGAAACGTCCGTCCAAACGCCCGTCGAAACGACCCACGCCGCCCGCGTTGCCGGCGATCGCGCAAGCAAAACGCCCGCCGCCGTTGCCTGGCGCGCGCTGAGCTCAGGCTCGAAGCCGAAGCGCGACGCCGAAGGCTGAGCCGCGCTTTGCCGTGACGCGTGACCATCAACAAAATAAAAGATCAACCACGCGCGCCGCGTTTTATCTTGGGGTTTTGATGGTCACGCGGCGCATCGCGTGCCGTCAAAGCCTTCGGCATCGTGTCGCGACTTCACGCGCGTTGCGTTGATCCTCAGCTGAACAAATCCACTCGACGTGTGCAAAAACCGCGGTAAACATTGATATTTGACCACGTTTTTGCCTAGGCGAACGCAAACGCCGTGATACACGAAGTGTGGAGTCGCGAGCGCATCGCGCTCCGCATTTCGAGGGGCGAAAGGCGAACCATTGTCAAACGCACGAGCATCGCTGTGCCTCGTTTCTCTGCTCACGCTGTCGGTCGCGTGCGCCCAAGGCGTACCGAGCCCCGGCATCGAAGACTTGAACGGCGAAGGCGACAGCGGCGCGACGGGCAGCATCGCTGCCGGCGGCTCGTTCGGCGTCGCCGGCAGCGTCGGCAGCTCGGGCAGCACGAGCGCGAGTCAAGCCGGCACGTTCGGCGCTTCGGGCTCGACCAGCGGCAGCGCAGGTTCGAGCGCGAGCGCCGGCAACTCGGCGGGCGGCAGCGCGGGTTTCGCGGGCGGCGCGAGCGCAGGTGCGGCGGGCACGAGCGCGAGCGGCGGCAGCGCCGGCTCGAGCAGCGTCGGGCCGGGCGCGGGTCCACTCGGCTGCACTTATTTGCAGCCGGGAAATACGGTCGGTTTTCAAGTGCAATACAAGGCCGACGACGCGGCCGCGAGCGTGCCGTACATCTACTTCGACATCGAAGTGGATAACGGAGACGACACGGCCGTATCGCTCAGCGATTTACGCCTGCGCTACTACTTCAGCAACGATTTAGTCACACCGACGACGGACTTCTACTCGGCGCTCGTCAAGCATTTCAACGGCAACACCGAGAACCTCGGCGCGAACGATCTCAGCGCGAGCTACACGCCGAACTACGTCGAGATCACGTCGACCTCGAGCTTGCAGCTGATGAAGGGCGAGAGCTTGCAATACAAGGTGCACATGCACTCGACGCCCAACCCGACGAACCACGTGCAAATGAGCGACTATTCGTTCAATCCTGGCGCCACGCTGATGCCGACGTGCAAGGTCGTTCTCTATCAACAGACCGCGCTCGCTTGGGGCACGCCGCCCGCGCAATAGCCTGGCTTCGACCGAGCGGTCAGATTCAAATTTCGAGCGCGCTGAACGCGATTTCGAACGGTTCGCCGCGATTTTCGAATTCGATCGCGCGCTGTGAAAGCGCGGTTTCGCGGCCATTGAGCAGTGCTTTTTGCGGCTCCGCGCCGCGCAGCACGACGCGAAAATGCGTGCGCCGGAATTCGGGAAAACCTTGGCCGGTGCTGTGCGCCGAGATCGTGACGTGCGCGCCGCGGCGCGTGACCACGAATTTCGTGCGCAAGAGCGCGCCGCGTTCGAACGCGAAGCTGAGGCCATCGTCTTCTTGCAGCTCGCTCGCGGTTTCGCCGTCTTCGCCCGGCACGATCAGGTGGAGCTCGAGCAACTCGGGCTGATGATCCATGGTCGAGAGCGGCGCTCGTTCGTACATCGGGATCACGTAGCCGCCGCGCGCGAAGAGCGGGATGTGATCGAGCGGTGCGGCCGCGGTGATGAACTGTCCGCCCTCGTGACGCTCGCCGGTGAAAAAGTCGATCCAGGTGCCGCGCGGCAGGTAGACGTGACGCGCCGTGCAGCCCGCTTGCATCACGGGCGCGACGAGCAAGGCTGACCCAAACAAATAAGCGTCTTCCGTTTCCCGCGCATGGCGATCGTGCTGAAAGTCGAACACGAGCGGGCGCTGCACCGGCGCGCCGGTCTCGCTCGCGTGCACGAAAGCGCTGTAAATGTAGGGCAAAAGTCGATAGCGCAGCTCGAGTGCCGCGCGCGCGAGCTTCTCCGTGGCCGGGCCGAAGCTCCACGGATACTTGTCGGGCTCGCCGCGCTCGCTGTGATAGCGACAAAACGGCGTGAGCGCGCCGTATTGAGTCCAGCGCGCGGCGAGCTCCGCGCTCGGGCTGGCCGTGAAACCGGGAATGTCGCCGCCGACGAAGGCTTGACCGGACACGCCCATGCCCGCCGTCATCGGCACGCTCATCGCGACGTGGGACCAATCCGCGTTGTTGTCCCCGAGCCACTGCGCCGCGAAGCGCTGAATGCCGGAGAAGCCCGCGCGGCTCAAAATGAACGTGCGCAGATTCGGCTCGGCGGCGAGCAAGCCTTGATGCGTGCCCATCGCCATGAGCAAGGCATATTGATTGTGGAAGCGCTCGTGCGGATGATTTGCGCCGTCGCGATCGAAGCGCATGGCGAACGGCGCGACTTCGCCGGTCGCCGGCTCGTTCATGTCGTTCCAAATGCCGGCAATGCCGGAGCCGATGTGCTCGGCGTTGAGTTTGCCCCACCAAGCGCGCGTTTCGGCCTTGGAAAAATCAGGGAAAGCGGTGCGACCAGGCCAAACTTGGCCGACATAGAGATTGCCCGCTTCGGTCTTGCAAAATAGGTTTTTGGCGACGCCTTCGTCGAACACGCGGTAGCCCGGGTCGAACTTCACGCCCGGATCGACAATCGTGATGATGCGAAGTTTCTGGTCTTTGGCTTTCGCGAGCAGGCCGGGAAGATCCGGGAATTTTTGCTCGTTCCAAGTGAACACGCGGTACGCGTTCATGTACTCGATGTCGAGCCAGAGCACGTCGCACGGGATTTTGCGATCGCGATACTGCTTGCCGATGCCGAGCACGTCGTCTGCCGTGTAGTCGTGCCAGCGACACTGGTGTTGCCCGAGCGCCCAAATCGGCGGCAGCGCAATCCGACCCGTGACGAAGGTGTAGCCTTCGAGCACGGCTTTCATGCTTGGGCCTGCGAACACGTACTCCGTGTACTGTCCGCCGTGGAACTCGACGCGATACACGTCGCGCGCCTCGAATTCGAAATTCGCTTTGTAACCGTTGTCCAAAAAGCAGCCGGACAGCGACGCGGAATCCGCGTTCGCGCGGCAATGGTAGAAAAACGGAATCGAGGTGTAATACGGGTCGAAATTCGTGCTGAAGCCGGTGAGACTTTGATCGGCTTCGCTCAAGCGATTCAGCGCGAGCACGTCCTTCGCGAGCACGTCCGTGTTCCAGAGAATGAAATTGCGACCACGGCGATTGAAGCCGCCCGTTTTCTCGCCCAAGCCGTAAATCGCGTCGTGGCGCGCGATGCGGCGAGTGAGGATGAACGAGTCGTTCAGCGACAAATAGCCGAGCGATTGGCCGCTCGCGCCGAGCGCGTCCTCGAATACGACTGAGCCGTCCGCACGGAACACGGCAAGCCCAAAAGAAGACTTCGTGATGACGAGACTGAGCTCCGCGGTTTCGAGCGTGATCGCGTCCGCGCTTTCCGTCACTTCGAACGGCACGGGCGCAGGCATGGCGAAGTCCGCCGCGAAGGTCGGCGCTTCGTCGAATTTTCCGTGCTGCGAGATCTTGAGCCGCAAGATGTCCGCGCGGATCACTTCCGCGCGAAACTGCTCGTCACCCACGCGCAGCAAAAGACCTCGCTCGATTTTCTCGAGCGAGGTCACCGCGCCGAGGCCCACGTGATACTTCGAATTGATTACCGCGCGGGCCACTCGTTTTTCTTTTTCCTATTTCTTCGGTGCCGGAGTCATTTGCGATTTGCGAATCATGTTCATGAAATAGTCCGGCGGCAGCCACTTGCCTTCGACGTAATAATCGTAATTGCGGTTGACGCCCGTACCTTCGCCGAGATCGTTCCAGGTGGCGAGCACGAGCAGGTCGGCGTCGGCGGATTCGGCCAATACCTTTTCGAGAATCGAGCCGTCTTTGACCAGCAAATCGGTCGGGCGCGCGACGGTACCGGGGTGGTCGCGGCCGACCGCGTCCCACTTGACCATGGCGTGGTCCAGCGTGACGCCGTTCATGGTCGAGCGGCTGAGCTTGTTCGGAAGCTTGTGCGTGTACCACTCGAACTTCTGATCGGCGACTTTGTCCATCGTGCGATCGTCGAAGTAGCCGCTGTCTACCGCGACGAACGGCTCTTCGCCGAAATCCGCCTTGAACAGCTCTTTCATTTTGGCGAGCACCGGCGCCGACTTTTCACGCGGCTCGAGCTTGCCCGAGTTGTAGAAGTAGATGAACGGCCTGCCCTTGAAGCGATACCAGTGCTTCTTGTCGATCTGCTTGAAGAACGGCTTCCACTTGGCTTCGTACAGGATCTTCGCCGTCGCGTCCCCTTTGCGAAAATCGGGCCTTTGCTTCCAGAACTCGCTGAACCAGGGCTCGCCCCAGGTCCAAGTGTCGTCGAAGAGCGCGATTTTGATCGGATCTTGCAAACTATCGAGCGCTTTTTCGAGCGGCTTCAGTTTGTTGTCTTCGATGTCCGGGCCGTACGTGTTCGGCATCAAGAAGGAGAGCCCGGCATACTTTGCGTCTTCGAGCTCGCGCTTCCAAAAACCCGGCTCGCTCGCGACGTAGTATGCGCTCTCGGTCTTGTCGAAGCCGAGGATCGGGGATTTCTCGGCCATGCCAGGCGCGTGCGTGTTCGCCCAATCCATGCCGCAATTCACGGCTCCCGGACAATTGAAAAAGAACATCAGCACCGCGCCGATCTCGCGCGCCGTCTTCTTCTCTGGCGCACCCTTGAGCTCGACTTGTTCCTGCCACGGGTCGGAATAGACGAACTCGCACTTTCGCATCGCTTGCAGGCACATCGTGCGGAGCACGTCGACGCGGCGCGCGCCACCATGTACGAGCTTCTCCGACCATTGCTTCAGCTCTTCGCCGGTCGGTTCTTGTCCGGTGGCCTGGCACTTCGCGGCGCGGATGAAGGTGGCCGGCGTGTGGCCGAGGTTCACGTCGGGCTTGTCGGCTTTTGCGCACGGGCCGCTAAAATCCGGTTTGAGCTTGAACGGCGCGGTCTCGGCCTCCGTCGGCAAAGGCACTGGGATGGCCGTGGCCGTGGCTGCCGCCGCTGCGGCCGTGCCGTTCGCTGGCGCATCCGCCGGCGCTGGCGCCGAAGCCGCGCAACCCGCGACGCCGAGCGAGCCCAAAAGCGCCGCCATCTCAAAAACTCGCCGCATGCTGAAAGACTTCGACATGTTCCTCACTGACTCGCCGGGCTCGCGGCCGAAGCCCCGAACCGTACGAGAACTTGCCAAATTGCTCCTGGGTTTCATCATGACGAGGGCCTCGTTCCCGTTTGTTTGCTGGGAATGGTAGAGTAGTTGGATCGCGTGAAAGGCGCCGATGCCCTCCCGCAAAGCTGAACAGATCGCGCTGATTCTTCGGGAAGAGATCCTGTCTGGAGCGCGCGCTCCTGGCGCGAAGCTGCCGACTTACGACGCGTTGATGGAGCAATTCCAGGTCACGCGCCCGACCGTCGCGCGCGTGCTCGACGCGCTGCGTGAAGAAGGGCTCGTGAGCGAGAAAGGCGCGCGCGGCGTATTCGTGGCCGAGCGCTTCCCGCATCACGATCGGTATTTGTGGGTCACGAGCGAGCAGCCCGGATCGCTCGAGTGGACCAGCTTCATGGCCACCTTCTTGGATTTGATCGAGCGCGGCGAGACCGGAATTCCCGGCAGCGTGGTGCCGCTCGTCGGCGTGGACGGCCGCGCCAACAACCCCGCGTACAAGATGCTCTGCGAGGTCGTCGAGCAACGCTCGGCCGCGGGGCTCTTGTTGATGAACTCTTCGACCGTGTACCAACTGCCGGCGCTCGAAAAAGAGGGCCTGCCGCGCGCAGCGATTTGGGCGCCCTTGCCGCACGCGGGGCTCGTGAACTTGGACTTCGACTCGCTGCTCGAGCGCGCCTGCGCTCGGCTGATGGAAAAAGGGCAGCGGCTCGCGATCATGTCGCCGCACGAGCCGAATTTGAAGCGCGCCGAGAATCTCTTGCTCGGCCGAGGTTTTCCCGAGAGCAAGCTCTGGCCGCTGCACGTCGCCGTGGTCGGCTGCGAGCGCGTGACGGAATTGCTCTTCGATCGCGCCGATCGCCCGGACGCGCTGCTCGTGACCGACGACAATTTGATCGAACCGCTCTTGCGCGGCCTCAAGCGCGCGAACGTCGACCCGAAGCGCGACGTGTACGTGCTCGGCCACTGCAACTTTCCGCGGCCGATCGGGTTGGGTCAAGGCGTGGAGCATATTGGGTTCGACGTACGTGAGATCTTTGCGGCAGCCAAAACGGTGATCGACGCGCAGCGCGCCGGCGAAGCCATGCCGACGGTCACGGTGCACCCGCGCTTCGCGGACGAGCTGATTCAGCCGCTGCCCGCGCCGTCCAAGCCGTCGCACAGCAGGCCGGTACAGAGCACATAAACCATTTCGTTCGTTTCGAGCGACTCGCGATTACGATCATCGTGGGCCTTGTTGCGTGGATCCTGATTGCGGCGAGAGCCTGAAAAAAGCGACTATTCACGACCCAATCGCGCCAGCAGCTAAGCGGACTGGCGACGAACTAGCGAGTCTTAATTGGCACTCTCAAATGACGACACTGCCGTTGTTTCACGGGACGAAGCCACGATTTCACACTACCAAGTTTGCTGATCGAAATTCACAAGTCAAAGCAAATCGCGGTCAATTTCCGGCGTTTACTGAGTGCCGCGCATACCGCTCAAGCGTGAACGCTCGTGCGGAACTCCGCAGTAAAACTCGTACTTTGACCACGTTTTTTGTTGCCGGTGAAACACTGCGTGGTACGTTCTATCGAAGCGCGGTTTGCGAACTCCAGCGTTGATCTCAGCCGAATTCGCACACCGACCAGACAACAGTCTGGCTGTGACTTTCCATTAACCGAGCACTGCGCCGTGCATTTCTCGGCCAATCAGTGACGAACGGCAGCGCCCCCTCGGGGGACGAGAAGGATTGCCTATGCGATGGCTTGCCCTCATTGTCGCACTCGCAGCAATAGCACCTGCGTGCAGCACTAAATCCACCGGCTCCGCCGCGACGCGACCGGGGGACGGCTCTGACGCCGGCAGCGGCGGCACGACCAGCATCATCACCGGCACTGCGGGCAC
>DATATR010000287.1:0-23439 GCA_036268695.1 Polyangiaceae bacterium | reverse complement strand
TTGCGGCGAGCGCCGCGTTTGCACTCTCGCTCATCACCGAGCACGCTGCGCTACTTCATGAGCTCGGCTTCATCGTCGCAGCTTGCTTGTTTCCAGTGTTGGGTCTGCGCCTCGCGTTTTGGAACCCCGGATCTCGCGCTTCGACCGAGGGAGCGAGCAAGCGAAGTGCACTTTGGCTCGGGGCCTCGATCGCGGCCCTGAATCCGGCACCGCTCGTCACTTGGGCCACGTTCCTCAGTTTGTTGCACGCCTGGCGCATCACCGTAAACGGCGCGCTCATCCCATTTTTCGGCCTCGCGGGCGGGGCCGGCGTGCTGAGCTGGAATCTGCTCTTAGTCGGCTTGCTGAAGCGACATCTCGGCAAGGTGCCGGTTCGGCTAATGGCCATGTTGGTGCGGGGGATCGGCTTCCTGCTGCTCGCGATTGGCCTGTGGGCTGCGCTGAACGCGCTGCACCTCGTGAAGCAACCGCGGTAGCGGGAGCATGCCTTCGACCGTCGAGATCACGAGCTCTCCGGATTGTCCGACACGTTCGAGCGCGTGGACGGCGCTTTCGACCAGCGCGTCCTCGACCAAAATCGTGAGCTCGAGCTCGGTCGAGAGTTCGAGCAAGTAAGCCGAGCCGCGAAAGACTTCGCGCTTCGGCGGTGTGCGTCCGAACGAGCGCACTTCGCGCAGCGTCACTCGCGCGGCGAGCCCTTCGAGCACCGAACGCGCTTCCTCCCACTGTGCTGGATGGATCAAGAGATCGATTCTTTTCATTGCTTTGCTCCGCGTATTGGCCGGTTGATTCCGCAATCGCGCGGCGAATTGCATCGCGCGTGCCGCAGAGATTTCCTGGCATTTCGCGGGCGAACACGCTGACCGCGATGAGTCGATCGTGCAGCGCCGCGCGATCCGATCGTGCTCGACCGCACGAAGCGCGAGGCTCGCGCTTTTTTTTTTCAGCACGAAATCCGCGCTTGGGTGTAGTTCATGCTCGAGCATGCCCGAGCGCCGACTCGACCCGGAAGCCGATACGCGGAGTACCGCTCAGGCTCCGTTCGGGCCGCGCCGCGGCAGGCTCAGCATTTTTTTCGGTGCCGCGCCGGGCGTCGGAAAAACGTACGCGATGCTCGAAGCCGCGCGCGCCGAACGCGCCGAAGGTCGCGATGTGGTGGCCGGCATCGTCGAAACGCATGGCCGCTACGACACCGGCGCGTTGCTTTTGGGTTTGGAGCTCTTGCCGCGGCGGCGCGTCGCGGTCGACGGCGCGACGCTCGAAGAGTTGGATCTGGACGCCGCGCTCGCGCGAAAACCAGCGCTCTTGCTGGTGGACGATCTCGCGCACGAAAACGCCGAGGGTTCACGCCACGCGCGCCGGCATCAGGACATCGAAGAGCTGCTCGACGCGGGCATCGACGTGTACACCTCGCTCAACGTGCAAAATATCGAGAGTTTGAGCGACGTGGTCGCGCAAATCACGCATCTGATCGTGCGCGAGACCGTGCCTGACGCGGTCGTCGAGCGCGCCGACGAAGTGCGGCTCGTCGATCTGCCGCCCGACGACCTGATCGAGCGCTTCAAAGACGGCAAAGTCTATTTGCCAGACGAAGCGCGGCGTGCGATCGAGCATTTTTTCCTGAAGGGAAACCTGATCGCGCTGCGCGAATTGGCTTTGCGGCGCACGGCCGAGCGCGTCGACGCTCAGCTTCAGCACTATCGCGAGGCGCACGGCATCGCCAGCACTTGGTCGGTCGGCGAGCGCTTGCTCGTCTGCGTGAGCCCGAGTCCGCTCTCGGCGCAGTTGATCCGCGGCGCACGGCGCATGGTCAGCGCATTGCACGCGGATTTCCTCGCCGTCTACGTCGAAAGCGCGACGGCGCTTCGGCTCGGCGCGCGGGCGCGCGAGCGAGCCGCGGATAATCTGCGTTTGGCCGAGCAACTCGGCGCCGAGACCGTGATCTTGAGCGGCGCGAGTGCGGCGGAAGAGACGATCCGCTTTGCGCACGCGCGCAACGTGACGAAGCTCGTGGTCGGCAAACCCACGCACGCCAAATTTTGGGATCGCTTGCGGCCTTCGTTCTTGGATCAAGTCGTGCGCGCGAGCAGCGGCATCGACGTCTACGTGATGTCGGGCGACGATCTGGGCGCCGAGCCGAGGCCCGCAGAAGTCGCGCCGCCGCTCGCGCTGACTCCGCTCGCGGTGATCTCGGCGTTCGCGAGCGCATTCTTCGCGACCTCGATTTCTTGGGCGGTTTTCGGCCGAAATCAGCTGGCCGACGTGGTGATGATTTACCTGCTCGGGATCGTGCTGGTGGCGCTCCGCTTCGGCTATGGGCCCTCCCTGCTCGCCGCGGTGCTGAGCGTGCTCTGCTTCGATTTCTTTTTCATTCCGCCGTTCTACACGTTCGCGGTCCGCGACCTCAGTCACATCGTCACGTTCGGCGTGATGTTTTTGGTCGCGCTCGTGATCAGCGGCCTCACGCAGCGCGTGCGCGCGCAAGCCGAAGCAGCGAGTCAACGCGAGCAACGCACGGCGAGCCTGTACGCGCTGAGCCGCGAGCTCGCCGCGAGCAAACAAGTCGAAGACATCGCGCAGATCGCGGCGCGGCATTTATTCGACGCGCTCGGCGTGCAGTCCGCGCTGTTCGTGCCGAACGCGGAGCGCACGAAGCTCGTCACGGTGCACATGGGTGGCCACGGCTTCAGCGCGGACGACCAAGAAAAAACCGCGGCGGATTGGGCGTGGGACCACGAACGCCCGTCGGGCTTCGGCACGGACAGCTCGCCGGAGGCGCGGGGCATGTACTTGCCGCTGCTCGCTTCGCGCGGAAAAGTCGCGGTTTTGGGCATTCGCGCCGAAGATCCGAAGCGGCATTTCACGCCCGAAGGGCTGCAGCACCTCGGCGCGTTCGCCAATCAAATCGCGAGCGGCATCGAACGCACCGAGCTCGCCGCCGAAGCGCAATGGGCCGAGCTCCGGATGGAAACCGAACAGATGCGCAGCTCGCTATTGAGCTCGGTCTCGCACGATTTGCGCACCCCGCTCGCGGTCGTGACTGGCGCTGCCAGCACCTTGCTCGAAGACAGCGTGAGCCTCGCGACACGCCGCGAGCTCACCGAGACGATCCTGCAAGAAGCGCAGCGCCTGAATCGGTTGGTGCGAAATCTGCTCGATATGACGCGGCTCGAAGCGGGCGCGCTACGCGTGAACAAGGAATGGCAGCCACTCGAAGAAGTGATCGGCGCCGCGCTCAATCGCATGGACGAGGCGCTCGCGGGCCGCAAGATCGTGACCGCGCTGAGCGCGGATTTGCCGCTCGTGCCGCTCGACGCCGTGCTGATCGAGCAAGTTTTGGCCAATTTGCTCGACAACGCGCTCAAATACACGCCGCCCGAAAGTCCAATCGAAATTCGCGCGCGCACACGGCCCGGCGGCGTGGAAATCGCGGTGCTCGATCGCGGCCCCGGCATTCCGTCCGGTTTCGAACAGCGCATCTTCGAGAAATTCTATCGCGTGCCGGGCGCACGAGCGGGCGGCGTCGGGCTCGGGCTCGCGATCTGTCGCGGCATCGTGATGGCGCACGGCGGCCAGCTCGTCGCCGAAAATCGCGCGGGCGGCGGCGCGGAGTTTCGTTTTCAGCTGCCGGTCACCGGCAAACCGCCCGAGCTCGATGCGACCGAGCTCGGCATGGAAGACTGATCTTTTGGCGGCCCCCTTGACGAAGCGCACGTAGAGCGCTCCTAGTTCCAAACGTGACCGAAGTGATGCCGTTGCTCCTGATCGTCGAAGACGACGCACAAATGCGCAAGTTTCTCCGCGCTTCGCTGTCGAGTCACGGTTATCGCTTGGTCGAAGCGACGGGCGGCAACGAGGGCCTTTCGCAGGCCGCGTCTTACAATCCGGATTTGGTGCTGCTCGACTTGGGCTTGCCGGACATCGACGGCCTCGAGGTCACGAAGAAGCTGCGCGAGTGGGCAAACGCACCGATCATCGTGATCAGCGCGCGAGGCCAAGAAGACGACAAGATCAAGGCGCTCGACTCGGGCGCCGACGACTACCTGACGAAACCATTCGGCACCGGTGAACTCTTGGCGCGGATTCGCGTCGCGTTGCGACACGCCGCGCGCGCCGGGCAAGAACGCACCGAGCCCGTGCTCAGCGTCGGCGATCTCACGGTCGACCTCGACAAGCGAACGGTGTTCGTCGCTGGCAATGAAGTGCACCTCACGCCGATCGAGTACAAATTGCTCGCGACACTGCTGAAAAATGCCGGGAAAGTACTAACTCATCGCCAGCTCCTGAAAGAAGTTTGGGGCCCTGGGTATGCGAACAACACGCAGTACCTGCGCGTGTACATGGTGCAACTGCGCCACAAACTCGAGGCGGACGCGGCGCGTCCCCGCTATTTGGTGACCGAACCCGGCGTGGGCTATCGCCTCAAGTCGGATGCCTGAGCGATTTGTTAATGAAATCTTGATCGCGCGGGCGAGTGTGTTGATGGTTTCTTGATCGCGAGCAAGTCAGATTGATGCTCATGGCATCAGTCATCCCAATTGCGCGCTACCGCAGCGTAGCGCGCCGCGACTTGCCGCTCGACATCCCCGCGGGTGATTCGGATCTTCGCCCGGTCGCGATCGTGCTTTGGATCGGCAGCGTGATCCGCGTCGCGCTCACGTTGATTCACAAACAAGAGTTCGGCGTGGAGGCGACGCTGGCGTTGCTTTGCGTCTTACTTTTGCCTGCTTTGGTTCTGCGCGCGCGACATCCGCGTGATACAGCGCGGCAATAATTGCCGCGGGCACGTGTTAAGGAAGCATAAAAACGGGGGCTTTTGCCGCGGTCTAGCTTGCGTGGCCAGAGTGCGTGCGGCTTCATGTCGAAGCCATGTCGCTCGCCCTCAAGCGGATTATTTTCGGCGCTCCGAAAGACGTCAAAGACCCTCACGCGTTCCATAAACTCTCGCTCGTCGCGTTGCTCGCCTGGGTCGGGCTCGGCGCGGACGGTCTGTCGTCTTCTGCTTACGGTCCGGACGAAGCCTATCGCGCGCTCGGTGAACACACTGGACTCGCGTTTTTTCTCGCGCTCGCCACGGCCGCGACCGTGTTCATCATCAGCTACGGCTACAGCCGCATCATCGAACAGTTTCCGTCCGGCGGCGGCGGTTACGTCGTGGCCTCGAAGCTCTTGAATCCGCGCGTCGGTGTCGTCTCCGGTGCCGCGCTCTTGGTCGACTACGTGCTCACGATCACGATCTCGATCGCGAGCGGCGCGGACGCCATTTTCAGCTTCCTGCCGGAGGGCGCGCTGCCGCTCAAATTCCTAGTCACCGTCGTGGGCCTGGGGGTGCTCACGGTCATGAACATCCGCGGCGTGAAAGAGTCGGTCACGGCGCTGGTCCCGGTTTTCGTGCTGTTTTTAGTGACGCACGCGATTTTGATTTTGCTCGCCATCGGCGGCAACGCGGGCCAGGCGGCGCACGTCGCAGGGGAAGTGCACGCGAGCATCGGTCGCACCGGTGCATTGCTCGGCACCTTCGGTTTGCTCAAACTGTTCGTGCACGCGTACTCGATGGGCGGCGGCACCTACACCGGGATCGAAGCGGTCTCGAACGGCGTCGGCATGATGCGCGAACCGCGCGTGCGCACCGCAAAGCGCACGATGACGTTGATGGCTGCGTCGCTCGCGATCACCGCCGGCGGCATTTTGCTCGCGTATCTTTTGGTGCATGCGCACCCCGAAGCCGGCAAGACCATGAACGCGGTGTTGTTCGAGCGCGTCGCCGGTTCGTGGAACCTCGGCGGGATCGGCTTCGGCAAGGCGTTCGTGATCGCGGCGTTGCTCAGCGAAGGCGCGCTGCTGTTCGTGGCCGCGCAAGCCGGTTTCTTGGACGGACCGCGCGTGATGGCGAACATGGCGACCGACTCGTGGCTGCCACATCGCTTCGCGGCGCTCTCGGATCGGCTTTCGATGCGAAACGGCGTGATGATCATGTCCGCCGCCGCGTTCGGCGCCCTGATCTACACGCGCGGCGACGTTTCGAGGTTGGTCGTGATGTACTCGATCAACGTCTTCCTCACCTTCAGTTTGTCGAACTTGGCGATGGCGCGATTCTGGATTCGCCATCGCGCCGAGCATGCGGCGGAATGGAAGCAGCATTTGTTCGCGCACGGGCTCGCGCTCGCGCTCTGCGCTACGATTTTGGTCATCACCATCCTCGAAAAGTTCGTCGAAGGTGGCTGGCTGACGCTGCTCGTGACCGCGGTGCTGGTCGTGGTCTGCTTCGGGATCAAGCAGCACTACGGTTCGGTCGTGCGCGCCCTGCGTAAACTCGATTCGGATTTGCCTTCACCGCCCGAGGTCGAAGATGCGCTCGCGCTCGCCGAACAGAGGGAAGAGCCTGGGTTCGAAGCGCGGCAAGGCTTGATGGAGCATCACTCGCCGCGCGATCCGGATTCGGAGAAGCCGGTCGCGATTCTGCTCGTCGGCGGCTACAGCGGGCTCGGCCGTCACGCGCTGCTCACGCTCTTGCGCATGTTCCCGAATCACTTTTCCGGCTTGGTGTTTTTGAGCGTCGCGGTCGTCGATTCGGAGTCGTTCAAGGGCGCCGACCAAATCGCGGCGCTCGAAGCGCGCACGCGAAAAAGCTTACTCTGCTACGAGCACTACGCGCGCTCACTCGGGCTGCCCGCCGCGAGCATGTTCTCGGTCGGCACCGAAGTGGCGGTCGAGGTCGAGAAATCGGCTGCGGAATTGCAGCAGCGTTATCCGCGCGCGCTGTTCGTCGCGGGCCAATTGATCTTCGAAGAAGACACGTTTTGGAATCGCGTGTTGCACAACGAGACCGCGTTCATGGTGCAGAAGCGGCTGCAACGCCGCGGCATGCCCATGATCGTCGTGCCCGTTCGCATCGATCTGCGCGCGTCTCGGCCGATGCGAGCGGCGGCGCTCGCTGCGTAGGCTTGCGGACGTGAATTGGGAATGTGGCCAGATCCTGAGGCTGGTATTTTTCCCTGCGCGCGTCAGAGCGCTTGGCCGCTCGCGTTATCTCTCTCGCGCGGTCGCTTCCGCTCGGCTCATCTCCTTTTTCGCGCAGGTGCGCGCGCGAAGCGCTCGGGCCAGATGCCCGGAAATAAAACAAAGCAGCTGATTCGCCGGGCTGATCACGGTTTGGGAATGAGGCAGGAGCCACCGAGACCTGACCGACGCGCTTCGTGACACCGGAAGGGGTGAACGGGCGACAGTCGCGTAGCGAGATGCGTGAGCGGCCAAGCGTCAAAGTCAGCGCGGGGCCAACCCATTCCGGCAGACCCGACGACGTTCCCGCCTCGGCGCCACCCTACTACCGACGATAGCGGCGCCCGCGATAAACCGGGCCGCGACGCACTCCGATGCCCACGCCGACGCGGAACCAGGGCCGCGAATGCCAAGCATAGTAGCGCGGTCCGAACCTGCCCCAATACGGGCGCGGACCCCAGCCGAGCACCCATGGCGAGGAGACCCAGCGCCAGCCGTAGTTCGGGTAATACGCATACTCGTAGGCCACTCCGCCGTCCGGGCTGACGTAAGTGTAGTCGCGCGCGTACGGCGTCCAGAGCCAGCCGTATTGGTTCGTGTAGATCCATTGCCCGCCGGCCGCGGGCGCAGGCTCGACTGGCGCGGGTTCAACCGGTGCTTGCGCCGCAGCAGCGGGCGGAGCCGCAGGTGGCGGACCCGGCGGAGTCGCGTTCGGTGCTTGCCCCGCGGGCGGCTGACCCGTTGGCGGTGGCGGCGGCGCGCCCGGAGGAGCTGCCGGAGCTTGGCCGGGCTCGGGTGAATTCGGAGGTGGTGCAACTTCGCCCCCGGACTGATCCGCGACTTGCAGCTCGGGCTGCGGCGGTGGAGCGGTCTCGGGCGCGGGCTGCTCGGCGCACGCGGCCGCGCTCAGAAGAACGAACGACGAGAAACCCAATTTCAACTTAGTCGAGATCATCGCGAAAACTCGTTGAGCAAGGCGCGGGCCAATCAATCACAGAACGCCGCTCGGCGCTCGCGCGTTAAAATGAGTTTGGTTATTGGCATGTTAGCGTGAGATCGTGAATTGGGGTTCGGGGCCGAGCGGCGCGATTGGCAGCGCGTTCCGAGGCTGGATGACACGGCTTGCGGCTGAAATTGACACGAACTTGATCTCGAATTTCGTAGGTTAGCGGCGTTCGAACTCGTGCTGGCCGCGGCGCTTCAACTCGCGGGCAAGGTGTGGGCCACTTTCGCCTGAGATTTTGGGGTCACCCTGGAGTGGCCGCGGCCCGCGCGGGTTCGAGCCCAGCTCGGCGCGCTGCGCCCTGCCCTTTGCTGCAGAGCGCGGCGACGGTCACGCCGCACCAAAGTGGCAGCGCGAACGCGAGCACTTGGCCGTTCTGCTGAGGGTCGTGCTGGAGCAAATGAAATGCGAGCGCGAGCAGCGTCGAGCTGAGCGTGGCGATGGCGGCGAGGCGCGCGAGCGGCGCGGCCCAAGCGCGTGCGAAGCGAGCCGCGAGCGCGGCGAGCGGCAGTGCCAAGATCCACGGCGGCAAGAGCAAGACGTTGTAGTTCGAGCCCGCGGCGGAGTGTGCCGAGAAGAACGTGAGGTAGCTCAAGGCCGAACCGAGCAAGCCGAGTGGAACGCCGAGCGCCACGCTCGCGACGCCGAGCGCGAACCGCGGGCGCGCACTCTCCGCCCGCGCGCCGAGCAGTGCGAGCGCTGAGCCGAGCCCGAGCCCAACGCCCAAATAAAACCAAAACCAACGCGGCGGCGCGGCGCGAGTCGGAACCAAGCCGGCAGAAAGAAACCAGCGTTCGCGCTTCACGAGCGGCAGCTCGCGCGCGCCTTCGACGACCGTGGTTCGTGCGACCAAATCATGCAAACGCTCGGGCAAAAAGCCCTCGTCCCAAAACGTGATCGGCGCGTCCGCGCGCCGCCCGACGGCCAGGTCGAGCGCGACGTAGAGCTCGGGCTCGTCGGCGACGAGCCTGCGCGTGTGCGCGCGATAGCTCATCTGCGCGGGCGTCGCACCACGCGCGTGAAGACGGCCGCCAAGCGCGCGATCGAGCGCGTCGCGCACGCGCGTCGCGCAGTTGTCGCGATAGTAGTCGTAGCGATAGTAGCGATGCTCGGGCCGCGCGTTGTCGTTCAAGGCCTCGAGCAGCGCGAACCGTTCGGCAGGAGTGAGCCGAAGCTCGGAAGCGAGCAGCGAACGATGTTGCTCGCCGTAACTCGCGAGCGCCTGCGCCATGCTCCCGACCGAGAGCCAGTACGGCAATTTGCCTTCGATCGAGTCGAGCACGAGGCTGGGTGAATCGAAGGCAAAAGTGCCGAAATTGAAAACCAGATCCCGCTTGTCGCGCGCGTCATGAATCCAAATCGCGCTGTGCCCGAACTTGGTGAACGGGTGTTCGCCCGGGCCCATCGTGAGCAGCGACACCGTGAGTGAGTCGCCGGGCTCGGCCTCGGCGGGGCGCGGCGCAAGCAGCGCGCAGAGTCCCAAAACCAACGCGAGCAGTCGTCGCGCCACGTGCATCTTCCAGAAAAGGTAGCGCACGCCGCGCGAGAGGCTGCTCGAACGCGGTGACCAATCTTCAACGGGAGGCGAGCTGAGCTGTGGATGACAGAATTTTGCAGCGCTTTCGCTGGGAGCCGCGAATTGCCGCGGGTGTTCCGCCCTGGAGCAGGGATCCGCCACTCGAATGAGATGATTTGCACACTGACATTCTGCAGGTCTCGTCACACTGGTTCGTATGACGGAGCGTCGTACGGCGTCGGGTAAGATCTTGGGTTTGGTTGTCGCCATCGTCGGCGTGGCGGCGGCCTGTTCGGCGAACAAGTCGAGTGGCTCGGGCGGACTGCACGGCAGCGGCGCGACTGGCGCAGGCGGCAGCGCGGCGACCGGCGGCACTTTGGTTCTTAGCGGCAGCGGCACGACTGGAATCAATCCCGGCGGCGGCGGCACGGCCGGCGGCACCCTCCCGCCCGTGATGCTACCGACGTGCAGCGCTTCGATGCCGTGTCCGACCGGCGATATCTGCGTCGCGGACGGCAAGGGCGGCGGCTTGTGCTCACCGACGGGCAGCGCCTGCATGGCGGACAAGGATTGCCAAAACGACACCTATTGCTGCAGCGGCACCTGTCGCCTCGACGGCATGGCGGACGGCGTGTGCGTCGTCGGCGATACGCGACCGACCAACAGCATGTGCACGACGGCGATCAAGCAAGGTGTGTTCGCGCCGAGCCTCGCTTGCGCGTGGCAAGGTCCGGACGCGACGGATCCGTTTCCGAAGCACGCCCAAGTCTTGACCACGCCGCTGGTCGCGGATTTGCCGGACGACTCGGGCACCGCGGCCGAAATCATTTTCGTCGCTTCCGACAGCATCGCGGGCGCCGAAATGGGCGACGGCACCGGCGGCCGCATCCGCATCTTGAACGGCCAGACCTGCAAACAAGACGAAGTGATCTCGGCCGGCCCCGCGGTGCGCGACGCGGCAACGCCCGCGATCGGCGACCTCGACGGCGACGGCAAACCGGAAATCGTGGCCCACGAGGCGTTCCCGAACAACGACAAGATCGTCGCCTTCACCTGGAAGACCGATCACTACGACGTGATGTGGGAAACCACGACCGGCATCACCTCGAGCGATCCGGGTGCCTGGGACGGCGTGTCGCTCCACGATCTGAATAACGACGGCAAGGCCGAAGTGATCGGCCGCGGCGGCGAGGTGTTCGACGGCACGACCGGCAAACAAATCGCAGCCGGTGGCTCGCCGATCATCTTGATCAGCGATCCGGTGCTCGGTGACGTCGATCACGACGGCACGGTCGACTTGATCGCGAACGAAGTCTTTTCCTGGAACGGCAGCGGTTGGACCATGAAGTACAAGGGTCTCGGCGCGACTTCGCCGGCACAGGCCGGCCTGTTCTACGCCTTCGCCGACTTCGGAACGCGCAAAGCGGACGGCTCCTTCGATCACACGCAGAAGGACGGCATCGCCGAGATCGTCGTGACCGGCCCGGTCGGCGGCGACGCGAACACCGGCAGCGTCGGCATCTATACGCTGCAGGGCGAGGCGCTCTTGCACGTCAATTTGGCTAAACCCGCGACGACCAATTGCACCAGCATCGACACTGGCGAGCGTGGCGGCCCACCCACGATCGGCGACTTCGACGGCGACGGCATGCCCGAGCTCGCCTCCGCCGGTGCCTACGCTTATCGCGTGTTCGATCTCGATTGCAAAGACGCCGGGCAGAGCTGTCAGGATCCGACCAACTACATCCGTTGGGCGCAAACCTCGCAGGACTGCACTTCCGGCACCACCGGCTCGACCATCTTCGACTTCGAAGGTGATGGCGCGGCCGAAGCGATCTACGGCGATGAATGCTTCGAGCGCGTTTACAACGGAAAGACCGGCGAGGTGCTGTTCTCCACGTATCGCGCCTCTGCCACTTGGTGGGAGCAGCCGATCATCGCCGACCCGGACCACTCGGATCGCTCGAAGCTGATCTTCGGCGGCAGCTCGAACGCGAACACGTTCACGACCTGTGGCGACAACACGTCCGAGCCGCGCACGCCGCCGGATCCGGATTCGCGCAAGAACGGCCGCGTCGACAAGATCTACAAGGGCCTGCGCTGCCAGACCAACGCCGACTGTCCGAGCATGAATTGCGACAGTGGCTTCTGCCGCTGCATGACCGACGTGGACTGCGGCAACAATTGGAGCGCGCCGATCAGCGACGGCAACGATCGCGAATCGGGGCTCGTGTGCACGAGTCCGATCGCCGGCACACCGGGTACGGGCAACGTGTGCCGCATGCAGCACGGCAGCGTGGACACGGTGGCCGTCGCGAACAAATACTTCACCGGCGTGTTCGTCTTTCGCGACATCCTCGATCGCTGGGCTTCGTCGCGCTCGATGTGGAATCAGCATGCCTACAGCATCACCAACGTCAACGACGACGGGACCATCCCCTCGACGTCGACCTGGATGCAGAATTTCCTGGATCCGACGCTGAACAACTTCCGTCAAAATCGCCAGGGCGGGACCTCCGCCGATCTCGCGGACATCACGGGTTCGCTCGACCCCGCGGATGTCTGCACCGCAACCGCCGACGGCAAGATCAAATTCACCGGCAAGATCTGCAACCGCGGCTTGCGCGGCGTCGGCGCGAACATGCCAGCGGCGTTCTATGTCGGTGACGTGGATGCCGGAAACAGCGTTTGCGAGACGGTCTCGGACGGCCCAGTGCCGGTCGGTGGCTGCGCCAGCATCACTTGCGAAGTCTCCGGCATGGCAGTCGCGGGCGGCTCGACCATCACCATGGTCGCCAATGACGCTGGCG
Source organism: Polyangiaceae bacterium (assembly GCA_036268695.1). Taxonomy (GTDB): domain Bacteria; phylum Myxococcota_A; class Polyangia; order Polyangiales; family Polyangiaceae; genus PMG-095. The sequence goes on along the minus strand of DATATR010000287.1, from coordinate 11,111 downwards.
GCGGCACGCGCCTCGTGGACGAATGCAACTACGACAACAACACGAGCTCGGTCACGATTCAGACGTGCGCGGTCGTCAAGTAGCGACCGAGCAGTGAATCGGCCGAGCGGAGCAGCGGGACTCGCGCGAGCTGAACGCAGCTGGCTGCAAGTAGCAGCGCGATCCCGAGCACGCGATAACCGCGCGTGTTCGCCCAGACCCCGACGCGAAGCAGCGCATAGCCGACGATGAACGCGAGCACGATCTCCTGCCAGTTCCGCGCCGTGAAACCGACGATGAAAATGAGGCTTCGAAATGCCTCGTCCAGGCCTCCTTTCAGCGAACCTTCTGCTGGGAAGCGCCAGTGATTGAACTGCAGGTAAACGCTCGAAAGCAGCAGTGCGAGCGCGAGCGTGGGCCAGGGATCGCGCATCACGAACCAGGCGACGACGAGGCTCGAGAGCACGAGACAAATGTCCGCGAACTCGAGCCGTCCGCGGCGCGGGCGCACGAGCGAGCCCGCGGCTCCGCCGATCAGCATCGCAAGCGGAACAACGACGTAATTGGTGAAGGCGGTCATCGTCACTTCACGCAAATGACGGAGCCGTCAGCAGCCGTGAGCGCGGCAGCACCGGCGCTGTTGCAGTCGGCGATCGCGTCGGCGCGCTCGGCGTTGACGACTTGCTTCGCTTCTTCTTCCTCGAGGCAGCCGAGCAAGGTCGCGCTCGCTGCACCGATCCGCACGAGGCCGAACGCGACGGATGCTCCGAACGTTTCCGGCGCCGCCGCCGCAATACTGCCCAAGGTTCCGACGTACGAGACCGTTGCCAACTTGCAGTTTGCGAACGCGCTCAAAATCGACGTTTCGGGCGGCGGATGCGAGCCGCTCGGCGTGAAGCGTGAAACCAACGTGCTTACCGCGGGTGACGGCGTTGCCGGCGCGGGCTGTGTTGGCGACGCTGCCGAGCTTTGATTCGGATCGCTGGGATGCGCTGAGACCAGGCTCATGAGCGCTTCGTTTTCTTCGTTGCTGATTTCGGGCGAAAATGTCGGGTCGGTGTTGGATGAAATGGGATTGGGCATGCTTCCGAGTTCGGTCGCGCGCGGTGCTGGTTGACGAAATTCGGTGCTGCGCCGCGCGCTCGACGACCGCGGGTTCCAGTTGCAATTGCAACTGGATTTGCGAGTGCGAAGGGGGTCGAAAGTCAGGGTTGGGCCCTCCGCCGGAGGCGTTGAGGGGCCCGGCGCGCGCAGCGGAGCGAGCACGCCGGTCGTGTCGCGCTCGGATTCGTGGGGAGCATCCACACCAGAATTTGGACAGTTGGCGGCCCGGGCCGATACCATTTCGGTTTCCAGGAGATCGCCATGCTTCGCCAGAAATCGCCGAGACGAACGTCGCGTCATAGCGTGAGGATTGCGTGTCAGGTCGTGCGCGAGCGGGATTTTCGCTTGCTGGCAGACCGAGTCGTGGATTTGTCAGCCTCGGGCGCGCTGGTCGGGCCGGCGGATCCGGCGCTGACCGGCGAACGGATTTTGGTCTCGTTTCGCGTGCCCGAGAGCACGATTTGGATCGACGCGGAAGCGACGATCGCGCGCGTCGTGCATGGGCGGCGGCCGGGCGAATTCAGCCGCGCGCTCGCGATCGAGTTCGACGATTTGACGCCGCTTTCGCGCTTCATGCTCGAGCAGGCGCTCGGCAAGGTGCCGCCCGCGCCGCCGAAGTCACCGCCGGGGCGGCGCAGCAGCGCGTCGCTCGTACGCGCCATGCTTCAATAAAGCTACGGAGTCGGCGCGGTGCACGCGCAACTCGCGCCCGCGTCCGGGTCCGGCGATTTTTGCCAGACCACGTGCAGCGCGGGCGCCGTGCCGCAAAATGCGCCCATCACGCTGAACGTCAAATCGCCGGTCGCCGCGCACGCGTCGCCGGGAGCCGACACGGCGCCGACCATCAATTCCGCATAATTGTCGGGAGTGATGGCTTGGCCGCCGGTGCTGAGCTCGCTGCCAGCGAAGTGATCCGGGAACGTCGGGCCCGCGACCGTGAAGGTGACGTTGCCGGTGTTGTGCAGCCGAAATTTGGTCAAATCCGGACACGCGCCGCCTTGGTCGTAAGCGAGCGTGAGCGTCGTGATTGGCGTGCCGTTCGAGTCGGTGAACTCGAAGCTGCCTTCGAAGATCGTCGAAGTGAGCGTGACCTCATGCGTGTTCGCGCTGGGCTCGTTGGTCGTGAACGTGAGCTTGCCCGTGAGCATGCCGGCGTCGCTGTCCGCGCTCGGCAGCGGCGGCGCGATCACCAATGTAGCGCCGGCGCTCGGCGCGATCTCGAGCGGCAACGTCGTTTTTACGGTGTAGCCCGAGTCCGCGCTCGCGCTCGTGATCTCGAGCGGCTCATCGCCGACGTTGCGAATCAACAAATTCGCATCCGGCGCGACCATGTTGCAGCCTACGTCCGCTTCGAGCTCGCTCGGAAACTGAGCCATTGGTGTTGGCGCAGCGCCGCCCGCGGCCGTCTCGCCGCTCGCGCCGACGTCATCCTCGCCTGCTGCCGCTGTGCTTGCGCCACTCGAGCCACCGCGTCCGCCGTTCGAGCTCGAACCGCCTCCGCTGCCGCCATTGCTCGTGACGAGTGAGCTCGGCTTGTCGTCACTCGTGCACGCGACGAGCGCCGTGCACGAAAGCGCGAGCGCGAGCCAAAGCAACCCCGGGGAGTGTCCGCGCTGGAGCAAAGCGCGCGCACGATAACGCTGCGGCATCTGCGATTCCCAGCCGGAGCCATTTTTCCGCGCAGGAACGGAGCATTGCCGCTCGACGGCAAACTGGCACGTCACATGCTTACGCACTGGGCTAGAGTGCCTCAGATTCATGCGACTCCAGCCGTCCTACTTCGTAGCCCGTGTAGTTTTTACTGTCTTCACCGCAGCGATCTGCATTTCGCGTGCCTCAGCGGCTGCGGCTGAAGAAACAGCTAACCCGCCGAGTGTACCGGCCAGCGCGCCAGCGTCGCCATCTGCGACGGCGGCCGCGGCGCCAATTGCTACATTACTCGCGGATCCCGCGGCGCTCGTCGCCTGGTTGAAGCGGATGAACCCCGATGTTCGCGCTGCCGGCGCGCGCGTCCAACAAGCCGAAGCGCAAGTCGGGCAAAGCCGAATGTGGCAGAATCCTACCCTCGATTTGGGGGTCAACAACATCACCGTCGGGCGCTTCAATCGCACCGGGCTGCCCGCGAACTACTCGCGCGCGGACACCATCTCGTACTCGGTTGGGCTGTCGCAGACGATCGAGCTCGGCAAGCGCGGACCGCGCGTGGAAGCGGCGAGGCTGCACCGCGACGCCTCGAGCGAAGAGTACCGCAGCACCTTGCTCGACCTGCTGAGCGACGCGCGGGCGGCGATGACCAAGGTCGCCTACCTCGGCGCACGTCAGCACATCCTGGAGGATGGCCTGGTTTCGGCGCAGTCGATGGCGGATCTGACTAAAATTCGGCTCGATCGCGGAGACGTGAGCGGCGTCGACCAAGCGCGGCTACTTCTGGACGTCGATCGCGTAAGACGCGACGTGGCCGACAATCAATCGGATTTGGAAGACGCGCTCGCGGACTGCTCGGCGCTACTCTTCGCGCCTTGCCAAGCCGATGCCGCGACGCTCGACGTGGCTGAGAAATCCGCTGGCGCTGCCAACTACGACAGCGTCGACCAGGCGATCGCGGGGCGCCCGGATTTGCGCGCGCTGCGCTTGGAACAGCGCGCGGCCGCTAGCGAAGCCACGATGCACCGCCGCAGTGCGATCCCCGATCCGACGGTTGGGGTTACCTATACCCGCGACTATTACGAAGCAGCCGGCAACCAGCCGTATACCGTCGGCGTGTCCGCGTCGATCCCGCTCCCCTTCTTCGATCACGGCCAGTACCAGGCGATCGAAGCCGATCATCGTGCCGAGGAGCTTGCCGCGACGCTGCAATCGAGCGAGCGCCACGCGATCTCGGACGCGCGCTCGCTGGTGATTCGCCGCCGCGTGCTACAGAACAAGCTCGATAACATTCAGCGCGCCGCTCTGCCGCGCTCGAAAGAAGTCGTCGATTCGACCACGGTCGCGTATCAGCGCGGGCAGATCAGCTTGACTGATTTGTTGATCGCCCGTCGTGAACACGCCGCACTGTTGCTGGAAGAAGCGGATACGCGCTTCGCGCTCTTCAATATCGAGAATGATTTGCGCCGCGCGCTCGGCATCGATCAAGACTTAGTCGGCCAAAAGCCGCGAGAGGACAGCTGATGATACAAGCTCAAGCAGATAAATCCCTGCCGCCGTCGCACGGCGGGGATCTGCCGCCGCCGAGCGATCGCACGTTCCGCTTTCGGCCGACCACGCGGGTCGGCGTCGCCGTTGCCGTCTTGGTGAGCGCGGCCACGGTTTGGGCTTCGTCGCGCTTCGTGCGCAAGGCACCCAACCCAATCCCGAGCCAACCGGGCATGAGCGTCAGCAACAGCGGCGTCGCGCTCACGCCAGATGCACCGCAGTGGCAAGTGATCGAACTCGAAACCGCGAAGGCGATCACGAACACGTGGACGGATCCGATCCCGGCGTTCGTCAAAGTCGACGAATCGAAGGCTGCGCGCATCGGTGTGCCGCTCGCGGGCCGCGTCACGCAAGTGAACGTGGAGCTCGGACAACTGGTGACCAAGGGCATGCCGCTGTTCGCGGTGGCGAGTCCGGATTTGGCCGCGCTGCAAGTCGAGCAGAGCAAAGCCAAGGTGGATCTGGAAGCCGCGCAAGGCGTGCTCGATCGCACGAAAGCGATCGTGGATGCGCGCGCGCTGCCCGAGAAAGAAGCCGTCGCGGCGGCGCAGCAGCTGAAGCAATCCGAACTTTCGCTGAACGTCGCGCAGTCGAAATTGTCGTCGCTCGACGTGACCACGCGCTCGGAGAACGAGTTCGTGGTGCACGCGCCGCGCGCGGGTCGCGTGGTCGAAAAGAACGTGCTGCCCGGCCAAGAGCTGCAGCCGGGCGGGGACGCCGCGCTGATGCTGATCGCGGATTTGTCGACGGTGTGGGTAGTCGCGGATTTGTTCGAGTCGGACTCGGACGGCGTGCTGCCGGGCGTGCCAGCGCGCGTGACGATCACTTCGCTGCCCGGTGTGGTCATCGACGGCAAGGTCGACATGGTCTCCGCCGTGGTCGATCCCGATCGGCATACCGTGCCGGTTCGCGTCGTGCTCGACAACTCGGATGGCCGGCTCAAGCCGAACACCTACGCGAAGATGCAATTTCAAGCGAACACCCCGCCGGGTAGCGTCGAGGTCGCCGCGAGCGCGCTGGTTTCAGACGGTGCGAAGCAATACGCCTACGTCAAAAACGCACAGGGTCGCTTCGTGAAGCGCGACGTCGTTGCCGGCGCCGTGCGCGATGGCCGCGTGGTGGTGTTCAAGGGCATCGCGCCGGGCGAAACCGTGGTCTCGAAGGGCGCGATCCTGCTCGATAACCAAATCGATTTGGCGGAGTAGGCTGAAAGCCCGGCCAACTGTCCCGCGCTGACATCGGTGTCGTGCGCCGGAGCGCGCAGCGCGCAGGTTACGTAGCCGTGCAGGCGCCATGCAGCGGCGGGGCGCGCGTGGTAGCCTGCGTGGATCGATGTTCGGTGCTGGTCGTGCGAGTCGCCGCGGGCGACGGATCTTTTCTCGCGACCCTTGGCCCGTGGCGACGTTCGCCGGCAGCGGTTTCGCGCTGATCCTGTGCGCGTCGAATTGCGGTTTTCCAGATTACGGCTTCACTCAGCCGGAGGCCGGCAGCGGCGGGACCGCGGGTGACGCGGGCAACGGCGGAAGCGCGGGTAACGGCGGAAGCGCGGGCAACGGCGGAAGCGCGGGCGCCGCGGGTAATGCCGGCAGCGGCGGTATCGCCGGAGAAGCCGGAGAAGCCGGCGCCGCCGGCGCGCCGTGCGTGTACCCGACGCCCGTCACGTTTCCGGATCATTGCTCCAACGGCGCGCTCGACAGCGGAGAAGAGACGGGCACCGACTGCGGCGGCGAGTGTTCGCCCTGCACCGGCGCCCAAACGTGCACGCAGAATGCGGACTGCGCGAGCGGCAATTGCACCGCCGCGAAGACTTGCGAGCAGATTCTGACGCTTTCCTACTTGAGCATCGTCGCTGATGAGTTCACCCCGACGCCCAAGTTTTCGCTTTCGATTACCTATAAGGATGCGGTGTCGACGGCGCTGCCGCGCCTGAAGATTCGATATTATTTCAACCACGACGGCGTGTCGGAACCGGTGCTCGCGCTCCACACGCAAGTCACGTTCGATCCCGGCGGCTCACAACGCGACATCAGCAGTGACGCGCACTACCAGGTCTATCGCCTTCCGCCTGGGCCCGCGACGAACAAAGGCATCGTCACGGACAGCTATGTCGAGATCACGTTCACGAACCAAGCGTCGATGACGCCGAATTCGATCCTGCAGCTGACCCAAGACATCGATTCGGCGAGCGGCTCGTTCCAACAATCGACGCACTATTCGTTCATCAACGGCGGTCCGCTGCCGAACAACCAGATCAGCATTTATCGCGACGATCAACTGATCTGGGGCGTGCCGCCGCCGCTGACGATTTTGCCAGATTGCGCCTTCGCGGGCGGGGTGAATCTGAATGGGGTTGAGGTCAGCCTCGACCAGGTTCAGTCGCTCGCCGCGAGCAGCGACGCTCAGATCACGTATTCGGGTGCCACGTATCAGAACTCGAACTCGCTCACCCCGACTGCGGACACGCCGACCGCGACGTTGCTTCACAGCGGCTTTACGCTCGGCACGGCGACCGCAACTTGGCCAGTCCCGAACGGGAGCTACTGGGCCTACGCTTGGCAGACGTCGGATTCGAGCGCGAGTTCGGGGCAGCTTTCGATTCAAGACAACTCCGCGGACAACTTCGTCAGCATGCCGCAAAACATTGCGGGCGCCTGGGCGAAGCTCGGGCCGTACGCGATCGACGTGCTCGACGGCAACGTGAAGTTGAACGGGACTGGCGTCGTCAATCTCGCGGGTGTCGAGCTATATCGCGCGGCTCAATGAGTCTCAGACGCGGTGCCCGCGGAAAGTGGCGGGCGCGGCGGGTGCTTTGCTTACGAATTTGGTCGGCCCTTTCGCGGGTTCGCTGAGCGGAGCGGGCGGGTTCGACGGCGCAGGGGCCGGAGCCAGGGCTTCTTGTTCGTTGATCATCGGATCGATGCGCCGCGCGGTCAGGGTCACGGCCATCTTGAGCGCCGGCGTGTTCACGCCGTTGGTCGACAGCACGCACAGAAATCCGCGGGTCACGCTGCGCAGGTAGAGCTTGTGATCGGCGAAGCGCATCACGCAATGATCGAAGTCCTGGCCGCCCGCGGAGAGCCCCTCGTTCAGGCGGGCGATGCGCCGCCCGACTTCGCTGAGCACCGCGTCGTCGAACATCGCGGGCAGATCTTTGCCGACCAGCGCGCCGCTCTTCGTGATCACGAAGCTGCCGTGCACGCCGTCTACATCGCGCATTGCTCCGAGCACTTGGCTAATCATGCTTGAACCTCCAACAACGCTCTGAGCTAAATTCCGAAGCGCTCGCGCAACGGCGCGACCTCGGCGTCGACGGGCACCTTCAACCCAACCAAATTTCCTGAGCGCTCGCGATGCAAGAACACGCGTTCCTGCGCGAAGCTGCACTCGAGTGACGCAAAGCCTTCCATGCCGAGCATGTCACCGATCAACTCGGCCAAGCGCGCCGCGTAGGCCGCGATCGGCGCAAGCTCCTCGGAATCACCCTTGGCGCTGACGACGTTGCCATGCGCATCCAAGCGGACGAAGGCTTGAAATTGGGCGAGTGAAAGCGATTGCGAGCTCGGCGGCGCGTTCATCGAGGGTTCTTCTCTCTTCGCGATTTTGGTCGTTTCGCGGCTCGGGGGGACCGTGCGAGAGCTGGGCAAAGCCACCAGCTTGTGTCGCCCGGATTCGTCACGCGCCTGCGCGGCGAGCATGAGCATGTTTTGCCAAGTCGAGCGAATCGTCGGCGCGTCGGGCCAGCCGACGTTGCAGGGTTCGACCGAGCCGTCGCGCCACTTGAGGATCTCCAGCGCCGCGGGTTCGCCGACGTGATCGCCGCTCAATGCGTGAATGATCTGCCCTTTGGCGAAAAACAGATAGCCGATGCGGTGCCCGGACGTAATGCGAAATACTCGGTTCGACTGAGCCAAGCACTCCATCTGGACGAAGTCCGGCAGTGTTGCGCCGTGCAAGCTCACACGAAAGCCGTCTTCGTCTAGCGAGGCCACGTCAACTTGGGGCGACATCGAAGCTCGACCTTTTCGGTAAAATCCGGTGAAAATCGCTCGAAATCACCGACCAATGATCTCATCGCGGGCGCGCGGAGCAAGCTATATTTTTACTCATGTTCGAGCAAACTCCTCGAAACAGAGCAGCAACGCACCCGAATGCGAGCCGACTCGAACGCGCGGCGCGATGCACGCGCCAAGTGAATTTTTCGCGACACGAAGCACGCAGCGAACACACGAAACGTTGCCAACATCGAAGCGTTGGCCGAGCCCGCTGACCGCAGCGACTAAGGGAAGGCGATCTCGGCGTAGAAGGAAACGCTGTCGACGGAGAACGAGAACGATTCACCTTCGCCCTGCAGCGTTTGAAAATTCATGCCCATCAGCGTGCGCGGATCGAACGCGGCCGGCTGACCCCAGCCTTGCTGCGTGAGCGCGCTGAACGGGATGTACTCTTCGGTCCAGTTCGAATTGACGACGATTTGCGTCTGGTAATCGTCGTAGCAGGGTGCGGGGCCGAGACAGGTGCCGCCATTGTCGGCGGGTGTCGTCGCCGCGGTCGGCACCATGACGAATAGGGCCTTGATGCCGAACTCGGCACGGATCCAAAAGTGGACGCCTTCATAGATGCTGCCGTCGTACGGGCAGCCGGAGTTGAGTCCGAAGCCCATGCCGGCGCCCCAATTCAAGAAGCCCTTGCCGTAGGTGTTCGCGTAGTGCTTACCGCCCGTAGCATCTGGTCCAGCCGTCATCGTGAACTGCGCGATGCTCGGCAATTGCACGGCGCCGGGCGTCGAGTCGTTGTACGTGTACCAGATGCCGCTCCGACCATCTTGATAGCCGATGAACGGATCGCCATCCTCCATGTTGTCGATCAGTGCAGTGGTGCCCGTGGCGCGCGTGGGCAAGCCGCACACGAGTGGGGGCGCGCCGGCAGTGCCAGCCGCACCGCCGGTTCCAATCGGGCCGCCGCCGATGCCCGCGGAGCCGCCGAATGCCGAGCCACTACCGCCGATACCCGTGGAGCCGCCGAATGCCGAGCTGCTACCGCCGCTGGATGCGCCGGCCGCCGGTGCCGAGCCGCCGCTGCTCGACGCACCGCCGCTGATCGTGGTGCCGCCGCCAACTGCACCGATACTCGATGCGCCGCCGCCCCCGCTCGACGTGCCGCCGCTCGGGCTCGAGCAACCTTCTTCGCACGCGATCTGCCCGCGGTCGCAAAAGCAGGCGCACACTCCACCAATGAAGCTGCCATCCTCGTAGATCGTGCCGCGATAGGAGCAGCTGCTGATGTTGCCAGCGCTGTCCGCGTCGTACACGCCGTCGTCGAGCGTGCGGCCGCCGCACGCGAGCAGCGCCAATCCAAATAACGAGAGGAAGTTTCGAACCCGCATTTTGTCCGCCCCGGCGCGCATGTCGCGAAAGTCTACGTTTTGGATCCGAGAAGCGCAAAGCGCTTTACTGAACCAGGCCACGAGTAGCTTAACAAAGCGCAACGAAAACAACCCTAGTAATCGTTGCGGCCTCGCTCCGGCTCCGGCATGGGGTGGCTATGAATCGAGTGTTGTTCGGTCTGTTCATGCTTTCCGCGTGTCACGCGACGACGACGGTGCCGTCGGCAAGACAACCCGACGGCAGCTGGCAATTGAAGTGTGGCAACGCGCTCGACCGCTGCGTGCAGCGGGCCAACGAGATCTGCGAAAATCGCGGCTACGTCGTGCTCGGCGGCATGAACAAGCGCTCACTCTACGGCGCTGCGGACGGCATCAGTCAGACCGAAGTCCGCGAGGCCGAGCTCAGCATCGCCTGCGCGGATCGTAAGGGTGAGTTCCCCAAAGTGCTTTTGAGCAACACGCTGGCTCCGCCGCCAGCGACGACCGTGGTACTCGCGGCGCCGCCACCTGCGGCACCGACTAAGCCCGCGACCGCATGCACCCCGGGCGCGACCCAACAATGCGTCGGTCCGGCTGCATGTGCCGGCGGTCAATCCTGCTTGCCCGACGGCTCGGGTTTCTCGGCCTGTGATTGCGGCAATGCGACGTCGAAGTCGGCCGCGCCGAGCAAGCCGTAAGTTCTCTTTGCAACGGGCAACGGCGAAGTGCGCTTTGATGTCGCACTTCGAGCTCGCTCGGTTGGCAGCTTCGAAGCGCGGCTCTATGGTGCTGCTCGGAGCGATCTAGCGTGGACGACCCGAGCTTTTGGCACCGCCTGCAGTTCGCGTTCACGATTGTCTATCACTACCTGTTCCCACAGCTGACGATGGGCCTCGGCGCGTTCATCGCGCTGTGGAAGTGGCGCGCGTACGTCACGGGGAACGAGCTCTACGACCGCGCCGCGCGTTTTTGGGCCAAAATTTTCGGCGTCAACTTCGTGGTGGGCGTGGTCACCGGCGTGCCGATGGAGTTTCAATTCGGCACCAACTGGGCGCGCTTTTCGCGCTTCGCCGCCGGCGTGATCGGTCAAACGCTGGCCATGGAAGGCATGTTCGCGTTCTTTTTGGAGAGTGCGTTCGTGGCGGCGCTCGTGTTCGGTGAAAAGCGACTGAGCCGCAAGCAGCATTTATTCGCCGCTGTTGCGGTTTGGCTCGGCAGTTGGCTCTCCGGCTATTTCATCATCACGACGAATGCGTTCATGCAGCACCCGGTCGGCCACGCATCGATGGACGGCGTGCTCGTGCTGGATCGTCCGTTCTCGTTCTTGTTCAACGCTTGGGCGCTGATCGAATACGCGCACACCATGGCCGCGACCGTGGTCACCGCTGCGTTCGTGATCAGCGCCGTCGGCGCGTTCTATCTTTTGCGCGGCGAACACCGCGAACAAGCGAGTTTGTATTTGAAATGGGGCACG
>DATATR010000286.1:0-17655 GCA_036268695.1 Polyangiaceae bacterium | reverse complement strand
GCCGCTCTTCGCGCGCGACGCGCAGCCCCTCGCGACCGCTCGTAGCGCTGAGCGCGCGCAGCCGGCGGCCCCGAATGATCTCCACGAGCTGTTCGGACAAAACTGGATCGTCCTCGATCACCAGCAAACAGTCGCGCATTTCCGCGCCGGGCGCTCGGTGCGCGCCGTTCGCTACGCTCGTTCCATTGGCGTCACTTGCCCTGGCAGCGGGTGCCGCGCGGACCGGCGCATTCGGTTGCTGCTGCTGCTCTGCGTTCGCCGGCGGCGCGCTCGCGAGCGGCAGATAGCAGGTGAATGTGCTGCCTCTTCCGGGTTGGCTTTCGAGCACGATCTCGCCCCCGAGCAAGAGCGCAGACTCGCGCGAGATCGCGAGCCCGAGCCCGGTTCCAGCGTAGCGACGGTTCGCGCGCGCCTCGAGCTGCTCGAAAGGTGCAAATACACGTTCTTGCGCTTCCTTCGGAATGCCGATGCCGGTATCCGAAACCGCAAACGCGATGCACGCATCGCGCGACAAACCGGGTCGCGAGATGGTCGCGTTCGAGGCCGGGCGCGCGATGCGGAGCTTCACTTCGCCGCGCTCGGTGAACTTGATTGCGTTGCCGAGCAAGTTCGTGACGATGCGTTCGACGCGCTGTGCGTCGGTCGTGATCGTCGCGGGCAGATCGGAGCCGAACTCGACGCGCAGTGCGAGACCTTTTTCCTGCGCCAGCGGCTCGAACACGCGACGTGCATGCTCGGCGAAGCGCGCCAAATCGGTGATTTCGAGCTCGAGTTCCTGACGCCCAGCCTCGATTTTCGCCAGATCCAAGACTTGGTTGATCAGCGCGAGCAAATCCTTGCCAGCGCCGTGAATCGTCTTGCAGTACTCGACTTGCTTTGGCGTGAGGTTTGCGCCTTCGTTGTCGGCCAGCAAATGCGAGAGCAAGAGCATGCTGTTCAGCGGCGTGCGCAGCTCGTGCGACATGTTCGCCAGGAACTGCGACTTGTACGAGCTCACTTTGCTGAGCTCCTCCGCCTTCTGCTGCAGACCGAGCCGCGTCCGCTCGAGCTCCGAGTTCTGCTCACTCAAGATCTGGCGGTGCTCTTCGAGCTCGGAGTTGGCGACGCGGAGCTCCTCGTGCTGCGTCTGCAACTCTTGATTGCTGACTCGGAGCTCCTCTTCCTGCGCGCCGAGCTGCTCGGCCAGTGCCTGGCTTTGCGAAAGAGCCGATGCCAGCGCCGCGCGCGAGGCTGCAGCCTGCAGCCCAACCACGAGCATTTCCTGCACCGCCAAGAGCAGATCGCGCACGCGCTGGCTGCATGGGCTGAGCAAGGCGAGCTCGAGCACGCCGGAAGTCATTTTTTCGCGCACGAGCGGCAAAAATACCAAAGCGCGCGGCGCGCCCGAACCGAGCCCGGAGCGCAGCTCGAAATATTTTGGCGGCGGATCGTCGATCACGGTCAGGCTTTCCGCGCGCGCCGCTTCGCCGAGCAGTCCGGACGCGAGCGGCGCGGTTTGCGCGGCCGAGTCCGCGCCTTCGCTCGGCGACGAGAATGCGTATTGCCCGTAGAGGTGAAGTTCGTCGCGTTCGCGCCAATAGAGCGCGCCGGCCACGGCTCCGACGTGACGCGCCACGCTGCGCAGCACGCTGCCTGCGAGCTGTTTCGGTTCGAGGTCGCCGCGCAGCTGCTCTGCCGCGAGCGCGAGCCCCTCCTTCAACCAATCGTCGGCGGCGCGGCGCTCGGCGAGCTGGGCCAAACTCTCGGCCATTTGGTTGGCTTCGCGCGCGAGTTTGCCGAGCTCATCGATCTCGATCCGTTCGATCCTTCGGCTGAAGTCTCCGGTCGCAAAGCGCGAGAAGCCCTTCGATAGGCCGCGCACGGCGACTAGCACGCCGCGACTCGTCGCAAAGGACACCCCCAAAACAAAAACCAAACCAAGCAAACAAATGCCGATCCGAAAGCGGTCCGCGCGACGCGTTTCCGCGAGCACCGCAGCGAAGCCTTGCGCGAGCTCACTGCGGCTGAGGCCAGTGGTGCGCTTGATCACCTCGGTCGCTTTGTTCTGTTGCGCTTGCATGCGCGCCATCTCGTCGACCAACGACTCGCCGGTTTCGCCCGCGATCAATCGCTTCGAGACGTCTTGCGCGGTGTCGAAGTAGTCGTTTACGGCCCAGCGCACGAGCGAAGCGTCGGCTGCGCTCAACACTTTGGCTTCACCCAAGATTTCGAAGATCTGGTTTCTGCGCTCGAGTGTGGCGGCGAGCGCCGCGCTGTCTTGCGCCGCGACGGCGTCTTGCATCGCTTGGCGCATGCCGTCGAATTCGCCGAGCAGCTTCGGACCGAGCTCCAATTTCGGAACCAAACGTTGTTCGACGTCGGTCAGCGCGCGCGTTTGCTGCAGGCCGAAGACCGCGCTGCCAATCAAGGTCGCGAGCAACGCCAGTGCCGCGATGCCGACGATGAGCATCAATTTCGCGCGGAGCGAATTGATCACGGTCGATCGCTCCTCATTGGAGCGCCACCGCTTTCACGTGCTCGAGCTTGAAATTGCCCGATACGTAGCCGAGCGCGCCGCGGTGTTTCGAGACGTAACTCGCGACCGCGTCGTCCGACTCGAGCTCGGGCGGCGGCAAATCGCGGCCCGAAAAAATGCGCTGCTGCCAGTAACTCTTCACCGCGGCCACCGATCGACCGAGCACGTGCTCCGAAAACGCGCGGCGCACTGCCGCGTCCGCGCGTTGATCGACGGCGTGGAGCGCTTCGCCGTCGCCCCAGCGCGTGGTGCGCTTGAGGAACGCGTCGGTTACGAAATCGTGAGTCAGCGAAGTCGCCGGGTTGTCCGGGTGCACGATCAAACGAAAGTCGGGCGTCGACTCGGCGCGCACGAAACCAACCTCCGCGACGAGCGCGAGCACGACCAGGCCCGGCAAGAGCAGCAAGCGAACACGATGAGGTAACGAGCGGCGCATCGGTCAGCTCAGAAGTACGCCGTCGTCTTGACCAACAAGACGCCCCAGTCTTGAACTAGGCTGGAAACTGGCACGTTGCCGTTGAGTGTCGGGTCGAGTCCCGCCGTGCCGCGCATGTAGTGGCCTTCGAGTTTGAGCAGCCAATACGCGTTGAGGTCGTAGCGAAACGTGGCTGCGACGTCGTGCTGATACGCAGCGCGGCCGTGCCGCTGATCGGCGTTGGGGAAAAACAGCGAATAGTACAAGCCGGGCGTGAACCACGGCGTCACGTGGTACGAGCCCATCAGATAGCCGCGTTCGCTCGTCACGGTCGTCTTCGGTGCGAGCACACTGGCTTCGAGCGTGACGATCCAGCGACTGTACTCCGCCGCCAGCGAGAAGTCGTGCGCGACGTACTCGGCCGAGCCGACCCAAAGCGTGGCTGGCACGTGCAGCGAAATGTTGCCCATGAAATTCGGGGGCAGCAAACCCGCGGCCATGTAAGCCATTGTTTGGGCGGCAGTCAGGGTGTCCTCGGCGTCGATGCGTAGCTTCTGCATGCTGCCGCCGAGCTGTAGACCCTCGAGCGGCGCTTGCCACATCAAGCGGCCGCCGTAGATGTACGGCACGGTCACGTTCGTCAGCGCCGCGCTCAGATCGGCGGTGTCGTAGAACACAGTGCCGCCGTACAAGCGATATTCGAGCGCACCTGCGTCCGCGAGCGAGATGTCGCCGTAGAGTTCGCCGCCGGTTTGCGCGAGCAGATACTCGCGATTCGACACCGGATAGACCGACTGCGGCAAAAGCGCCGGCACGCGCGCCGCGTCGATGTCGCTCGTTTCGTTGTAGAGCCCGAATGGCAATTTGGTTCGCCCCGCGCGCACGCCGAGCCAGTCGAAGAAGCGATAGTCCAGATAAAACCAGTCGAAGCGCGTGGCGTAGTTGCCGAGCGGGCCGAGATCGTGCGTGAACAGCTGAATGCCGACGCGCATGCGATCGCTCAGATTTTTGGTGAAGTTCAGACCGACCTCGGTGAACTCGAAGCTGCCGCGCTTGGAATCCGCCAGGTAGTTGTTCTCGGTCGTCTTGATGAAGCCTTGGCTGACGAAGCCGTGAACGTCGATCGACAGCGGATTCGAAGTCGCATCGTCGTCTTCGGCGCGCGCGCGTTCGGTGCGCGAAAAGAACGACAACGACGATGCAATCACGAACGTCAAAGCGCAGCGCGCACGCCTTCCGCTCACGGTGCGCCGAGCGCAAAATGTAAGAGCTCCCACTATTTCTCAGTCTCGTTCACTCCGGCGATTTCCGTCAAGCTCTTCTCCCTGCAAAGTACGCGCTCTTCAACGCGTCGATCGCAAAGCGCGACACATTTGGTCACGCTGCTCGTCAGCTCACTCACGTCCTCGCACCTTGGCGAAAATCGCCGGGTGTTCCGTACCAGAGCGCAACGGTTGGGCCATCGCGCGCGTCAAAGACATGACGCCAGGGCCGACGGCGGCCATGCATTTCGGCGCTTTCGCCGCGAGCACCAGCAATTCCAAGCCCGATGAGGTCGAGGATCGCTCGTTCGCGCTTGTGCGCCCGGGTAGGAGAACCTCGACTTGATTGTGTTCGAGCCTATTACGGAGTATTAGCTCCGTAATGGCTCGGCCGCAGAGCATCACCGACGACGAAGTGTTGGCGGCGGCGCGCGCTATTTTTTTGGATAAGGGCATCACGGCTACGGTCGAAGAAGTAGCCGCCCGCTGCGGCGTGGGCGAAGCCACGGTATTTCGGCGTTTTCCGACCAAGCATGCCCTCTTCATCGCTGCGATGGAAACCGAAAGCGAGCTCGAATGGGCTCGTATTTTGGAAGACCGCTTGCCGGCTCGAGGTCATCCGACCGAGCTCGACATCCACGAAACGCTACTCGCGTTGGCGCACGCGATCGTCGCGAGCGGGCGCAAGATTTTCCCGCTCTTGATCATGAAAATGTCGAATCCGGCCGTGACCGAACGCGAACGGCCGCCCGCTCGCGTAGTGAAAACGCTGCGCGTCTTGACCGAGTTTTTTGACACACAGATCAAGGCCGGCCGCATTCGGCCACGCGATCCGCGCGTCGCCGCGCGAATTTGGATGGGCACGTTGCAGAACCTGATCATGTTCGAGGCGTTGATGAAATCGGCGGACAGTCTGCCGGCGGACGAGCTCATCGCCGGCTTGGTCGAGCTGTTTTGCGGCCCAGAAATCCTGCCCAAAAAACTTCGCAAGAAGTGAACACTTCTTTACTGCGCGCCCACGAATTTCGAAGTAACAGCTCCATAATCCCAACCCGAAAATGCGCACGGATCGATGAGCGAAGAGACACCGAAACCGAACAAATCGCGACGCGGCTTGCTCATCATCGCCGCTGTGCTCGGCCTGAGCTACGGCGGCTATCGCATTTACCTCGAACGCAAGCCCTATGAATGGAGCGGAACGGTCGAAGCGCGCACGATTTCGGTCGGCTCGCGCGCCGGCGGTCGCGTCAAGGGGGTCCTGGTGCGTGAAGGCGACAGCGTCAGCGCGGGCCAAGCGCTGATCACACTCGAAGCGGGCGATTTCCCGGCCCAGCTCGAGCAGGCCCAAGCGCAGGTCGTCGAGTGGCAAGCCAACCTCGAAAAGCTCGAGAAAGGCGCGCGACCAGAGGAGCTCGCCGAAGCCCGAGCGCGCGCGCTCACGGCGAAAGCAGCTTTGGATCAAGCGGTCGCCGGCTCGCGTCCGGAAGAAGTGGGCGCGGCCGAAGCGCGCCTAGCCGTGCAAGAGGTCGCGGTCGAAAAAGCGCAGAAGGACGCCGAACGGCTGCACGAATTGGATCGCACGGGCGCGGCCGCTCGAGCGGACGTCGACAACGCGGACATGGAACTCAAAGGCGCGCTCGCGCTGCGCGACGCACTGAAGCATCAACTCGAAGAGCTCAAGAATGGTTCGCGGCGCACCGAAGTCGCGCAAGCAGCGGCAAAGGAAATGGAGCAGACAGCGTCGGCCAAATTGGTCGCCGCCGGCACGCGCGACGAGGATTTGAAAGCGGCGCGAGCCGAAGTCGAAGGCGCGCAAGGCCGGGTCGATCAAATTCAAAGCATGATCGACGAGCTGACGATCCGCGCGCCGCTTCCCGCGCGCGTCGAAGCGCTCGATCTGCGGCCGGGAGACATCTTGGCAGCGAACGCGCCGGCCGCGATCTTGCTCGAGGAAAAGCAACTCTTCGTCCGGATCTACGTGCCCGAAACACTGCTCGGCAAAATCAAAATCGGGCAAAGCGTGCCGATTTCGGTCGACTCGTTTCCAGACCAAACTTTTCAAGGCGTGGTCGAGCACATCAATGACGTCGGGGAATATTCCCCGCGCAACCTGCAGACCGCAGACGAGCGCGCCGATCAGGTCTTCGCCACGCGAGTTGGGCTTCGCAGCGGGTTCGATCAACTGCGCGCGGGCATGGCCGCGTTCATTCAGGTGCCGAAGTGACGGCGAACGCCGAAATCGTGATCGAAGTCGACAACCTGTCGCGACGCTTCGGCGACGTGCTGGCGCTGAGCGGTGTGCATCTCACGGTCGCGCGCGGCATGGTTTACGGCCTGCTCGGGCCGAACGGCTCCGGCAAATCGACGCTGATTCGCATCCTGTGCGGCTTGCTCGCGCCGAGCGAAGGCAAAGCCAGTGTGCTCGGGCTCGATGTCGTCGAACAGGGCGAAGCGATTCGCCAACAGATCGGCTACATGAGCCAAAAATTCTCCTTGTACGAGGATCTCACGGTCAGCGAAAACCTGGATTTTTACGCTGAAATCTACAACATCCCGAAAACGAAACGCAGACTCCGGCGCGATGCCGCGATCGAGCTCACGCACATCGGCCCGTACGTGAATCGCTTGGCCGGGAACCTCTCGGGTGGCTGGAAGCAACGGCTCGCGCTCGGCGCTGCGTTGATGCACGAGCCACGGGTGGTGTTTTTGGACGAACCGACGGCGGGCATCGACCCAGTCGCGCGGCGCGAGCTGTGGGATCTCTTGTTTCGACTCGCCGCCGAGGGCATCACGCTGCTCGTCACCACGCATTACATGGACGAAGCGGAGCGCTGCGGCGAAGTCGGCTACATCTATCTTTCGAAGCTGCTCGTGACTGGCACGCCGGATTATTTGAAATCGCTGCCCGCGGTGAATCCACCCGATGCGCGGCGACTCGAGATCGAGACGCACGGCACCGCGCGCGCGCTTTCATGGCTACAGCGCGAGCCATTTTGCAAAGGAGCGACCATCTTCGGCCAAGCCGTGCACGCACTGATCGAGCGCAACGTGTCGGATGCAGAGCTCACCGATCGCCTGGAAAAATCTGGCTTTTCTGGCGCGTATTTGCGCGAAATCGCGCCTTCGCTCGAAGACGTGTTCGTCACGCTCACCGAACAAGCAGCGGCCGCGCGCCGCGCGGGGACAGCCTGATGCTGAGCTCGTTTTTGGCTATCTTCCGCAAGGAAATCTTGCACATTCGGCGAAACCGCGGAGTCTTGTTTTTGGCGGTGATGATGCCGCTGATGCAGCTCACCATGTACGGTTTCATCGATCAAACCGTGCACGATGTGCCGACCGTGGTCGTCGATCAAGATCGCTCGGTGCAATCACGCGAGTTGATGGATCAACTGCGTGCGACCAAAACATTCGCGATCAAGGCGGTGACCTCGAATCCGCTCGTCGCGCGCACCGAGATCATCGCCGGGCGCGCCGGCGTGGGCATCGTGATCCCGCCGGATTTCCACGATCGCCGCGTGCGCGGCGCGGCCGCAAAGATCCTGGTTCTGATCGACGGCTCGGATTCGATCGTGAGCTCGGGTGCGCTCGCGGCGGCCAACGGCGTGATCGCGAATCAGAATCTCGAGCTCGTCGCGCGGGATCCGCGCGCGGGGGTGCCGCTCGCCGCGCAACCGATCATCTTGTTCAATCCGGAAGGCCGCACCGCGAACTTCATCATCCCGGGCCTCGTCGCGGTGATTTTACAAATGATTGCGGTCATGCTCGCGGCCGGCTCGATCGTGCGCGAGCGCGAAAAGGGCACGATGGAGCAGCTGCTCGTCACCCCGGTGAACCCGGTCGGGCTGATGCTCGGTAAGGTCGTGCCTTATTTGTTCGTGGGGCTGGCGGATACGGCGCTGATCCTGGCCGTGATGCGCTTCGGGTTCAGCGTGCCAATTCGCGGCGATTTGCTGTTTTTGTTCGGGATCATGATCATCTATTTGGGCGCATTGCTCGCGCTCGGCCTCTATATTTCGACCACGGCAAACACCCAACAAGAAGCCCAGCAGAAAGTGCAAATGCTGTTTCTGCCCTCGATATTCTTGTCGGGTTACTTGTTCCCGCTCAACGGCATGCCGCTGATCCTACAAGCCATCGGTCAGATCCTGCCGACGACGCACATGGTCGCGATCATGCGCGGCATCGTGCTGCGGGACGCTGGACCGCTCGAGCTCGTACCGCACGTGCTGGCGTTGCTCGTGTTCGCGGTGCTGATGATTTGGCTCAGCGCGCGGCGCGTCAGCAAGATCAGCATCTGAACTCAGAAGGCTTCGAGCTCTGCGTCCTTTTCCGGGAGCGGCTCTCGCGACCACCCAAGTTCAAACCGATCGTATTGGAACTGCGCTCGGTCGTGTTGCGTTTGGTCTGCCGCACGACATTGAGCACGGGATTTCGGCATCTGGGTCAAGCAGCAAAACGCGGCGTTTGCGCGTCAGGCGACGGTCGTTTCATCGGAAAAGCTTGCAAATTTCAGGCGCACTTCCGCGTTCGAGTGAGCCCGCGTAGCCTCGAAGGTTGAAACTGCCTGCTTCACAAGGAGCGAGCGGGAGAAGCACCAATGTGGGAATGGCTCGAGCGGATATTCGGTCAAGGCTTCATGCCGCACGGTCACTGCTACCTGTGGTCGCCGGCGATGATTTGGACGCAGGTGTCGTCGAACCTGCTGATCGGCGTTGCGTACGCTTCGATCGCCACGACGCTTGCGGTGTTGGTGCGTCGGATCGAAAACATTCCCTTTGCCTGGGTGTATCTCGCATTCGGAACCTTCATCCTCTCCTGCGGGCTGACGCATTTCTTCGACGTAGTAACGGTGTGGCATCCGATTTATTGGGCCGACGCCGGCGTGCGGATCGTGACCGCAACGGCGTCGGTGGCGACCGCGGTGTTGATCGTGCCGCTGGTGCCTCGAGCCGTCGCGTTCGCAGACGCCGCGCGGCTTTCGAACGGACGCGCGCGACAGCTCGAAGCAACGCACCTCGAGCTGGAAAAAGCTCATCAGCTCCTGGCCGAGCGCGAACGCGAAGCACAGCGTCGCGCGCTGATGAGCGAAGAGCAATTTCGCTCGCTGGTCGAGACCATGCCGCAGCTGTGTTGGATTTCCGGCGCGGACGGCAAGTGCACATTCCGCAACCGGCGCTGGCGAGAATACAGCGGGTATGCCTACGACGATCCGAACGCCGAAGGTTGGCGCGCGTTGTACGCGCCGGACTCGGTCGAGCAGGTGTTCGGCGATTGGAAAAAATCAGTCGAGAGCAAGCAGCCGTTCGAGCTCGAAGCGCGCTTGCGCCGCGCAGACGGCGAGCAGCGCTGGTTTTTGATGCGCGCCGTCGCGCTGTGCGACGACACGGGCAGCGTGCTCGCCTGGATGGGAACCTGCACCGACGTCCACGATCGGCGGCTCTTGCACGAGGACGCGCTCCGCACTGCCAAGATGAAGGATGAATTCTTGGCCACCGTATCGCATGAATTGCGCACGCCGCTGAATGCGATTTTGGGTTGGGCACATTTACTCAAAGGCGGCGGTCTGCCCCCGGAGAAGCTCGCGCGCGCGCTCGAATCGATCGAACGCAATGCGCTCGCACAAGCCCGCTTGGTCGACGACTTGATCGATCTGTCGCGGATCGTTTCGGGCAAAATGCGGCTCGACTCGCGCGTGATCGATCCCACCGAACCCGTCGAGGGCGCGCTCGACACCGTGCGCCCCTCAGCCAGCGCCAAAGGCATCGATCTCGTGTCCGCCGTCGATCGCGAAGCGGGGCTGGTCATGGCCGATCCGGGCCGGCTGCAGCAAATCGTGTGGAACCTGCTCGGCAACGCGGTCAAATTCACGCCACGAAACGGCCGCGTCAGCTTGCAGCTGAAGCGCGTCGGGCGAGAGCTTCAAATCGTGGTTTCGGATTCCGGCGCCGGCATCAAGCGCGATTTCCTTCCGCACCTGTTCGAGCGTTTTTCACAAGAAGATGGCTCGATGCACCGCAGCAACGGCGGACTCGGACTCGGGCTCGCGATCACGAAGCAACTCGTCGAACTCCAGGGTGGCGAGGTTCAAGTCGAGAGCCGAGGCGAAGGCCGCGGCGCGACGTTCACGGTCATTTTGCCGATCGCGGCGTCCGCGCAAGCGACGAAAGAGCCAGCGCCTAGCGACGGCGCGCCCGAACCCGAGCTCCGCGGCCTGCGCTTGCTCTTGGTCGAAGACGATCTCGATTCGCGCGAAGTCGTGAGCGCGATCCTCGCAGATTGGGGTGTGAATGTCACGAGCGCGCGCAATGCCGAAGAAGCGCTGCGCGTCCTCGGTCAAAACCAAGTCGACGTGATTGTCTCGGACGTGGGCCTGCCGGGCATGGACGGGCACGCGTTCATGCGCGCGGTGCGACAGACGCTCGGGCTGCGCGGCACACCAGCGCTCGCGCTCACCGCTTACGCTTACCTAGAAGACAAGAAGCGCGCGCTCGACGCGGGATTTCAGATGCACTTGCGAAAACCCTTCACGCACACCGAGCTCCTGAGCGTGCTCGGCGAACTCGCGAAAATCGCGCATAGCTCGAGCGTTTAGGCGCGCCCGACCCGCCGCAAGCTCGTCACGGATCGCCCGGGCACCACGTGACGTCCATTTCGGTCGCACCTTGGCACGATTGAAAACCGCTTTGGTTGTTCACGTCGTCGTAGGCGAAGGAGTAGACGAATGGACATACCGTCTGCGCGTAGGCGGAGTACGTGCTGAACGGCATCGTCTTATAGTAGTTACAGTTCTGCGTCTCGTCTTTGGCGGGATCGTTCACGTCCGACAAATAGCCGCGATTGACTTCGGCGCAGCAGTACGGATTTTGATCCCAGAAGTTTTCGTTGTTGTTGCCCGCGCAGCCGTAAATTTTCCAGCCCGTGCCCGCGGCGTCGATACTACCGCCGGCCTTGCATTTCGGGTCATTGGCGATCACCGCGGCGCCGGCTGCGTCGAGCGCGGTGCACAGCGGATCTTGGGCATTGTTCGCGTTCGCGCACCAATCCTTCGGCGCTTGGCAGACGTGATGAGTCGTATCGAGCAGCTGCTGTGGGCAGCCATTCATCATTTGCGCGAGCGGCGTGTAGCACGCGGTCAAACACTTCGAAGGGTCGTTGCCTCTGACTTCCACGGGCAACCCCACCCAATCCACGTTCGAGAGATTCACGTTCAAGGCTTGCTTGTTGGCGTTCATCTCGATGAAGTTGACGTTGTAACCGTTCGCGCTGCCTTCGTTCACCGACATGCGCCCGGAAAGCCCCGGCCAATCGTAGACTTGTTCGGTCGGAGCTTGTCCGGCCTGCTTGCCCGCGAGCTCGACCACGCCGTTCGGAATGCCGTTCGCGTGTACCCACAGGTCTTGCGGACAATTGTTCATCAAGCGCAAAACCAAACCGGCCGGATTTTGCGGTGCGGGCAGCGTGAACGGCGGCGCTTTGCGCTCCGAAGCTTGCGGCGGATAAATACATTGACCCGGATGAGTCATCATCGGCGATCCAGCCGAGCCCGCGCTGCCCGAGTTGCCGGCGCTCGACGCGCCCCCATTCGCATTGCCGCCATTCGCGCTACCGGAACTCGAATTGCCGCCATTCGCGACGCTGCCCGCGACTCCGCTCGACGTTCCAGCGCTCGCGCTTTGGCCGCCGCTCGCACTTCCCGCGTTGCCCTGCCCGCCGCTCGCGACGGCGCTGCCCGCCGCGCCGTTCACCGAGCCCGCGCTGCCCGAGCTCGAATTCGCTGCGCCTGCAGCGATATTTGGACCCGAGCTCGAGCTCGATCCACACGCCGGAATCAGAGCGCCGCCGAACAGAAATAGAGAGACACCCAGTGCGGTGCGGGTGACGCGAGCTCGATTGACCATCTGTCGTTTTCTCCGCTGCGCAATAGCCGCACGCGCCTGCTTTGCTCACTGATTCGCTCCGAAACTCGATGTTTCTCGATTCAACGAGCACCAGCGCGCGAATCACCCACACGGTTGAAGAAAATTCTCGTGCTTGCAAATTCGTGAGCCGTCCACTGTGCGCTCTGCTCCTACCCGCATGTGGGGTTCGTCGCCCAGCGCCGCGACGCTGCGTCCACCGCGAAAACCCTCGTCGAAAAGCGCGACTCCCGGATGGATCAGAACGACGCGATAGCGCTCCGCGAAGTGCTCGAAACGTACGAGCGACAATTTCCCGATGACCCAAATCAAATTGCAGGAAGGCCATCGACTCGCGCCGCGCGCCACGACGACGAAGACGCGGCTCGACGCTGCGCCGTTTCGTCGCGCGGCATTGTCTCCACGCGTAGCCGATTGCGCGGCTCGCCGCGCCGGTGCACGATGCCGGGCCATGCCGCTCGTGGTTGGCAGAAGACGCGCGTGCGTCGCGCTGGTCACGTTGAATGGCGCGCTCGCGTGCAATCCGCGCGTGACGACCATCGGCTCGCTCTCGCGCGACGCCGCGAGCGAAGGTCGTTACATCGAAGCCGAGAGCGGCACGCTGAGCGGCGGCTTCATGATCGAAGACGACAGCACCGCTTCGGGCGGCCGCTTCATCACGCCGCAAGTCGGCATCGCCTCGGACGGCACCGAGCCCGGCCCCGCGCGCGCGACCTACGACGCCGAAGCCGACAGCGATGGCACGTACTTGATTTGGGCGCGGATCCAAGCCGCTGATTTGTCGGTCAATCGCTTTTGGTTTCAGGTCGACGGCGGCGCGTGGATCAAATGGCGCATCACGACCGGCAATATCTGGTTTTGGGATCAATTCCACGACAACATCGACTACGGCACGCCGCTGCCGCAGACGCTCAGCGCCGGCCCGCACCAATTCACGATCGCCAATTGCGTCGACGGCGTCGCGATCGATGCGCTTTACTACGCGCCGGATGACAGCAAACCCGTCGGGGACAGCACGAAGTGCGACCCGCCCAATTCAATCGACATCGACGGCGGCTGTCAGCCGAGCTGCGGCTCGCTCGGCGGCATGAACTGCGGCACGACCGAATGCATGGGCCTACCGACGGTGAGTGTCTACGATTGCTCGGCGTGTTGCCCGGCGACGCTGCCTTGACTCACGGCACGAGCAGCACTTTGCCTTTCGCTTTGCGTTCGTGAATGTATTCGTGCGCCGCCGCGGCTTCGTCGAAGCGAAAGCTGCGATCGACGTGCGGCGCGAGCTCGCCGCGTTCGTACATTTCGAGCAGGGACTTGAACTGCGGCTCGAGCAAATCCGGGCGATTGAACAAGTGGGCCATGTTCGTGCCGCCGATGGTTTTGTTGTCGCCCATCAGCTGCATCGGACCCCATTTTTTGGCCGAAAAGAACAGCTGCGTCGCGGCGTGCAGCAGGCTCCGCGTTTGACCCGAGACGGCCGCGGACAACCCGAAAAAAACCAACCGCCCGCACGGCGCGAGTAGGTCGTAGCCCTCGGACCAAGATTTGCCGCCCACGGGATCCAAAATCAAATCGACACCGCGATCGCCAACGATGCGCCGCGCTTCTTTGGCATAGTCGCCGTTCGAGTCGAGCGTGTGTGTAGCGCCTTGCTGCTTCAAAAATTCATGCTTCGAAGCCGACGCCACGCCGAGGATCGTGCACGCTCGCGTCTTGGCAATTTGAATCGCCGCGAGCCCGACGCCACCAGCCGCCGAGTGAATCAAAATCGTCGATTTCGGCCGGAGATTGCCGGTGAAGAGCATCATGTTGTGCGCCGTGCCGTAGACCACGGGAAACGCCGCGGCTTCTTCGAAGCTCATGCGCTCGGGCATGCGAAACACTTGCAGCCGCGGCAGCACCACGACGTCGCTGTAGCCGCCGAAACGGCACATCGCGACCACGCGATCACCCACGGCCAAGTCAGTGACGCCGGAGCCCACTTGATCGACCACGCCGGAGATTTCGTAGCCCACCACGCACGGCAACTTCGGCGCGTCGGGATACAAGCCGACGCGCGCCATCAAATCCGCGAAGTTGATGCCGCTCGCCCGCACGCGCACGCGCACTTCGCCCGCGCTCGCTTCGGGGTCTTTCGCCTCTTTGACGACGAGCACGCTCGGGGGACCTGCTTTGGTGATCCAGACTTGGCGCATGGCGCGCAGAATCGCACGAAATTCGGGCTGCAATCAGAGCGAAGTATTTTTAAGCCTCGCGCGCGCCGGCGCTGGCCCCGGTGACGAGAAACTCCGGCGCTTTGCCGAAGCGCGCCGTGAAGCGCCGCGTGATTGCAGTCTGCACGCGCTCGAGCGCGGCTCGTTCGAGCAGCGTCACCGTGCAGCCGCCGAAGCCGCCGCCCGTCATGCGTGAGCCGTACACGCCGGATTCTTCGCTCGCCGCCGCGACGCATTCGTCGAGCTCGGCGCAGCTCACCTCGTAGTCGTCGCGCAGTGAGGCGTGCGAGGCGCACATCAACTTGCCGAGCTCTACAAGGCGCCCGGCTTCGAGCAACTCGGCGGCTTCGAGCGTGCGCGCGTTCTCGCCGACCACGTGGCGGCAGCGCCTAGCGATCAGCGGCGGCAATTGCGCCGCCGCGCGTTCGAGCTCGGCCAGGCTCACGTCACGCAGCGCGCGCACGTGCGGCAGCGAGCGCGCGAGCAGCGACACTCCGATTTCGCACTGTTGCCGTCGCTCGTTGTAGGCGGACGACGAAAGCTCGTGTTTTACCCGCGTGTCGCAGATCAAGAGACAAGCACTGCCGAGCTCGAATGGAACCACGCTGAACTCGAGCGAACGGCAATCGATCAACAGCGCGTGCTCGGCCTGACCGAGCGCGACCACATACTGATCCATGATCCCGCACAGCGTGCCCACGTAAGTGTGCTCCGCGGCTTGCCCGGCGAGCGCGAGCTTCACGCGATCCGGGCTCGGGTTTCCGGCCAGGCAAACCAACGCGAGCCCGATCGCGAGTTCGAGCGCCGCGGAAGCGGATAGCCCGGCGCCCGCCGGCACGTCACTTGCGATCAGCAAATTCGCGCCTTCGACGGCGAAGCCCGCGTTCAGCAGCGCTTGCGCTGTGCCTTCGACGTAGTTCCGCCAGGAGCCTTGGCGTTTTGCTCCAGGCGACGCCAGCTCGAACTCGATCGCGCTTTCGGCGTGCTCGGAAAAGGCCGAGATGCGGCCGTCGCTGCGCGGCGAGGCGGCGACGAAGGTGCGCCGTTCGATCGCGAGCGGCAACACGAAGCCTTCGTTGTAATCGGTGTGCTCGCCGATCAGGTTCACGCGACCGGGCGCGGAAAAAATCCGCGGCCGCGCGCCGTAGCGCTCGACGAAACGCGTTTCGAGTTGCTCGAGATCGACCATCGACGGACCACGGTGCGCGAAGCACGCGCCGGACGTCAAGATCGCGCGCTGGTCCGCGCCTGGCGCGAGTAGTCGCGACGCGACAGAGCCGTGATTTTAGCCGAATACTGCCGGTGCGATCGATGCTACGAGCTAGCAATGAAGCTCCGCGCGGAGGCCGGTTCGATCGCAGAAACGAGCTTCGGCAATCTCGCTGAGCGCGACGTTTCGCTGTTCACGCTGACCAACGGCCGTGGCTCGATCCTAAAAGTAACGAACTACGGCGCGACGGTCACCGAGCTTCATCTGCCGGATCGCACGGGCAAGCTTGCGGATGTGGTGCTCGGGCTCGACACGCTGGAACAGTACGTCGCAAGTCGGGCGTACTTCGGTGGCATCGTCGGGCGCGTCGCGAATCGCATTCGCAACGCGCGCTTCGAGCTCGAAGGCAAAGCCTACACGCTCGCTCAAAACGACGGCGCGAATCACTTGCACGGCGGTCTTCTAGGCTTCAACCAAGTCGTCTGGACGGCGAAGCCGAGCCTTTTGGCCGACGGCCCCGCGCTCGAGCTCGCGTACGTGTCGGCAGACGGCGAAGCAGGCTACCCGGGGGAGCTCGCCGTTCGCGTCCAGTACCAACTCTCACACGAAAACGAATTTCGGATCGAGATGCAGGCGGAGAGCAGTAGCACGACGATCGTCAACTTGGCGCATCACAGCTACTTCAACCTCAGAGGGCACGACGCGGGCTCGACGCTCGATCACGAGCTTTTGCTCCGCGCGAACTCGTTCAGCGTCGCGGACGGCGATCCGGCGCGGATCGAGCCGACCGCTGGCACAGCGCTCGATTTCTCTGATTTCAAAGCCATCGGTCGCGATCTCGCCGAGCTTTACACCCCTGCGGGTTACGATCACAACTACGTGCTATTCGGCACGCCAGGCGAATTGCGTGAAGCGGCGCGAGTGCGCGATCAAAAATCCGGCCGCATGATGAGTCTCGAAACCGATCAGCCCGGGCTCCAGTTTTATTGCGGCTCGTTCCTCGACGGCAGCGAACGCGGCAAAGGCGCGCGCTACGAGCGCTATGCCGGCTTTTGCCTCGAGTCCCAGAAGTTCCCATACGCGATCAACGTCCCGGCCTGGCGCGAGCAAGTGATTTTGCGCGCCGGCGAGGTTTATCGCCACCGCATGCTGCATCGCTTTTCGAACGCCGGCTGAGCCGCACCAGGCAACCCAACCCAATCCAAAAGGAAGCCAAATTGCTGGTTCTGCCGTCAGCGCGAAGCGCGCTCGCCGAACCGAAGCGCTCCGGAGATCAGTTCGGGCAGTTCCGGGAATGTAGGAATCCATGCGCCACGCGTCCAGATTGGGTTGGTTGGTTTCCTTGTTCGTCGGTTCGCTCGTAGCTTGTTCGAGCGGCGGCTCGGACGACAGCGCCGTGAACGGCACTTCCGGTTCGAGGAACGGCTCCTTCGCCGGAAGCGCGAGCGGCGGCTCGAACGCCGGCGGCAGCGCGAGCAACGTGGCCGGCACGGGCACGAGCGCGGCTGGCTCGGTCAGCGCGGCCGGCTCGATCAGCGCGGGCGGATCGTCGAACGGCAGCGCGGGCTCGGCTGGTTTCGGCAACTCGAGCGGCGGATCTGGAACTGGTCTCGGCGGCAGCGGCTTCGGCGGCTCGTTCGGCACGAGCGGGAGCTCGAATGGCGGAACTCCCGGCGCGGGCGGCTCGAATGGCGGGAACAGCGGCGTCGCCGGCATGAGCACGGGCGGCAGTGGACCGAGCGCCGGCACGACGGGCAGCGCCGGTTCGGGACAAGGCGGCAGCGGCAACACCACCGCGCCCGAACGCTCGGGCATGCCGATCCCGCCGACCAACAACGTGGCGAAACCCGCTGGCACGGCTGGCAATCTGAGCGTGCTCAATTGGGCGGGCTTCAAGTCGGCTGTGACGTTCACCTTCGACGACGCGCTCTCCTCACAGATCTCGAACTACGCGGCGCTGCACGCGCCCGGAGTGCCGCTCACGTTTTACCTCGTGAGCAACAACAACCCGACGAGCGCGACCTGGACACAAGCCGCGAAAGACGGCAACGAGCTCGGCAATCACACCGCGCATCACTGTCACGACGACGGCACGGGTTGCGCTTGGGGCACGTACGCGGGCAACCT
>DATATR010000285.1:0-37023 GCA_036268695.1 Polyangiaceae bacterium | reverse complement strand
AACTAGAATTCGGAATCGAGATAGCCCTCACCGCGGCGGTCGAAAAGACGAAAACAGTACTGGATGCGGACCGAATGGACAGCGCCATGCTGGGCGAAAAAGACGGCTACGAGGACGACGCGCACGAAGACGAAGACGAGGACGACTTTGCGTTGGAGCGCAGCATCAAGGAGGGCTCTCGGACAGCACGGCGAAAGGCGCGTGGCGTGCATCGATGCGATGGCATCGGGAGGTCGACGCTGCTCTTGCCGCCATTGGTCTTTCGTTTTCCGAGTGGCTCGTTCTCGACGCGTTGCGTGAGTTGGGCTTGGAGATCGAGGATGGCGTGAATCAGAACGAGATTGCTGCGCGAATCGCGCAGGAGCGCTACGCGGTTTCGCGCGTCATGTGCGGGCTCGAGCGGAGAGGCCTCGTCGATCGCGGACCGGATTCACGCGCATGCGCTTGGAGCATTTTCTTGAAACAGCCGGCGATCGAACTGTTGCGTCGAGCCAGCGAGCTGATCGAGATCGCTGCCGCGCGCGTCGAATCAACTCAGCTTCCGTCGCAAATGATTCAAGACGTCGACTCGGGTGATGAGGCCGGAGAAGTGCTCGGATTCGCGAACGATCGGGACTAGGCCTTGGTCGAAGAGGGGGAAGAGGGATTCGAGTGAGGCGTGGGCGTCGACGGTGACGAGCTTGGTGCTCATGAATTCGCTCACTGGGCGGCGAAAGGCAGCGGTGTCGCGCTCGACGCCGAGCAGGAGATCGGATTCATCGATCAGGCCGACGATTTCGCCGTCCTTCAAGACCGGGAGCTGCGAGATATCGTAGAGGCGCATGCGCGAGTAGGCGATGAGCAGCGTGTCACTCGGGGCGACGGAGACGACCGCGCCAGTCTCCGCGCGACGCGAGATCAGGTCGCGTAGATCGCCGTAGGCATTGCTCGGCAAAAAGCCCTGATCGCGCATCCAATAGTCGTTGAACATTTTCGATAGGTACTTACCGCCGCTGTCGCAGACCAAGCTGACCACGCGTTTCGGTTCGCTCTGCTCGCGGCAATAACGCAGCGCCGCCGCGAGCAACGTGCCCGACGAAGACCCGGCGAAGATCGCTTCCTCTTTGAGCAACAGGCGCGCACTGACGAAGCTTTCTTCGTCGCTCACCGAGTAGGCTTTGTGCACCCGCGAGAGATCGCAAATCGAAGGCACGAAGTCCTCGCCGACGCCCTCGACGAGCCAGGATCCGGCAGTGCCAACTTTGCCAGTCGCGACGTAGTCCGCCAAAATCGAGCCTTTGGGATCCGCGAGCACGAGCTCCACTTGCGGCGCAACGCGGGCAAAGTAACGGCTCATGCCCGTGAGCGTTCCGCCCGATCCGACGCCGCACACTACCGCGTCGAGCTTCCCGTCCATTTGCGTCCAGATTTCCGGCGCGGTCGTGGTTTCGTGCGCGAGCGGGTTCGCCGGATTCGCGAACTGGTTCACGTAGTAGGCGCCGAGCTCCTTCGCGATGCGATCGGCGTAGTCTTGATAATATTCGGGGTGCCCCTTGCCGACATCCGAGCGCGTCAGGCGCACTTCCGCGCCGAGCGCGCGCAAATGGTACACTTTTTCCTGGCTCATCTTGTCGGGGATGACGAGCACGAGCTTGTAGCCCTTCTGCGCAGCGACGAGCGCGAGCCCGAGTCCGGTATTGCCCGCGGTGGCTTCGACGAGCGTCGCGCCAGGGCGAACCGCGCCGCTTTTTTCGGCGGCCTCGATCATCGACAGCCCAATGCGATCTTTGATCGAGCCGCCGGGATTTTGATTTTCGAGCTTCAAATAAAGCTCGCACGGTCCTGTATCGATGCGCTGGACGCGCACGAGTGGCGTGTTGCCGATCAGCGAGAGAACGTCGTTACACGGAGGCTCGAGCTCGGGCATTCATCGATCGTGACCCCTCAGTGCGGCAAACGCAATTGGATCACGCTGTCGATCGTGCTCTGGGGAATTTGACTCGGCAGACTCGGCAAGAGCGCGCCCAATCCGGCCGGCACGTTGCTCGGATGTATTTCGGCGTATTGAACGGTGCGCGAGCTCACGTCGAGTAAGAGGATGAAGTAGCGATAGCCGCTCGTGGGCCGGCGCAAAAAGCCGTTTGGGCTCTTGATTGGATCGCCCGAACCGAGCGCGCCGGACGCTGCGGCCATTTTGCCGCTGATCAAATCGACGCTGGCGGGGATGCCCGTCGTGTCGCATGTGTTGGTGCCGCACGGTCCGCCGAAGTCGCCGGCGTAGCCGAAGAAGTTCGAACTGAAGATCTCGAGGTTCTTGTAGTTGCCCGTGGTGTCGTTGTCGTTGATCACTTCGAGCGCGTTGATCTGACCGCAACCGTCGCCGTGATATTGAGTCACTTCGTAGCATTGACACGAGCTGAACGCGCCCGCGCGGATCAGCTCGCCGACGCTCAAGCCGATCCACGGCGCGTCGTGCCAGCCGTTGGTCACTGGGCTGCAGTTTTGTGCGGTCGTGATCCCGTCCGAACCGACGTGCGGCATCGAAGCCAAAAACACGAACATCTTCGAGCCAGCCCAGCCCAGATTTTTGTTTTGCGAGTTCGCGGCGCAATACGGGCTGCTCATCGGACCGCAGACGAACGCTTTGTCCGTTGCCGCGTTGACCAAACAAGTGCTGCCAACGATGCCGCTGAACGACGTGTTCGGCGCGGCATCACCCGTGAAGCTGATGCCCTTCGCGCTGGACGGCGTGCGCACGTCCCAGGACGCGACCATTTGCCAATTGCCGGGTTGGCCCTCGGTCACCGGCTGATAGGTCGCGAACTGCTTGATGTCGAGCGGGCCGCGCAGCGTCATGATCAGATCTTCATCCCACGGGGTGAGCAGGTTGCTGGTGATGGTCTTGGTTTGCCGGCAGCACATGTTGTCGGTCGGCGCGCACACGCTCGGGAACGAGCCCGCTTTGCCGATGTTCTGAAAGGTGACCGTGCCGCCGTCCGAGGGCGCGCCGAAGTCGATGCCGGTGAACGTGCCGAGTCCGCCGCCCGCGCTCGGCATCGCGCCCGCGCTGCCGGCGTTCGCGCTCGTGCCTGCGCTGTTCGAACTCGTGCCGCCACTGCTCGAGTTGCCAGCGCCGCCCGCGCTGCTCCCGGCGTTCGTGCTCGAAGCGCCGCCGCTGCTCGAGTTGCCGGCAACTGAGCCCGAGCCCGACGAGCTCGGCTGTGCGCCGCTCGCCGTGTTGCCGCCGCTCGAGCCCGAGTTCGCGCTCGAACTGCCGCCGCTCGAACACGCCAAAATGCCGAGAAAAGCTAGTAAACCGCAGCCGGCGAGCGGACTTTGCTTCATGCTCTCTCAGTGTTCGGATTTTGCTCGATCGGCGACGAATCGGCGGCTCCGGCGACAGATCCAGATTCGAGCGCGACGATTTGGCGGAGCTTGTGCGCTTCTACCTACATAGCCATTAGCTAGATGTGGTCCCGGGTGTAGTCCGCGCCGCCGCTCCCAACGCGGCTTCGAGATCGCGCCACAGATCTTCGAGATTTTCGAGTCCGACCGAGAGCCGCACGAGCGTGTCGCTGATGCCGAGCGCGCTGCGATTGGCGGCTGGAATCGACGCGTGCGTCATCAACGCGGGATGTTCGGCGAGCGATTCGACGCCGCCTAGGCTCTCCGCGAGCGCGAAGATTTCGAGTGCCTGCAAGAAGCGACGGGAACCGGCGAGATCGCTCGCGAGCTCGAGTGAGATCATGCCGCCTGGGCCGCGCATTTGTCGCGCGGCGAGCGCGTGCTGCGGATGCGACGGTAAGCCTGGATAGTTGACGCGCTCGACACCGGGATGCGCTGCCAAGCGTCGCGCGAGCTCGCTGGCGGATTCGACGTGCGCGCGCATGCGCACGGGCAAAGTCTTGATGCCGCGCATCGTCAAGTAGCAATCCATCGGGCTCGGCACAGCGCCGATCGCATTTTGCAGGAAGGGAATGCGTTCGCACAACTCGGCATCGCTCGTGACGAGCGCGCCGCCCACGACGTCCGAGTGGCCATTGATGTACTTCGTGGTCGAGTGCAACACGACGGTCGCGCCGAGCTCGAGCGGGCGCTGCAAGATTGGTGAAGCAAACGTGTTGTCGACCACGACGCGAATGCCGAGTTCGGCGCCGAGCGCTGAAATGGCGGAAATGTCGGCTAATTTGAGGGTAGGGTTGGTTGGTGTTTCGAACCAAATGAAGCGCGTTTGCGGCGTGATCGCGGCTTTCAGTTTCTCGATCTCGCCGAGGTCGACGAAGCTTGCCGCGATCCCGAACGGCTTCATCACCTTGTCGAACAAACGAAATGTGCCGCCATAAACGTCGTCACCCGAGACGACGTGGTCGCCCGGCTTCAGCGTGTGCAGCAGCGTGGTCGCGGCGGCGCAGCCGCTCGCGAAGGCGAAGCCGCGCGTGCCACCTTCGAGCGCCGCGAGCGCGCCTTCGAGCGCGGCGCGCGTCGGGTTGCCACTGCGCGAATAGTCGTACTTGAGCGGTTTCCCGGGTTCGGGTTGCGCGAACGTGCTCGCCATCACCACCGGTGGCATCACCGCGCCGTGAATTGGATCGGGATCGTAGCCCGCGTGGACGGCCAAGGTCTCGAGTGCGAGCGCGCGCGTCGATTCGGTCATGAAGCGAGCGTAGCGCTTCCGGGCTGAAAAATCGCGCAACTGAGCGAGCGCGCGCGCCGACCGGCCATGCGGAGAATCCGAATATGCCCGATCCCATCAGTCAAACGCTGGTCGCCAGCGAGTTTTCCCGCGTCGAAGACTCCGCCGAGCAAGATGCATGCGTCGCGCTGCCTTCGCTTCAAGGACCGCCGAACCAATCATCCATCGCTCAAAGCGAATCCGTCAGCAGTGAGGCGAATAGCGCGTCGTCACTCGTGGATCTGTTTAGCCGCAAAGA
This sequence comes from Polyangiaceae bacterium, assembly GCA_036268695.1. Taxonomy (GTDB): domain Bacteria; phylum Myxococcota_A; class Polyangia; order Polyangiales; family Polyangiaceae; genus PMG-095. Next base: position 32,113 of record DATATR010000285.1, on the reverse strand, counting down.
CTATGACGCTTACCTGGCGAACGCGCTCGAGCCCGCGCGGCAGGATGGCGGCAATCGCGTGGCCGAAGCCAGGGCCGCGGACTTTAGTTGTGGCGCGGTCCAAATTGCCGACGATGCCTTGGTTCGGGACTCGAGCGGGGGCGGAGATATGAAGGCCGGCTACGCCTCGATCCAAGCAGGCTCTCAAAACGATCTGCAAGCAGGCGTGCTGCACGTCGAAACGCACGACACGTGGTTCGGCTTGAACGCGTCGAGCAGCGCGGAAGTCGCCACTCTCCGTGTCAACATCGGCATGCACAACGACGATGGTAGCAATGGCTTGAACGCCGGCGCGATGGCAACGCTCGTCGGTGTCGAAGGGACCGTCGAGCACGCGGGCTGGAGCGCGACCGTCGGAATTTCCGTCTCCGCCGGCGCAGCGTTCAGCATGGGCGAGGGCCCGGACGTGAACGGGGACGGCGTGCCACAGCGTTGTTTCAAAGGGTCGTTCATGGTGGGCACCCTTGGCGTGTGCACAGATTTTTGAGCCTCCTGTCTGCCATGCAGTATCACCGCTCCCGCCCGTTTCGCAGTTCGCTTCACGCCGAGTCGAATCGCACGACCGCAGTTGCGGTCAGCGTCGCGATCGGCGGTCTCTTTCTCACGCAGCTGGTCTTTGCGATTTCGTGCGTCGTGCGCGGCACGGCGACGCCCGGTTCCTTGCCCTGGCCGTGCGGGCTTGCCGTCGGCGCCGCGTTCGTGATTTGGCTGATCTGTCGCAGCACACCGCCGCTCTTCGCGACCGACGAAGGCGTGCAGATTGGCGAAGGCGAAAGCAGCGTCCGCGTCCCGTGGCGAAAAATTCACGACATCGCGCGGATTCCGGGGTTCAACGCGACGACTTCGTATTGGTCGCGCTGGTACCGCATCAAGTTCGTGAACGGCGCCCAGTACGATTTCGTGGGCCCGCTCGACGTCCTCGAGCGAATCGAACCCTACCTCGAGCTCGACGACGACGAGGACGAGTTGGACGAAGAATCGAGTTAGCGCGTAGCCACGATCCGCGGGGAGCGTCGCGTGTTGTCTTACCGTATGGTACGATGAGTTCGTACCACGGAGTATGACCAATGCCCGTTCGCAAACGCAGCTTTTCCCTGGATGAAACCGCGGCACTCTACTTGGACGCCCGGGCCAAGCGCAGCAAGCGCAGCGCTTCCGCGCTGCTCAGCGAGCTGGTGAACGAGGCCGCGCGCCAAGAAGCGCGCGACCGCGTACTCGAGCGACAAGGTTCAGGTGTCGAGATCTCGGAACGTGAAGTCGAGCGCTGGCTCCGGAAACTCGGGGCCGCGTGAAGCAGCGGCAACCGCGCAGAACCGCTGCTCGCCGCGCAACTCGCGGCGTCACCTTCGATACCGGCGTGCTGATTGCGCTCGAGCGTCGTCACGCGGGCGCATTGGCGCTGCTTCGTGCTTGTCGCTTGTCGCGCGCACCGATCACGATCCCCGCATCGGTCGTTGCGGAATGGTGGCGTGGGACGCACCGCGATTTTTTGGACATGGGTGTGCTCGAAGCGCTCACACCCGAGCTTGCTCGACGTGCGGGCGAACTGTTGGCGAAGACTGGCGGTTCGAACGCGATCGACGCAACGGTCGTCGCTTCGGCGGCTCAGCGCGGTGATCTCGTGCTGAGCGTCGATACGCGTGATCTGGCGGAGCTCGCGCGTTCGGTGCGCGATGTCGACGTGGAGCGGCTCCGCTAGTGCCGCGTTTCGCGACGAGCTCGGTTTTTTCCGCGCGCTTCGCGTCGCACAGGAGCACCCCAAACAAAAAAAGAAACCCGCCGAGCACTCGGGCTCAGCGGGTTTTGCATGTGGCCGGCAGGGCTCGAAAACTCAGTTCGAACTCGAACTGAGTTTTCGTTCTGCGGAGAACATGCTCAGGCGCGCGCTTGCGCCTTCGCGCGCGGCTTCTTCGCCGCTGCTGGCGTGGCTTCGGCGCCGTTCGACTTCGCGCCGTTCACCGATTTGAGCACGCTGCCGCCGAGATCGGCCGCGAGCTTCTTGGCGCGGTCGGTCTTTTCCCAGGCGAATTCGCTGCGGCCGAAGTGGCCGTAGCTCGACGTGGGTTGGTAAACCGGGCGCAAGAGATCGAGCTCTTCGATCAGCGCGCGCGGGCGCATGTCGAAGTTTTTGATCACGTAGTCGGCGAGTTTTTGGTCGTCGACTTTGCCGGTGCCGAAGCTGTGCACGTACACGCCCATCGGTTGCGCGACGCCGATCGCGTAGGCGACCTGAACCTCACAACGCTTGGCGAGGCCGGCCGCGACGATGTTTTTGGCGACGAAGCGCGCGTAGTAGCAGGCCGAGCGATCGACTTTCGACGGGTCTTTGCCGCTGAATGCGCCGCCGCCGTGACGGCCCATGCCGCCGTACGTATCGACGATGATCTTGCGGCCGGTGAGGCCCGCGTCGCCGCACGGTCCGCCGACCACGAAGCGACCAGTCGGGTTCACGAAGTACTTGGTCTTGTTGTCGAGCAAGTGCTTGGGCAAAGATTTCTTGATCACGAGTTCCATGATCGCCTCTTTCAAGGCCTTGTGCTTCACGTCCGGCGAGTGCTGCGTCGAGACGACGACGGTTTCGATCCGCTTCGGCGCGTCGTTTTCGTACTCGACGGTGACCTGCGATTTGCCGTCTGGGCGCAGGAAATCGACCGCGTTTTTCTTGCGCACGGCCGCGAGCGTCTTCGAGAGCGTGTGCGCGTACATGATCGGCGCGGGCATCAACTCCGGCGTTTCGTCGCAGGCGTAACCGAACATCAAGCCTTGGTCGCCCGCGCCTTGATCCTTGAACAAGCCTTGTCCTTCGGTCACGCCTTGCGAGATGTCCGGCGATTGCGGCTCGACCGCGATCAGGATGCCGCAGGTGTCGGCGTCGAAGCCGATGTCCGAGCTCGTGTAACCGATGTCTTTGATCGTTTTGCGCGCGATCTTGCCGAAGTCGATGCTGCTCTTGGTCGTGATCTCGCCGGCAATCACGACGAAGCCCGTCTTGCACAGCGTCTCGCACGCGACGCGGCTGTATTTGTCGCCCGCGAGCGCGGCGTCGAGCACGGCATCGGAAACGGCGTCGCAGACTTTGTCCGGATGACCTTCGGTAACGGATTCGGACGTGAAGAGATAGCTGCTCATCGTGACTCCAGGGCGGGGGATCTCCCCAAAAGACATTTTCGAGGCGAGCGTCACTCGCTCGCCCTACGACCACGAAACGGCGCGGAACCTAGCAATGAAACCGGCCTACGGGAAGGGGCGCGAGCAGAGGAATTTGGCGCCGCACGCGGCCGACTGTTTCCGGCTTTGTCGCGTGAAAATCCCGGGTTTTTTGTGGGGTTTGCCTGGGGCGACGCGTGCCGGTGCGGTTTCAGCGCGCGCCGCGCCGTTTTTGAAGCAGCGCGTCGAGCGTGCGGATCAGCTCTTCGGAGTCCGCGGGTTTGGTCAAATAGGCGTCCGCGCCCGCGTCGTAACCGCGCACGGCATCGATGCGCGCATCCTTACTCGTGACCATCACGATCGGCGTATCGCGATAATTGGCTTCGGCGCGCAGCGCGCGCACGAGCTCGTAGCCGTCTTTGCGCGGCATCATCACGTCGCTCGACACGGCGTCGAAGCGCTGCTCTTTGGCGATGCGGAGCGCGTCTTCGCCGTCCACCGCGGTGACGACTTCGAAGCCGGCTTGGCTGAGCTCGCGGCGAATCGCCTCACGGATCAAATCGCTGTCTTCGGCGACCAGCACGCGCGCGCGATCGGCGCGCACGACGCGGGCTCTGTGTTCCACGCCGCGCGAACGCGTCGGCTCTTGGGTGCGCTGCGCGATGTCGAGCAGATCGAGCACGAGCACCATGCGCTCGCCGATCACCGCCGCGCCGGCCGCGCACGGCGCCGCGGCGAGCATCGAGCCGAGCGACTTGATCACGACTTCGTGCCGGCCGAGCACTTGCTGCACGCACAAACCGAGCTCGAAATTGCCGACCGTGACGATCACGACGCTGCCCGCGTCCACTTCGCCGAGCGCGACGTTCTCCGCAAGCCCGAGCACGCCGGCCAAGTCGAACACCGGCACCAAGCGCTCGCCGAGGCGCAAACATTGCCCAGTGCCGAGCGGCTCGAGCGCGCCGGGCGCGAGCGTTTGCGCGCTGACCACCGCGTCGAGCGGAATCGCGCACAGCTCTCCGCCGACGCGCGCCGTCAAAACCTGGGTGATTGCCAAGGTGAGCGGCAAGCTGAGCTCGACCGTGGTGCCCGCGCCCACGACCGAACGCAGCGCGACGTTGCCCTTCAATTTCTGAATCGCGTCTCGCACGACGTCCATGCCCACGCCGCGCCCCGACACGTCCGACAATTTTTCGGCCGTGGAAAAGCCCGCGCGGAAAATCAAATCGAGCGCGGCCGCGTCGTCGAGCTCGGCGGCTTCGGCTTCGCTGATCACGGCTTTATCGACCGCTTTCTGGCGCAATTTTTCGGGATCGAGCCCGCGCCCGTCGTCCGAAATCTCGACCAGGATCTGACCACCGCGCTGGCTCGCGGAGAGTCGCACCGTGCCTTCGCGCGGCTTGCCCGCGGCCGCGCGCACGTCCGGCGTCTCCACGCCGTGATCGACCGCGTTGCGCACCAAATGCAAGAGCGGATCTTCGAGCCGCTCGACCAGCACTTTGTCGAGCTCGGTGTCGCCGCCCACGAGTTCGACGTTCACTTCCTTGCCGAGCTTGTGGCTGAGCTCGCGCACGGTGCGTTGATATTTGGTGAACAGCCGCGCGATCGGCACCATGCGCAGCTTCATCACCGTGTCGCGCAGTTGCCCGACCGCGATGGCGAGCCCGCCGAGACCCGAATCGACCTCGCCGAAGGTCTCGCGCAAGACGCGCTCGGTGCGCTCGAGATCCTCCAAAATCGCGCTATTTTCTGGCGAAAATGCCGAGCGCAAGCTGACCACGTCGCTGCCGGAAGCGAGCGCGGCGGGCGCCGCGCGCGAATCGCTGAGCTTCTTCCGGAGCTGCGCGACCTCGCGCACGACCATGCCTTGCACTTCGGCCGCGCCGGAAAGCTTGCTTCGCGCGAGCACGATCTCACCTACCAAATTCAGCAAGCGATCGACTTTGTCGAACTCGATGCGCAGCGTGCCGCCGTCGCTTGGTCGTGGCGGCGCTGCGGCAGGCGTTGCTTGCTCTGCTTGGCTTTTTTGGTTGGGGGTGCTCCTGTGCGGCTCTGCCAGCGCGGCTGCGCGATTCGGATTCGCTAAGCGCTCGAGCAACGGCGCGACATCGACGTCGATCACGGAGCCGGCGCGCGCTTGCTCGGTGATCGCGCGCATCGCGTCGAGCGCCGCCAAAAGCACGTCGATCAGCGGGCGATCCGCGGGCCGCTTGCCGTCGCGCAATTCACCGATCAAATCTTCGGCGCGGTGCGCAACGCGGTTCAACTTGGTCAAGCCTGCGAACGCGCTCGAGCCTTTGAGCGTGTGCAAGTCGCGGAAAATCGCGCCCACGAGCTGCTTGTCCGTGCCACGCTGTTCGAGCTCGAGCAAGCGCTCGGCGAGCCCTTCGGTGCGCTCGACGCATTCGTCGAGGAACGCGCCGACCATGTCTTCGGCGAGCCCCGGCGTCCAACGCGAGTCGTCCGCGTTGTCGCTTGCGCTCGCGGCCGTGCTTTGAGCCACGCTGACTGGCGCTTCGTCGTCGAGCAGCGTGAAGCCGTGCGCGCCGCCTTCGAGCAGCGCGCCCGCGGCTCGCAGCAATTCGGTTTCGTTCACGCGCGCGCCCGACGCATCCGCGACGGACAGCGCGTGGATCGCGCGCTCGAGCTCGCTCAACGCGCCGCCGATGCGCGCGGGTTCGTCGGCTTCGGCGCGCGCGATCGCGCTCGCGAGCGCGCTCACGCCTTCTGCGCCGAGCAGCCCCGCGTCGACGGCGATCGGCGCGAGCGCGGCGCTGAGCGCGGCGCGGCGTTCCGCGACTTGCTTCAGTTCGAGCGCTTGCTTCGCCGCTGCCAAACGCGCCGCCGAGAGCGAGAGAAACAGCTCGTAAAGCTCGGCCGACGACAGCGCCACCCGCGCTACGCTATCACCGCTCGGCGTGCGCAGTCATCGGGCCAAAGCGGGTGCAAAGCGCGGAATTGCCCGCGACGTGCGCGAAGTCCGACGCGGCGCCTGCGCCCACGCCCCCCAACAAAAATCCGGGCTCGCGCCGAGCGCTCAATTTTCGGTTTCGGGCAGCGGTTTGAGCAGCCGGCGCGCTTCGGTGCGTCTGACCGTCACGCGCAGGATTTGTTCGCCGCGCACGAGCGTGAGTTTCACCGGTGCGTCGACGTCGCCTGCGAGCGCGGCGTGGACTTGGTGGCGGTTCATCGCGCGCACGTCGACGCCGTCGATGAGCAGGATTTCGTCGCCGCGTTTGACGCCGGCTTTGTCGGCCGCGAGATTTTTCGGCACCGCGCGCACGAAGAGCCGGCCGGAATGGTCGTCTTGCGCGATCACGGCGCCGATCGTGCCGCGCGGCGCTTCGCAGGCCACGAGCGCGAACGCGACGAACAGCGCACGGAACGCGTGAACGGCGCGCGCGGCGAGCTTTGCGCGCGCCGAGTTCGACGCGCTAGGAGCGGTAATCGGCATTCACGTCTACGTAGCCGTGGCCGAGATCGCTCGTCAAATAGCTGAATTGTCCGGGGCCTGCGCCGAGCACGAGCTCGATCACGTAGCTTGGTTGCTTCAGGAATTCGGACGCGGCTTTTTCGGCTTCGATCCCGGTGGCGAGCCCGTTTTTGACGATCTCCACGCCGCCGATGCTGATGCTGGCTTGGTTCACGTCGAAGTGCACGCCCGCGCGGCCGGCCGCGGCGAATAGGCGACCCCAATTGGCGTCTTTGCCGTGCAGCGCGGTCTTCACGAGCAGCGAAGTTGCGACGGTGGCCGCGACGCGCTTTGCGTCGGCTGCGTTCGCCAGGCCGCGCACTTTGATTTCCGCGACGTGATTCGCGCCCTCGCCGTCGGCGACCATCGAGCGCGCGAGCTTGTCGCACACGCTCGTGAGCGCCGGCTCGATTTCGCTCGCCGTGAGCCGGATGTTGGAAGCGCCAGAGGCGAGCGCGATCACGCTGTCGTTCGTGCTGGTATCGCCGTCCACGCTGGCGGCGTTGAACGTCTTATCCGCGGCTGTGATCAGCGCTTTTTCGAGCTCTTCGCGCGCGATCACCGCGTCCGTGAACAGAAATACGAGCATCGTCGCCTGCGGCGGGCCCACATCCGGGTGAATCATGCCCGCGCCCTTGGCGATGCCTTTGACGGACACGCTGCCCTTCGCGGTCTCGATCGCGGCGTCCGCGATTTTCACCCAGCGATCCGTGGTGCAAATCGCTTGCGCGAAAATCTCATAACCCTCGGGAGTAATGGCCGCGGCGAGCTCCTTGGCTTTCGCGTTGATCTTCGCGGTCGGCAACAGCTGGCCGATCACGCCCGTCGACGCGGGCAGCACTTCTGCCGGCGGACAAGCGAGCGCCCGCGCGACGGCTTCGGTCGTCGCGCGCGCCGCGACCAAACCCGGCTCGCCGGTGCAGGCATTGGCGCAGCCCGCGTTGACCAGCACCGCGCGCGCGAGGCCCGAGCGCACGCGCTCCTCGGCCACGAGCACCGGCGCGGCGCGCACCAGATTGCGCGTGAAGAGCGCGGCGACCACGCTCGGACGATCGGCAACCGCCAAGGCCACGTCCACACGGCCGTCCTTGCGGATGCCCGCTGAGACTGCTGCGAAGCGAAACCCTGCAATCGTCGAAGTCATCGTCCGTGCCGAACCTTTCTGCGCGCCAAATGCGTCGTCGCCGCGATCCATAGCATCCCAGCGCGAGAATTCTCGCGGAAATGCCCGCGCGTCGCCGCGTTGACACACGCCGCGGCCGAAACCCCGAGAGTCCTTGACTACGGGCGCGCCCCGCGTATTCTCCCGCGCCCACGCCGACTTAGCTCAGTGGTAGAGCAGCGGTTTCGTAAACCGCAGGTCTCGAGTTCAAGTCTCGAAGTCGGCTCCGTACAATTCAAGCGCGTTCGGCGATCCGGGTGGATAGCGCGACCTCACGCCGGAAACCTCGGCTCAACGACTCCAACTTGGAACTCATCCTCATAGATGATCGTTCCTGGGTAGTCGGTTTCGATGATGCGATGCTCGACGCGGTGCTTTTCCAGCAGAGCTCGGAGCGGCGCCAACGCGAGCATCAATGCTTCGGCCGTGCTCTTGAACCAGGTGATGGCTTTAGCTTGGTTGCCATCGGCGTAAAACGGAGGCGAGGGCATCTCGCGCTCGAACCAGTCATCGAGGTCAGCGAAGAGCTGGTCGTCTTCCGGTGAGAGCACTCCAGCGCGACGCAAGTGGTGGCACGCGCCGAAAATGCCGACGGGATATCCGAGCTTTCCCGAGTACATCACCTGAAACCGGACGTATCTCATCGCTCGCCCGAAGCTTATCGGCTCATCGCTCGGAGCGCCATCGCGACCCGAGAGCGCAAAGATAACCCATTGGCCGCCCATCTTGCGCGGCGCCTTCTAGTCATTTGTTCGACGTTGTTTCGCGCGCGCGCACGCGAAACGTGTGAGCTGGTACGAGCACGGCATGCCCACGAATCCTCGTCCGACGGGTCGCGTTGGTTTGTTGCGCATTCCCGGGCCGGAGCTCGCGAGTCTGGTCTTGCGCGGGGCATTGCTCGCGGCGCGCGATCGCTTCGACCCCGCGAGTTGGCCGCGCTATCCATTCACTGCGAGCGCCGCATTTCCGGGCTGGTGGGAGCTCGATCTCGACGCGCTCGGTCTCGGGGACGGCGTGTACGAGTACGAGTTGCTCGCCAATGGGGCGACGCTGACGAACGATCCGTATGCGGCTGCGATCACGCGCTTCGGTGGCTATCGCGGGCTCTTTACGATCGTGGGAGGCGCGCGGATCGCGCCGTCGTTCGATTGGAGCGATGAGTTCGTGCCAGGGATTTCGCTCCCGGCCAACAATCGAATCGTGATTTACGAGATGCCGATCAAGTGGATGTCTTCGGATCCGAGCGAAGCACCATTGGTCGAGCTCGGCACAATCGACAAAGCCTTGTTCGAGCACCTCGACGATTTGATTGCGCTTGGCATCAACTGCATCGAGCTTTTGCCGATCGAGGATTCGCCGCAAACGCTGAACTGGGGCTACGGCACTCGTTTTTTCTTCGCGCCGGACTTCGACGTTGCAAGCTCGGTCGACCTGAAGTTTTTCATCAAGGCTTGTCACCGTCGCGGCGTGCGCGTGATTCTCGATGTAGTCATGAATATGTTTGCGCCGGAGTGTCCGCTGTCCGTGCTGGCGCCGACTTGGTTTTACACGCCGAGCACGGCGAGCCGTCAGGATTGGGGTCAAAATCTGTTCTTGTTCGATCAGCCGGCGTACGGCAGCTATTTCGCGGCGCGCGAGTTTCTTTGCGAGATGGCGGAGTTTTGGATCGCCGACTATCACGTCGATGGGTTTCGCATCGACGACTTCGCGGACATCAACAATTGGGACTTCGTGCAAGGCTTCCGAGATCGCGCTGCGACCGCGAGCGCAACTCGTTTTCCTGGTAAGCCGTTCTTGGTCGTGGCCGAAGATTCGTCCGGGCGTTTCGTGGCGACGAGTGACGTCAGCACGAATCCGAATGGTCGCAAAGTGACCGACGCGATTTGGAATTTTCGCTATCGAGACGAGATTCGCCGCTTATTGTGCGATCAGATCGCGACCGCTTGGGGCGCGCCGTCTCGCTCGGAGCGCGTGCGCCACGTGCTCTCGAAAGACGGCACTTGGAACGACTTCACCCATGGCTTTGATTCTGGCTATGCCGACATGGCGTGCGCGGTCGACTACATCACTTCGCATGACGTCGCCGACTACAACGGTCAACGTTTGCTCAATTTCTTGCTCGCGCCGATGTTGCAGAACGCGGGCCTCGGCGACGGCAGCGTCGCGAACGTGCGCTGGGCGGTCGACACCGCGGATTCATCGAACAACGGCGCGCAGCGCGATCTGGTGAGCGCCGCGTTGCGCCGCGTCGGAAGTGCGTTTGCCCTGCTCATGACGTCCGTTGGCATGCCGATGTTCCTGGCCGGCGAAGAGTTCGGTGACGTGCACGACACCGATTTTGGCGACGTGAATTCGAAGCAACAAGATCCGGTGCAATGGAATCGCCAGACTCTAGTCGGCAACGCGGCGCTCAAAGCCGTGGTCGGCTCGTTCATTCGGCTGCGCACGGCTCACCCAGCGCTGCAGCGAAACGAAATCGAATGTTTCTACTTTCACCCACAATTTGACGATAATAATGCTCCGCGTGTATTCGCTTATTGTCGCGGCGCGGGGCTGCCACTCGGCTCGCCGGGCCAAGTCATCGTGATTGCCAACCTGGGCGCTCAGGCATTTCCGAGCTACGTCGTCCCGGATTTTCGCTGGACTGGCGAACTCACCGAGCTGGGCTACGCGCAGGCGTTACCGCTCTATCGAGCGCTCGACGGCACGCTGACGCTGTCTTTGGGCGCGTTCGAAGCGCGCGTATTTACCAGCTGAGTTATTTCACATCGCAGGGATTGCAGCCAGCGAGCGAGCTCCGGCACTCATGAGCGATGCAGTGCGCGACGATCGCGCTCCCCGTCAGGCAACCAGCACGACATTCTTACTGAGTTTGCCGAGCCCCGCCACGAGTTTGAATTCGCCCGGTTCGCACACGCGCTCGAATTTCGCATCGAGTAGCGAAAAAACGTTGGAAGCGAGCTCGACCCGGATCGTTCTTCGCTCTCCCGCGGCGAGCTGCACGCGCTCGAACGCGACCAGCTCTTGTGCCGGGCGTGTCACCGACGCGTACGAATCCAGCAGGAAAATCAGTACGATCTCTTCGCCCGCGCGAACGCCGGTGTTCTCGAGCTCGAGCTCGAGCTGAAGTGGTTCACCGATTGCGAGCGAATCCTTTGAGCGAAGTGAACGGTATTCGAACGTCGTGTAGCTGAGACCGTGACCAAACGGAAAGAGCGGTTCGTGCGTCGAAAAGCGGAAGCGACCGCGATGGAACGACGATGGCCGCTGCGCCGCGTACGTTTTGAGCTGCCCGGTGGAGCGCGGAAATGTGATCGGCAATTTGCCGCTCGGATTTTGCAGACCAAACAAGACTTCGGCCAACGCGGTGCCACCTTCGATACCGGGCTCCCAGGCTTGCACGAGCGCGTTCGCGTGCTCCACCAGCCACTCGCTACAGATCGGCGCGCCGCTCACGAGCAAGACGACGAGCGGCTTTCCGGCTTCGGCGAGCGCCTGTAGCAGCTCGAGCTGACGACCAGGCAAATCGAGTGAAGCGCGGTCGACGTTTTCCCCGCTGCTGCGCTCGGGATTGTCGCGCAACGAGTTTTCACCGACCGCGGCGATCAGCACGTCACAATCTTCGGCGGCGCGAACCGCAGCCGCGATCTCCTCGTCGGTGATGGCCGTGATGCTGCCGATCGGCGAATGAACGATGTTCACGTGCGGCGCGGCGAGCGCGCGTAGACCTTGCAAAATCGTGACGACGTTGGCTTCGGGTTGGCGTCGCGACCAGTCGCCGAGGAGACTTTGATCGTGCGCATTGGGGCCGGTCACCAAGAGCGACCGCGCCGCTCCGAGCGGCAGTAAGTTGTCCCGATTCTTCAGCAAGACAAGCGATTTGCGACTCGCTTCGCGCGCCAGCTCGCGGTGCTCGGCCGTGAGCAAGCTAGCTTCCGGGAGTTTGGTCTCTGCGTCTGCTGGGTCGAACAGGCCGAGCGCGAACTTGGCGCGTAGGATCGGACGCACGGCTTCGTCGATGCGCGTTTCGCTGAGTTTGCCTTCGCGCACGAGCTCGCTCACGTGCTCGAAAAAATCCCCGCCGTGCATCTGCATGTCGATGCCCGCGCGGACCGCCAGATAGCTCGCCTCGCGCTCATTTTCGGCGACGCGATGTACGCTGTGAAGGCGCGGAATGTCGTTCCAATCGCTCACCACGAAGCCCGTGAAGCCCCAACTCTCGCGCAGCAAATCATTCAAAAGTTCGCGACTGGCGTGGCAGGGGACACCGTTCACTTCGTTGTGAGCCGGCATCAGCGTGCTCACTCCGGCCCGAACCGCGCGCTCGAACGGCGGTAAATAAGCCTCGCGCAGCGTGCGCTCGGAAACCTCCGCTGGTGCGCCGTTCAAGCCATTTTCCGGGCAGCCGCCGGCGACCAGGTGTTTGGCGCACGCGAGCACGCTCGCGTTTCCGAGTGTTCGACCTTGATAGCCGCGCACCATCGCGACACCGAGCTCGGCGACTAAAAATGGATCTTCGCCGAACGATTCGCCGGTGCGGCCCCAGCGCGGATCGCGCACCACGTCGACGTTCGGCGAGAACGTCCAGTGAAAGCCGGTCGCGCGCAGCTCCCGCGCCGTGCACGCCGCCACGCGCTCCACGAGTTCGCTGTCGAAGCTCGCCGCGAGCCCGATCGGTGACGGAAAAATCGTGGCCGCCTCGACGTCCATGCCATGGCCGTGAATGGCGTCGGTCGCGATCAAGAGCGGAATTCGGAGCCGCGACTCGCGAGTGAAGCTCTGCAAGTGCGCCGCTTCCTTTGCGCCCGGCACTTTGAGGAACGCGCCAGCGCGTCCAGCGCGCACCAGTTCGGCTTGGTCCGCGACTCCGAGCCGGTAGCTCGTCATTTCATCGACGTTGTCGCCGTTCACTTCTGCGGGCTCACCGACGAACATGCACATTTGCCCGATCTTTTCGGCGAGCGTCATCCGCGCGAGCAGGAGCTCCGTGCGCTCGTCGGCGGGGAGCTCGGGATTCCCATGGTCGAGGGGGTCAACCGTCATGATCGAGCGAGCGAACATTGCGCCTCATGGTCGTCAAGTGCCACAGCTTGGCTCGTGGGAGCTGCACGAAGTTCGCGTTAAGCCCGAATTCCGTGCATTCACCGTGTGGAGCTCCGCTGGCACACGCCATGCTTAGATCAGAGCGAGAAAAACGGAGGCAACCATGTTGTGGACTCTCGTGATCGTTTTGTTGGCGCTTTGGGCGTTCGGATTGGCAAGCGCGTACACCATGGGCGGGCTGATTCATTTGCTGCTGCTGGTCGCATTGGTGGTGCTTGCGATTCAGCTGGTTTCAGGGCGCAGGGCTGTTTAGCGCTCAATCGAGCCGAGCGCGAACATGCACGAGGCGAGAGCCGCGTTCCTTTTACTGGCGCTCGCAGCCGGGGCTGGGGCCGTTTATTACGGCTTCCGGCCGCGGGCTAATGCAGCGTCGCTCGCGAGTGTCAGCGCGTCGGCGCGATCGCCGGCAGTGGCTCCGCGCGCCGCGCCGGACACGATCGTCGATCCGTTGAGTCCGGATCACCCTGCGCACGTCGAGCCCAATGCGCAGTTGGACGGGGGAGATTGGGTGCACGCGCGGCCCGGCTTTCAATACTCGCGTAAAGCGGCCGAGCGCGGCGGCGTCGAGCCGTGCGACACGAAGAAGCTCGACTCGCCGGCCTTCGACGACTGGAAATCGTTCGACCAAGGCCGTTATCTCCTGCCGGCAGTGCCGAGCTTAAATTCAGCGGGCCAATTCGATCTCGTGATCCATCTGAACGGGGATGAACCCGTGCGGCGCGAGTTGATCGAAAGCGGGCAAAAGTTCGTGCTCTACACACTCACGATCGATCCGAGTCAGAGTTACGCCGCGCTGTTTACGGGCTCGCAGCTGTTCTCCACGATCGTTTCCGGGCTCGAGCGCGCGTTGAGCGCCAAGAGCGGAAAATCGGCACACGTGAATCACATCGCGTTCAGCGCCTGGAGCGCCGGGTTCGTCGGTGTCGAAGCCGCGCTCGCGCAGCCAACGGCGGATCGAATCGATGCGGTAATTTTGATCGACGGCTTGCATGCGCCGCGCAACGACGATCCAGCATTCAAAGCTCAATTGAAACCATTCATCGACTTCGCGGAGCGCGCGGCCCGCGGCGACAAATTCATGTTCGTGAGTCACTCCTCGATCGACCCGCCGAATTTCGCCTCGACCACCGAGTGCGCGCATTATCTGATTGCTTCACTCGGCGGCCGCCCGCAAGCGGTGCGCCGCGACGATCCGATGGGCCTCGAGCTGGTCGAATACTTCAGCCGCGGTGAGTTCAACGTGCGCGGTTACGCCGGAAACGACAAGGCCGATCACTGCGCGCAGCTCGCGACGTTGCGGCAGGCTTTCGCCGCGCTCGGCCGTCGCTGGGCGGCGGCACCGGCTGACACGGTGCCGCCCGGTTAATGCAGTTTCGTAGCCTCAGCAGGGAATCTCGAAGCCGTCACGGTGACGCGCGCAGCGGATGGCTGAAAGAAGTGTAGTCTGACGCGCGTGTGGCCTCCCGCTATTGCGCTCGTGCCAGGCTTCTTCGGCTTCGAACATCGCCGCGATATGACCTACTTCGCCGACCGCTTCGTGGCAGGCTTGCGTTCGGTGCTCGAGGCGCGCGGCATTCGCGGCATTCCGGTGTTGTCGGTGTCGACACTGAGCATCGGGAGTTTGCGCCAACGCCAGCGCGATCTGCTACGCGAGCTTCGCGCGCTCGAAACGCCCGGCCCGGACAGTCCAAGGCTCGGCGGTCCGCGCTCATGGCATTTGGTCGGTCACAGCACCGGCGGCGTCGACGCTGCGTTGCTGCTCCGAAGGTCTCCACTCAGCGAGCGCGATCACGTCTCGAGCACGAGCGGCGAAAGTTGGGGAGAGTGGAGCGATCTAGTCGAGCGCGTCGCTTCGGTGACAACGATTTCGGCGCCTCACTTCGGCACTGGGCTCGCGGAGGCGCCGCTCGCGCGCTTTGCCGCGGGGCATCCGTCGCTCGCCGCGGCGCGTGATCTCGCGCGAGCGACGCTCGACCTGGCCCGGCGCGGCGATCTCGAAGCGCGCCTGGAATTTGCCTTGAGCGCGGCGCCCGGCCTGGAAAAAATGCCGTTCTTCCTCTGGCACATGCTGCTGATGAACGAGCTCGCCGACGATCTTCGGCCGGAAGTGCTGAGCCCGCTCTCGGCACAGCCGCTCCGCGAAAGCGCCGAGGGTCGAGTATTTTCGGTCGCGACCGTGGCGCCGCGGCCGACCGAGCATCACCCCGATAAGTTATTTCGCGATCTGTGGCGCTGGACTCGCGACGGCTCGGAAGCGACGCGCACGTATCCGCATGGTGGCCGGCCGGAGCTCGACAATCCCGAATTGCGTTTGCCGTCCCAGCGCGCGATCGCGCTGCCGCAAGTGAGCGAGACGGACAATGACGGCGTCGTCACCACGGTGCGACAAGTTTTGGGTGAGCTCATCGGTGTGGTCGTGGGTGACCACGTGGACGTGCTCGGTCGTTATCGGCGCGAGTCGCTGGTGGACGGCAAAGTGATCGATCCCGGCCTACTCACCAGCGGCGCGGAGTTCGGTGACGACGAGTTCTTCGCCTTGCTCTTGCGCATCGGTACACGGTTGGCGCACGCGATCGAGTCGCAGCGCTAGCCTCGCGCCGCGCCGGACGCTAGCCACCGGACATGCCGCTCTTTTGCGTGAGTTGCGAAGGGCAACTCACTTGCTTGAAGTTGATGTTGGGGTTGTCGGCGGCCGTGAACCAACCGAGAAACCAGCTGCAACCCGCGAGCAGATCGGGTTTGCCGGCGAACACCGTGTTGCACTTCTGCTGCGTGCACTGGACGTTATTCATGCATTCGGCGAAGAGCCCGCCGTACTGCGAACCGAGATCGGCGCCTTGGCCCCATTCTTGGGTGCATGCGTTGAGCGCGCCGACGCCGCCGCCTGGGATGAGGATGTCGAATTGATTGCTTTGCACGCCACCGTTATTGATGACCTGCAAATACATCGTTTTTTGGCCGAGGCCGTTCGTGCCGCCGCTATTGCCAGTGCCGCTGAATTGCACTTCGAAGCAACGCCCGCACACGTAGTTCGAACCCGACGCCGCAGCGAAGCCGTACGCGACGTTCGCGTTCGTCGGATCCACCCACGGCTCGTAATTGTAACACATGAACGAGTTGCCACCGCTGCACGCGCTCTCGGAGCTATTGCCTCTGCCTTGGCTCGAGTTGTTGCTGTCGCAACTCTCCATCGCTTGACTGCCGGGCCACGCGCAGGCGGGCTTGCAGCAATCCCAGTAACGCGTCGCAAAGCCAGTCGTGCCGCCTTGGATTGGAGGCAGCGGATTGCCGCCTCCGGTCGCGCCCGCTTGACCCGTATTGCCCGCTTGACCCGTGCTGCCTGACTGGCCAGCGCTGCCGCCCGTGCTGGTCGAGCCGCCTTTGCCCGCGCTGCCGCCGGTGCTGGTCGACCCCGCTTTGCCCGCGCTGCCGCCCGCGCTGCTCGTGCCGCCGCTGTTGGCGCTTCCAGCTTGCGAGGAACTGGTTCCGGCCTGGGCGCTGTTGCCAGCTTGCGCGCTCGTGCCCGCCGAGCCCAACGTGCCGCCAATCGAGCTGCCGCCGGTCGAGCTGCCGCCCGAGGCGAAGCCGCCCGAGTTGAAGCTACCGCCTTGCGAGCTCGTGCCCGCGACGCTGGTCGAACCGCTCGCGCCGATTGGGTTGGAACCGGTTCCGGCATTGCCGATCAGGCTGCCGCTGCTGCCGCCGTTTCCATTGCCTGACCCGCCCGGCAGCTGTCCCTCGAGCGGGTGATTGCCGTTGTCCTCCGCGACGCCGCTCACGCAGGACGCGAGCACGCCGATCGAAGCAAGCAACAAGTTGGCCGCGCAAAGATAGCGAACGATTCGAAAGCGCATGATCGCCTTTTTAACTATCACTCAGTACGGGTGAGGACGAGCTGGTAGCGCAGATTGTGTTTGGAAGGAGGATTGCCAATCTCCTGGTGCGCGCTTGCGCGCGTGCGTGTGCGGAGATTGGCAACGTCAGCGGATCGAAAGTTCGCAAGGGCCGCAAACAAAGTAACTCTTCCGAGCCCGGGCAGCGTGTCGAACTAAGGCTTTTAAGCGCCGAGCGCGTGTTTCGCGCGCTCGCGCACGACGGCGCGCACCGTGTCGATCACGTCGTCCAGATTCACCGGTTTCACGAGGAAGCGATCGGCGCCCAGTGACGAGAGCAGTTTCCACTCGTTCGGGCCGCCGGAAGCAGTGAGCACGACGATCGCGGCGTTTTCGGCGTCGGGTCGGGTGCGCAGCTCCGCGGTCACGCCGACGCCGTCGAGCAGCGGCAAATCCAGGTCGAGCATGACCACGGAGGTTTGCTTTTCGGCGAACGCCGCCACTGCCGCGCGCCCGTTGTCGACGCAGACGATCTCGGCATTCTTGAATTCCATGCCCAGCTTCAAGGCCAACAGATCGCGAAAATCCGCGTCGTCTTCGGCGATCAGAATCCGCGAGGGCTCCGCGCTCGCCGCGCGCGCAGCCAGTAGCCCGCGCCGGAAAAGCTCTGCCGACGCGGTGCGATCTTCGGGATTTTTAGTGAGCGCGTTCAACAGCACGTCGTCGAAGGTGGACGGCAAATCCGGACGCACGCTGCTCGGCGCGGGTGCTTGCGCCGTCGCGTGTTCGACCATCAACGCGAGCGCGGTGTCGGCATCGAACGGCAATTTTCCGGTCAGCAGCTCGAACGCCATGCAGCCGAGCGCGTAGACGTCGCTGGCCGGACTCGGCGCTTGTTCGCCTTCGAACGCGACCTCCGGCGCCATGTATGCCGGCGTGCCGGCAATTTCTTTGATGATGCCGCCATCGCGGTACGGCGCCGCCAGGCCCATGTCAGCGACCCGCGCGTGCAGCGCGTGATCCAAGAGCACGTTGCTCGGTTTGAGATCGCGGTGCACCGCGCCGGCCGCGTGAATCGCGGATACGCCTTGACAGACTTCGTCCAAAATTCGCAGCGCGCGGTCCAAGTCCGGCGCGCCGTGGCAGTGCTCTAACCAGTCCTCGGCGGTTTGCCCGTCGACGAATTCCATCACGAAATAGGGCACCGAAAGGTGTTCGCCGAACGAGTGAATGCGGAGCACGTTCGGGTGATTCACGAGTGCCATCGCGCGCGCTTCTTGGATGAAACGCTCGCGCACGTCCGGTCCGCGATGGCTCGTGTCCACGAGTTTGATCGCGACCTTGCGTTGCAACTTGAGGTCGAAGCCGAGTAGCACGACGCCCATCGCGCCGTGCCCGAGCTCGCCGATGATCTTGTAGCCCGCACCGATCACGTCTCCGTGGCTCGGGAAACTCCGCGCGCTCAACCGTTCGCGCTCGCTCGAGCGAGCGCTGTGCCGGCCATTCGTTTCGTCATCGGGGCGCGTGGGAGAATCGAGCGAGCTCATGGGATCCTTCTCTCTGCTTCAAACCGGCGCTTTTTCGGCGTTCGCAACCGCGAGCGAGAACGCGCGGCGCACGAGCCTTCGACCTACGGCGATCAGAGCCGCGCGCGCCAAGTTCTCGAGCAACACCGATTTCGATTCGGGGAAAAGGGCGAGCGGTCGCGGCTGCTTTTTCAAAATGATTGCGGCGAGTGTGAAGCCCGCGCTCGCGCCAACGGCCGCGCCGAGCAAGAACGGCTTCACGTTTTGCTTCGCTTCGGCGACCAGGCGCTGCTTGGGCGTGCGCCGCGCGGGCGCGCGCAAATCGGGCTGGGTGTCCGCAAACTCCGGTCGCCGAGCGACCAGCGGATCGACGTAAGTCATGGGATTCGCTTTCTTCGGCTCTGATTTTGTCGCTACGTTCTCCCACTGCACTGCGCGTGCCAGCCCGAAAAAAGACGTACAAATTGCGAATTTCGCGCAATGCGGGTGCTTGCCACGGCGAGTCGAAGCGCGCCAAATCAGCGCCGCGGGGCGAATGGCCCCGTGTTCGAACAGCGGCTCGTGATTCGTGAATGGCGGCCACCGCGCGGACCGCGTTACTCGAGATCTGCGTGAGCGAATGGCGGCGCGACGTCGAAAGCGAGTTCCCGGACCAGCTTTGCGCCGGTCACGGCTGCATTTGCCATCGCCGCATCGCGCAGGTGATCGACGACGCGCTCGCCAATCTGATTTGCACCGGGCCTCGACCACGTGCAGATCGATTCAGCGCCCGCGCGTGCTTGGATTGCCGGCAGCCGTCGCACGACCTAGCCAGCGCGTGGTCACGATTCCGAGCAGCAAGGGGATCCGCTCCGTGTCCCGAGTGCTGCGTTCGTTCGCGGAGGCCACGACCGACTACGCCGCACGGGTCGACGTCGTCGCGCGCCAATGTGCGCGAAGTACTGGACTCCCATCGCGCATGCCGGCGCCGCCCGCTTCGACGTAACGCGTCGAACTAGGCACCCCCAAACAAAAAAAAACTGCGTCGCGAATGCTCGTAGCGAATCGACACGCTGGGCTCGAGCGCTCGTTACGGCCGAGATAAGTCGCTGAACCCCCGCGGCGCGCGCCAATGGCACGCGCGCTGCACGCTTCGAGCTTCGAAACGCTTCTCGAACCCAGGAGCGATCAATGGAGAACGACCTCATGCAGACGAGTGCAGTCGTGCTGGTTTTGTTCGGTGGCATCGTGAGCTGGGGTTGCAGTAGCGATCGCCCCGCGAGCGACGCGACCAGCGTCAATGCGCCGGGCAATACCGGTCCGGACACCACGACCGGTCCAGGTGCTGGTGAGTCGACCGACACCGCGCCAAACATGAATGAGCCCAACGCAAACCCCGACAAAATCGATAATCCGAGCACCGGCAGCACCGGACCCGACCTGGGCACGAGCAGCGCGACACCGAACGCGAGTCCCGTGCATTGACGCGGGTTAGCGCGCGTCGAATCGATGTGCGCCAAAGTAGGATAGGCGCATTTTTGCGTGGCGTTGGCGAGAGAGTCCGAGAGCCGGACACGAAGCGGAGATGAATTGTCGAACCGCGTTCGTGTTGCTCTCGAGTTCTTGGCTCGCGCTCGGCTGCAGTAGCAGCGCGGGGCCGGCGCCGATCACCGATGTCGGCGGATCTTCGGCGAGCAACGGTGGGAGCACGACGAGCGCGGGTGCGTCGGGGTCGACGTCGATTGCCGGCACTTCGTCGTCGAGTGGCGGCAGTTCGAGCGCGGGTGGCAGTGGTGCGTCGGCGGGTGGAGCGGGTGTTGGCGGCTCGGGCGGGGGCGCGACGTCGGGCGGCGCGGGTGGAGCGGGTGGAGCGGCGGGCTCAGGGACGGCGGCGCCGAGCGGGCCGAGCGCGGGCTGCAACATGCCGGCACCGGGCACGGATTCGGCGACGAGCTTCGTGCTGCACGACATCACCGTCACCGAGCCGCTCGATCCGACGGCAATCGCGGCCGATCCAGCCAATGCCGGGCAAATGTACGACTGGACGCATCGCAACTACTACCTGCGCTTGCCCAAGAATTACGATCCGACCAAGCCCTACGTGCTCGACATCGGTGGCAGCGGCTGCGGTGGCGACGACACGGTCGGCAAAGAAGGTGGCTATCCGGTGCTGGCGAGTGGTGAGACGCAAGCGATTCAAGTGGCATTGAGTTACCTCGCGACGTCGAAGGGCGGCGCGTGCTTCGCCGACGATTTCACCGATCCACCGGATCTCGAATATTTCGACGCCGTACTCGCCGATTTGGAATCGAAGTACTGCATCGATCGCTCGCACATTTTCGTGCACGGCTACAGCAGCGGCGCGTGGGAAACTTATATGCTGGGTTGCGCACGCGCGGGCATCGTGCGCGGCATCGGTACCGCGCAAGGCGGGATGCGCATGCATCGACCCGCTTGCACCGGCCCAGTCGCGGCGATTCTGGTCGCGGGCGAGCCGCCGAACGACAACCCAATCGGCCCGCTCGACCCGAGTGATCCCGTGGCGAAACAGCTCGATAGCTTGGGTTCTGCGCCGGCGCGTGACGACATCTTGATGCGCAACGGCTGCACCAGCACGCAAACAAAAATGTGGGACCCGACGTACAGCGAATGCGTGCAATACGTAGATTGCCCCGCCGCATATCCAGTCGTGTGGTGCGCCGAAGCCACGCTCGGGCACGGTTATCCGAGCGGACTCGCACAAGACGGCTTTTGGAAATTCTGGTCGTCACTGCCGCCGGCTCCGTAAAGCGTTTGTTTCGCGGCGACGCGTCCTCGCTGCAAAGTCGCCACGCAACCGCGATCTGTCGAACAAATCGGCTGTGTCGATCCGCCTCAGTTTCAACCTGACTTCATCGCAGCGCGGATCTGCCGGCCTAATAACGAATTTGTTTCTTTACGACTTTCACTAGCTCGATCATTCTTGCCGTTATGACTGGCGAATCTCGCGGATCGGGCGTGTTCGCGTCGGTGAAGGCGCGACGGGTCTTACTCGTCGACGATCACGTCGACTCAGCGGAGTTGCTCGCGGAAGTGCTCGCCGCTCAAGGTCACGAAGTGCGGATCGCATACGATCCGGCACGCGCGATCAAAATCGGCGCTGAGCTTCGCCCGCAAGTGGCGATTCTCGACATCAGTTTGCCCGGCATGAGCGGTTACGAGTTGCTCGCGTTGCTGCAACCGAAGCCGGAATTCGCGGAGTGCCGTTTCATCGCGTTGACCGGTCATAACGAGCGGGCGGATCGCGTGCGCAGCCGCGAAGCGGGCTTCCAAACGCATTTGACCAAGCCGTTCGATTTGCGCGCGGTGCTCAATGCCGTCGCGGGCGCGGCCGAGAGCACGCGGAGTAGTAGCGCCGGGATCAGTCGCTTCTGAGGCGCGCGGCTCCAAGCTCGCTCAGCACCCATCCGCGCGCCGCGTCGAACTCGAACAGTTGCCGCGTGCAGCCGAGCTCTTCCGCGGGATCGTGCGTGACGTATAGAATCGTCGAGGCCGTGTTTTCGCCGATGTAGTCGGCGATGGTGAGCACTTCGCCGCGATGGCGCGCGTCCAGGCCGTGACACGGTTCGTCGAGGATCAAGAGTGGCGGCTGTTTGATCACCGCGCGCGCGATCAGCGCCACGCGCTGCTCGCCATAAGAAAGCTGCAAAAACGGCTCGGCACGCTTGCCGAGCAGGCCCACGATCTCGAGCCAGCGCTCGGCCGCACGAATCTCCGCGTAGCTCGGCTCTCGGTACAAGCCGATCGAATCGTAGAAACCAGAGAGCACGGTCTCGATCAGATTCGACCGACACTGATACGCGTAGTCGACGTGGAGCGCGTACGAGACTTGACCGAGCTGTTTCTTCACGTCCCAAATCGATTCACCCGAACCGCGCTTCATGCCGCAGACCGTGACGTGATTGGCGTAGACTTGCGGGTTGTCGCCGTTGATCAAGTTGAGCAGTGTGGTCTTGCCGCAACCGTTCGGACCGCGCACGAGCGTGTGCTGGCCTGCGCGAATCGTCAGATCGATGCCGCTCAGCACCGCGCGCTCCGAGTACGAGACGCGCACGTTGCGGAGCTCGACCAGCGGAGCCGCACTTGGCTTGGCTTCTTTGGGGGGCCCCGCGGTTTCCGCGAGTGCCTCGCCGAGTGCCTGCGAAAGTGACGCGCTTTGCGCCGCGCCGAGCTCGGCCAGCCGCCCGCGCAAATCCGAAGCTTCGAACTCGCCGCGCGTGCCGGCAAACAGCACGCGCCGCTGATCGACGTAAAGCACGTGCGTGGTGCCGCTCGGAACCTGCTCGTAGCGATCGCTGATGATCAACACTTGCGTGCGCGGCTCGGAGTCGCCCGCGGTGCTGCGCGAAACCGAATCGCTCACCAGGCGCTCGATTTCGCGGTTCAGCAGCGCGCGCGTTTTCGTGTCGAGACCCTCGTACGGCTCGTCAAAGATCAATAGCGCTGGTTCTTCGAGCAATTCGCGGCACAGGAGCACCTTTCTAATCTCTCCAGTCGAGAGGTATTTCAGCCCGCGAGCGAGCAGGTCCAAGATGCCGAGGCTCTCGGCCAACGCACGCAAACGCGCTGGCTCGGGCGGACGCGGCGCGCCACGCTTTCGTCGAAGCACGAAATCGAGCGCAGCGGTTCCGGGATCGACGCCGCCGTCGGCGAACTCGCTGTCGTCGTGGTAGCGCTCGTCGAAGATCACTTCGCGTTGTCGCTCGAACGAGATCAGAGAGACCGAATCCGGCGCGGGCAGGACCTGCGCGGTGTTCGTGTCGCCTTGCGTCACTTCGAGACCGCCCGCGAGCGCCTGCGCGATGGCGCTCTTGCCGCCGCCGTTCGGGCCCGTGATCAGCCATGATTCGAAGGGCTCGACGGTCCAAGAAAAATCGCGGAAAATAGGCTGGTCGAGCGGGCCCAGCGTGGCGCCGCGAAATTCGATGCGAAACGTCTTCATGCGTTCAGGCGCGGTATGTTGACAGGTGCCGGTCTCGGGACAATGGTTCCGGCCCATTTCGTTCAGGAAACAGAGGTTTGGTTGAGATGAGTTACTTCAATTCCCTGTCGTTTCGCGAAGCGCTGATGCAGCTCGGCGTGTGTCGCTTCATGGACAAGAGCGAATTTGCCGACGGCGTGAACGCCCTCCGCGGCAAGAAGATCGTGATTGTCGGCGCCGGTGCGCAGGGTTTGAACCAAGGCCTGAACCTCCGCGATAGCGGGCTCGATGTCAGCTATGCCTTGCGGAAGGATGCGATCGCCGAAAAGCGCGCGAGCTTCAAGAACGCGAGCGAGAACGGCTTCAAGGTCGGCACTTACGAAGAATTGATTCCGACGGCCGACGTGGTCGGCAACCTGACGCCGGACAAGCAGCACACGGCCGTCGTCGGCGCGCTCCTTCCGTTGATGAAGAAGGGTGCGTCGCTTTGGTACTCGCACGGCTTCAACATCGTCGAAGAGGGCATGCAGGTGCGCAAAGACATCACCGTCGTGATGATGGCGCCGAAGGGTCCGGGTTCGGAAGTGCGCGTCGAATACACGCGCGGCTTCGGCATCCCGACGTTGATCGCGGTGCACCCCGAAAACGATCCCGAAAAGAAGGGCTGGACGATCGCGAAAGCGCTCGCCTGCGGCACCGGCGGCGATCGCGCGGGCGTGCTCGCGAGCTCCTTCGTGGCCGAAGTGAAGAGCGACTTGATGGGCGAGCAAACCATCCTCTGCGGCATGCTGCAGACGGGCTCTTTGCTCTGCTTCGACAAGATGGTCGAAAAGGGCATCGACAAGGGCTACGCCTCGAAACTCGTGCAATACGGCTGGGAAACCATCACCGAAGCGCTCAAGTTCGGCGGCATCACCGGCATGATGGATCGGCTGCAGAATCCCGCGAAGCTCAAGGCGCACGCGCTCTCGCTCGAGCTGAAGCGGCTGATGACGCCGCTCTATCAAAAGCACCAAGACGACATCATCAGCGGCAAATTCTCGAGCACGATGATCGCCGACTGGAAAGCGGGCGACAAAGATTTACTCGGCTGGCGCGAAGCCACGGGCAAGACGCCGTTCGAGCAAACCGCGGCCGGTTCGCAGCAAATCAGCGAGCAAGAGTTCTTCGACAAGGGCATCTTGATGGTGGCGATGGTCAAGGCGGGCGTGGAGCTCGCGTTCGAAACCATGACCGACGCCGGCATGAAGCCGGAGAGCGCGTATTACGAGTCGCTCCACGAAGTGCCGCTGATCGCCAATCTGATTTCGCGCAAGAAGCTGTACGAGATGAACAAGGTGATCTCGGACACCGCCGAATACGGCTGTTATTTGTTCGACAATGCTTGCCGCCCGCTGCTCAAAGAGTTCATGCTCAAGGTCGACACGGACGTGATCGGCAAAGGCCTCGCGAGCACGGACACGGCAGTGCCGAACCGCGAGCTCGTGCGCGTCGAGAGCGAGATTCGCAATCACCCCGTCGAACAGATCGGCACGATGCTCCGCGCGTACATGACGGCGATGAAGCCCGTGATCTGAGCGACTCAAGGCAGAACGTGAGACGGCGGTCGCGAGCGCGGCCGCCGCGCCAACGACTTACTCGAGCACGCGAATTACGCCCTCACAGACCGCGGGTAGGATGGGCAGCGATCCGCTCTGGAAATTCGCGTACTCCGAGCAGTCTACGGCTTCGATACTGCTTAGACACGCCTCATAGTTGGGGCTGACGCTGACCGCTTTGGAGCAATCGAGCCCTTGCATCAAGCTGGCGACGCAGCCGGCCTTCTCGTCCGCGGCGCTCGCGCCCGGGTCGCCCACGCCATCTTGGATGACGCAGTCTGCGGCGTGTCCGCAATACCGATCCAGTAGCGCGTCGCATCGCTCTGGCGGCGT
Organism: Polyangiaceae bacterium; assembly: GCA_036268695.1. Lineage (GTDB taxonomy): Bacteria > Myxococcota_A > Polyangia > Polyangiales > Polyangiaceae > PMG-095. Next base: position 6,961 of record DATATR010000285.1, on the reverse strand, counting down.
CTCTGCCGGTGGCGCGGTGTCCGAACCGCCGCACCCGTACAAACCAATCACCAACAAAGCCCCAGCCCACACCCTCACCATGCCGTGGACCTTAGAGCAGCCCGTGGCTCGTGTAAAATCAAACTACCGAAGCGAGTTGGACCGATCCGAAGGGCGATGACGTGCGTCCGTACGTTAAATCCAAGACTTTGGCCGAGCGCGCGGCCTCGGATTTCATGGCCAACGAAGCGGCTCGCTCGAGCTCTCGTTGGTGAATCCGGTCGGCGTGTTCGGGCCGGTTTTGGGCAAGGACAATTCGACTTCGAGTTTGATCGTGCAACGTTTGATCGACGGTGAGCTAGCGCTCACGCGCACGCTGGCGAGTTTCGCTCGAGGTCTGCGCGCGCTGGCGAGTTTCGCCAGCAACGTGAACACGAAGTGCGCGTTGTCGGTGCCGCGCTCGGCGTTTTTCTGCTGTGTGCTTAGGCGACTCGATGCTACCGGAGATAGGTTGGTTCGATTGCGTTTGGATTAACTCTGCGCGCGCGAGCGCCGTACTCGGCGCGTACCCCGGTCAGCTCCCTTGTCCAGCGAATTCCCATCCTTCAGTCCGGGCCAGAAGCTCGGTCGTTATGACTTGCTGGCGCCGATCGCGCAGGGTGGAATGGCCCAAGTGTGGGTTGCGCGCCTGCGCGGCGCGCGCGGCTTTCACAAGCTAGTCGCGATCAAGACCTTGCTCTGTTTGCGCGGCGAAGAAGAGCGCATGGAGCGCATGTTGCTCGAAGAGGCGCGCATCGCGTCCTTGATTCAGCATTCGAACGTCGTGCAAACGCTCGAGCTCGGCGAACACGAAGGGAGGCTCTACCTCGTGATGGAGTGGGTGGATGGGGAACCGCTCAGCGAGGTGTTCGCGGCCGCGGAACGCATCGGCGGAATTCCGCAGCTCATCGCCGTCAATCTGCTCGGACAAACCCTGCGCGGCCTGCAAGCGGCGCACGAGCTGTGCGACGAAGGCGGCAGCGCGCTCGGCGTGGTGCACCTCGACGTATCTCCGCACAACGTGCTCGTGACTTATTCGGGCGTGGCAAAGCTCGCGGATTTCGGGATCGCGCGCGCGGGGCGCAGCTCGCGCGCCGAGCTGGCCCACGAAGTGCAGGGAAAATTCCCGTACATGGCGCCGGAGCAGATCCTGTCCGGCACGATCGACCAGCGCACGGATGTGTTCGCCGCCGGCGTTTTGCTCTACCTGCTCACCACTGGCCGGCACCCATTCAAAGACAGGGGCATCGACGTCGTCGAGAACATCGTCAGCACCGATCCAGTGATTCGCCCATCGCTCCTCAAACCGACTTACTCGCGCACACTCGAAGCGGTCGTGATGAAAGCATTGGACAAGGATCGCGAGCGACGCTGGCCGAGCGCCGAAGAGATGCGGCTCGCGCTCGAACGCGGTGTCCCGCAGGCATTCGGCCTGGGTTTCGAAGCACAGCTACGTAGCTTCATGGCTGATTTATTGGGCGATCGTGCGCTCGCCAAGCGCGACGCACTGCGCCGCGCAGAGGCCGCGGCTGACGCGCTCAAGGAAAATGCGCTGCCCGTCGATTCGGCGGTGGCGCCGAGCGCGGGCTCGCTGCGCGCTATTTTCATCGATCGCGAGTCGCCGCGCGAGAGCGAAGTTCCCGCGCGCAAGAGCCATATCCCGACATTGCGTCCGTTCGCGCGCTTCGGCCCGAAGCCACGCTTTTCAGCGTTTCACTTCGCGGTCGCCGCGCTTTCGCTGAGCGCAATCGCCATCTGGTTGTTCGCCTGGCACGCTTCGGAAGGGACGCGCGCGGCGGCTGCGCCCGAAGCGAGCTGGGTCGAGCTCCGCGCGCCGCGACCCATCCTCACTACGAAAGTGCACGCCATCGCAGCCAGCGCCAGTGCAAGCGTCACAGCCAGCGCTTCGACCCTCCCGATCGCGAGCGCCCTCGCGCCCACGTCGCGCCGCCTCCCAGCGAAGCCGCACTGAAACTCGAAGTGCGCGCAAAAAACGCGTGAGAACGCCGAGGCGAAACGCGCACGCAGCGGGGCTCGACGTTCCACTGTGCGATGACAGGCATCCTTTACTCGAGGTAAAGGGCACACGTCCCGCGCGCTGCGCGCCGTCGATACCGCGCTCAAACTTCGCGCGCAGGCTCGCGTCGATCGCGCGTTCGAGCTCGGTCAGCGCGCCAGACGCAGCAGCGAGCGTTCGGCTCTGGCGTCTTGCGCGACTCACGCGACGGCACTGATTTCGCGGCCTACGATCTCGGCGTCGGACCCTGACCGAATCAGCAAAGCACGCTAGACTCGGCGCGTGCCCGTGCTCAGTTCGCCTCGAATTCGCCTGCGCCCGCGCGAAACGGCGGACGACGAATTCATCCAGCGCCTCGGCGAGCTGGCTTTTGGCGAGTATTCGCGCGACGCGAAGCACTCGACTTTGCCCATGGCGCGAAGCGGGCAGACCTGGATTGCCGAGCGCGGCGGAGCTCCTGTCGGCTTCGCGATCGCGCGCGACAGTGGCGAAGCATGCATGGAGCTCTGCGCTATCGCGGTCGAAGAGCACGCGCGCGGAGTCGGCGTGGGCGCGACGTTGCTCGCTCACGTCGAACGAGAGCTCGCTCGCGCGGGCACGCTCGTGCTCACGCTGCACACGGCCGAAGCAAACGCCTCAGCGCTGGAGCTCTTCGTGAAATGCGGTTTCAGGAGCGACCGTCGCCTGCCTCGTTACTATCGCGGCGTGTACGACGCATGGCAGATGCACAAACGCATCGCAGAGTGAGCGCCACGCCGGCTCGGATTCGACCCAGCGGCGCTGCAGATTGTGGTTTGCTCGAAGGCCGCCAGCGCGAGCCCGATCATCGCGGTCAGCGCAAGTCGTAGCGTTCGACATTGAAGCCATTATCGGGGAAAATGGCGTAAAATGCCGTGCCTGGCACGAGTACTCCGACGTCCGCGGTTTCCGTTTGCAAGGTCCAATTCGAGGGGAGCGTGTCGAACTCGCCGCCCGGCGTGAAGCTGCACACGCGTTCTTCGGTGCTTCCGCGTTGAATTTGAGTGAAGACGGAGTTACCGCGCTGGTCGGTGCCGCTCAACGCGGGGCCATACGAGCAGGGATGATAGAGCGGCGTTACGAGCGCGTTGAGCCCGGTGCCATTTGCGAGGGTTGCGGCCGGGCGAGGGAAATAGATCCGCGTGTAGTCGAGCGAGCTGTCTTCCGAGGTCAAGACTCCATAAAAATGATCGCGCATGGGTTCGTACATCAGCGAGATCGCCGCAATGCCTACTGGAACGCCGATCAGCGGAAAGCTCTTCAGCACTGTGCCAGTCGCGTCCAAACGATCGACGTAGCTTCCGTCGGGACCCAAGTTCCAATACTCGAGATTGGCGAGCGGCGCGCTCTCGCTCCAACCCGCGAGCGGCACAGGCGCCCAAGTCGTGTTGGCGATGATGCCCGTCGGGATCGTCGTTTTTGCGATAAAAGCACAAGTTTTTAGGTTGTAGACCGCGACGTTGTCCGTCGCTGCGGGCCCAGCGCTGGCGGGTGGCGTCGCGGTCGGTCCTTGGATGAACAGCAAATGATCGCCGAGTCCGCGTGCGCTGCCGAAGTTTGCCAAGTTCGCGCCGTCCGGCGAATCGGTGCCGAGCGGCGACGGCGAAAGCGCGCACGTCGCTCCGTAGGCGTACGAGTCAGGGCTTTGATCGACCGCGGTGAGCGCGTCGATCTCGTCGGTTGAATTGAGGCCGAGCGACGGCCCGTCCACGCGCAGGGTATTTGTGCCATCGAGCGGCGATTCGAAAATGTTATTTGCGATCGGCGTCGCGCTCGCAACCGCGGTCTCCGCGAGGCCGCTCGAAGTCGAGCTGATCGTGAACAAGACGTCGGTCGGCGCGCGAACGCCGTAAAGCACGAGCCCAGTTACGTCCGAGTTCGTCGCAAGCCCCAAATCCGCGCACGTGAACGCGACCGTGTTCGTGCCTTCGAGCTCCGATTTGAAGATCGTGCACGCGCGATCGGCCTCTGCTGTCGCGGCGACGGCGCTGCCGTCGAGTCCGGTCGAACCCGGGCCGACCGAGAAATAGAGCTCGCTCGGCATGATCCCGTCGGCCACGAGCTGTACGCCGGTGAGATTGTCTTCATGCGCGTAGATGCGATCTTCCGGCAAGGGTTGCAGGCCAAGGCTTTGTTCGTCCGCGACCAGGGCGTTGTAGCCGAGTAGATCGCTGCCTTCACCAAGGTTTCGATAGCTCAGCGTGCCGTCGCTGAAGTACACGTCGCCGGCCGCTTCGTGAGCCGCTGACGAGAACGAAAGCCGAGTCGGCGAGACGCCTTCACCGTCGGCTTCGGGTTTGACCGAGAACCAATAGAGCGGCGTAACCGGCGTCGGTTGCACGGCGGCGAATGCGTCGATCGCGTCGGTGTCGGCGATGCCGAGTCGAGCGCCGCTCACGCGCAGCTCGTTCGTGCCGCCCTTCACGGTTTCGCCCGTGAACGTCCCGCTGGCGAAGATTTTACTCTGCGGGTTTTCCACGCTCGCCAACGCCGAGCCGCTCAGGCCGAGCGCAGCGGCATCGACCGTGAACAAAATGAAACTACCGTCGTCGATCGGCGGCGCGCCGCCTTGACCGACCGCGCCGCCAGCACCGCCCGATTCAGGAGTTCCCGCTGCGCCCGCGCTGACGTTTGGACCGACGATTTTGCCGCTGCCGGCGCTGCCACCCGAGCCGCCGCTTTCCGAAGCGCCCGCTTCACCCGCTGCGCCTGCTGCGCCCGCTGCGCCGACCGATGGCACTTTCTTGGTTTGATCGTCGCTGCACGACGCGGCCGCGATTGCGGCTCCAAGTGCGGTGAAGAGCATCGTCGAGCGAAGTTTCAAGAGCGCCTCCTCCCGCCGACGGCGGGCACGGCAAAAGCAAAAAGGCGCTCCGATACCGTGTCAAGAGCCGCACGCGGCGAGAGTGCGCGCGAGGCTTTTTCGGCCGGGCCGCGCGGCTCGCGTTAGCGGCCGAGGCGTTTGCTGAACGCGTTCGCGAGCGCGAGGCGCTGCACTTCGCGGCGAAACAGCTTCCTTGCATAGCGCAAACGCGAGCGCACGGTGCCGAGCGAGATCTCGAGCAGCTCGGCGATCTCCGCGCCGTCGAGCTCGTCTACTTCGAACAGCACGAACACGATGCGCTGTGGTTCGGAGAGCTTGCTCAGGATTTTTTCGACCGCGACTTGGCGCGCTGTATCGAGCTCGTTCGGAGGGTTCGCGTGCAGCTCGCTCGTCCCTTCGAGATTCCGCGGATCGGTGGCGACTTCGCAACGGATCGCGCTCGAGCGCCGATACGCAATCGCGACGCGCCGGCAAATGCCCCACAGCCAAGTCGAAAGCAACGAGCGACCTTCGAACTCCGGCAATTTCAAATACGCAGTCAGAAACACCTTCTGCGTCAGATCCATCAAATCCGATTCGCGCACGCCGAGCCGATGCAGCGCGGACCAAACCAAACGAAAATGTGTATCGTAAAGCGCCCTGAATTCCGCGTCCCTCTGACGATTGTTTACGCGCCGAGCCGAGGACTGGGGCGCGCTCGAGTCCGGGCTGTCCGCTTCGGCGTCGGAGGGCTCGAGGGCAACTCCGGCCTCTGCAAGCGCTGCTCCACGAGAGCTCGGAACCGCTCGGGCTACGAAATTCCGATTTGGGTGGCGAAGGAGCGCACGGGGGGCAGGCTCGCAGCTCTTTTGCTCGAGTTGCACCCCTCTTGGTGGGGGCTCGGGCTGCTGCAGATCACGATTTGCTGGACGCGTTAGAGGTCGGCCGTTCGAATCTGTTCAGCCGCCGAGAGCGACCGCCTTTTTCAGCCAATTATCCGAAGTCGCGGCTTCGACCATGAAGTCTGCCACGTCCGCCCGCGAGATCGAGTTCGGCACTGGGCCGTCGACTTCTTTCTTGTAGCGATGTTCGGCAGCGCCATTGGTGAGCCGCGTCGGCCGCGCGATCACCCAATCCAGATCGCTCGCCATCACCAGCGCTTCTTGGCGTTCGTGATCTTGATATGGAATTTTGAGAAAGAACGGGATCAAGAGCTTGTCGAGCACGAATGGCGCGTATTTGCGGCTCGTACCCGTACCGGAAGCGCTCAGCACCACGAGCCGCTTGACGCCTTGATCTTTCATGGCGTCGATCGCGATGCGCGTGCCATCCGAAAAGTAGTGGGGATTCTCTTTGAAGATTTTCAATTGGGTTGGCGAAGCAGTGATCAACACTACGTCTTGCTCGCGCACGGCCGCGCGCACGTCTTCCGCGCGGTGAAAGTCACCGGGCCTCAAGCTGAGCTGCGCGTGTTCGACGCCGATGCGCTCGGGCGAGCGCGCGAACGCTGTGACCGTGTGCCCGCGTTTCAAGGCTTCTTTCACGGCGAGCGCGCCCGTGCCCTGCGATGCGCCAATGACCAGAATCTTCATCGGCCCTTGCTACTGCGTTCGTACGATCAACGCCAGTGAGGCGGAAAAGTCTTGTCGTAGCCGGGCAATGCTTGGACGCGCGCGATCCAGGCGGCGATTTGCGGATAGTTTTTTTCGAGCGGCAAAATGCCGAGCTGCAAGCCCTCGGCCGCGGGTCGCGTGGCCGCGCGGAGCAGGCTCATGAAATGTGGGAACACGAACAAATCCGCCGCCGAAAGCCGAGCGCTCGCGAGCCACTCGTGGGCGCCGAGCGCGGCTTCGTATTTTTTTAGCTCTTCGTGCACGCGGCCGGCGCCATCTTCGATGCTTTGGCGTTGCTCAGCGACCTTGCCTCCATAGATCGGGCGCACGATCTGCTGCTGCAGCGCTGGCTGCAGATAACAAATGAACTCGGACAGTGCGCGCCAGATCAAGCCGTTCTCTTCCGCGTTTTGGCCAAACAGCGGCGGCTCTGGGAATTTGCGATCCAAATAACTCAAGATCGCGATCGACTCATAGAGCACGAACTCACCG
>DATATR010000284.1:0-3852 GCA_036268695.1 Polyangiaceae bacterium | reverse complement strand
GAGCCCGACCGGGCGCCAGCGCAGGTTGCTCGCGCGAGCTTCGGCGATCGGATAAAAATTCAAATCGATCACGCGATCCAGCTGCGTCACGGCGCTGCGCACGGTGCGGGCAAGCTTCTCGAAGTCGAACGCGATATAGCCATCGCTTTGCGTGCGCATGTGACGACCGAGGTTGATCGAGCCGAGGTTACACACCGCCGTCTCGCCCGGAGACGTCACTTCCAAAATCTCGGTGCACAAGTTCGACAGGTGCACGCTGCGTCCGGTTTCTGCCGTCTGATTGCAGGCGCGGTTCGACTTGTCTTTGAAGGTCATCCAGCCGTTGCCGGTTTGCGCGAGCGTGCGCATCATGCGCGCGTAGAGCTCGCGCGCTTTGACGGTCTTCACGGCGAGACCCGCGCGCTCGGCTGCTTCGTACGCATGCTCGAATTCCGCGCCGTACAAATCGGGTAAATGCGGCACGACTTTCGGGTCGAACAGGCTGAAATCTGCGTCGGCTTCGACGCGCTTCATGAACAGATCGCTGACCCAATTGGCGAGGTTCAAATTGTGCGTGCGGCTCGCTTCATCTCCCGTGTTGTCGCGCAATTCGAGGAAGGATTCGATGTCCGCGTGCCACGTCTCGAGGTACACCGCGCACGCGCCCTTGCGCTTGCCGCCTTGATTCACGGCCGAAACGGACGCATCGAGCGTCTTCAGCCACGGCACGATGCCGTTCGATTTGCCGTTCGTGCTTTCGATCAACGAGCCGCGCGAACGCACGCGATGATACGCAAGCCCGATGCCGCCCGAGAACTTCGAGAGCAACGCGATGTCCGTGTACGCCTTGTAGATCTTTTCCAAATGATCTTCGGGCGAGTCGAGCAAGAAGCAGCTCGACAGCTGTTCGTGGCGCATGCCGGAATTGAACATCGTCGGCGAGCTCGGCAGATATTCGAGCGACGAAAACAAGCGGTACAGCTCGAGCGCTTCGGGCACACTCCCGCAGAGCGCGCTCGCGATGCGCAAAAAGAATTGCTGCGGCGTCTCGATCACGAGCCGCGTCGTCGGATGCTTCAACAAATAGCGATCGTAGAGCGTGCGCAAACCGAAGTACTCGAACTCGCGGTCGCGCTCCGGCGCGATCGAATCATTCAATTTTCGCGCATTTTTCCCAACAAACTCCGAGAGTCGATCGTTCACCAAGCCGAGCGCATGTCCCGCCGCGACGGACTGAGAGAAGGCGTGAATCTCTTGCCCGCGGACTTCTTTCTCGATGTAAGCGGCGAGCAAACGCGCGGCAAGCTTCGCATACTCCGGCTCTTCCGCGATCAAGCCGGCCGCCGTTTGAATCGAGAGCTGATCGAGCTCACGCGTGCTCGCCCCATCGTAAAGGCCACTGATGGTCTTGGTCGCGACGCGAAGTGCGTCCACGCTCGGCAGCCCCACACAGCAGCGGTCCACCGCGCGCACGATCTTGTTCACGTTCACCGGCTCGCTGCCGCCGTTGCGTTTGCGAACACGCATCGTGCTTTGCGGGTACGACGAAGTCGCGTCCAGGTTTTGCTCGGACGAAGCGAACAGCGACGTGCCGTGCGCGGGGGCGATCGATGAGCTCAGCATGCTTTTTCTCCGCATTCCGGAGCGAGATCCACCCGCTCCAATCGGAGCCGCGCGAAAAACGGCGAAGCGATCGACCACGCTCGCGCCTGGCCCATCCGACCTTCACCGCCTCCCGCGAGGCTCGTGGTCCACCGGTGCCGGATGACTCCCGGCGCCGAGCGTTGGCAGGTCTTCGGGCTCACGAGCGTTCCGGCTTAGCCGGCTTCCTACTGTCCATTGCTTCCCAGCCCGGCGTTCGTCCATGAAGACGAGCGCGCGGACCAGTGCCACCGTGGAGTTCGTTCTCGATTACCGCTGCGGGGCAGCCCCGGCTTTGAACCGGGTTCCCATTTTCAGCCTGCGCGAATGCGCAGGCACCAACACGAGCCCCTGTATATTGGGTTCGATCGAGCAGGTCAACCCAATATCTTGGGGTACTAGCCAAGTGCTCGGACGGCCGTGGGAATCACTTGTACAGTGCGCAGCCGCGCACGCCATCGTCATTGATTCGACTCGTCGACCGAGTACGAAGTCGCGAACCGCGTTGGTTGCTTCGGCCGGCATCGGGGGGCACGCTCTTGTGAACTCATCGTCGAACTGCTGGAGGAATTGCCGATGTCTCTGCTCGAATCGCTGAAAAAGTACACGGTCGTCGTCTCGGACACGGGTGACATCGACGCGATTCGCAAGGCGAAGCCGCAAGATTCCACCACCAACCCGTCGCTGTTGTTGAAGGCTGCGCAGCAGCCTCAATACAAGCATCTGCTCGACGAAGCACTGAGCTATTCCGCGAAGCAAGCGGGCGACGAAGCCGCGCAGACGATGGCGTTCATGGACAAACTGTTCGTGAACTTCGGCTGCGAGATCCTGAAGATCATTCCGGGTCGCATTTCGACCGAGGTCGACGCAAGCTTCAGCTTCGACACAGACGGCAGCATCGACAAGGCGCGGAACTTCATCAAGCTGTACGAAGCCGCGGGCGTCGCTCGCGAGCGCGTGCTGATCAAGCTCGGCACGACCTGGGAAGGCATCCGCGCCGCAGAACAGCTGGAAAAAGAGGGCATTCACTGCAACATGACCTTGCTCTTCAGCTTCGCTCAAGCGGTGGCGTGCGCGGAAGCCAAGGTCACGCTGATTTCGCCGTTCGTCGGCCGCATCTACGATTGGTACAAGAAAGCCAAGGGCGTCGCCGATATTCCGCGCGAAGAAGATCCGGGCGTTGCCAGTGTGCGGCGCATCTACGATCACTACAAGAAGCACGGCTACAAGACGCAAGTCATGGGCGCGAGCTTCCGCAAAGTCGAGCAGATCATCGATCTGGCGGGCTGCGATTTGCTGACCATCAGCCCCGAGCTGATCGCCGAGCTCGGCTCGCGCGAGGGTGAGCTCGAGCCGAAGCTCACGTTGAAGGGCGCCGAGGCGAGCGACTCGCCGCTGATTCACCTCGACGAAAAGACCTTCCGGTTCCAGCACAACGAAGACCAAATGGCGGTCGAAAAGCTGAGCGAAGGTATCCGCAACTTCTACGCCGATGCACGCAAGCTCGAGAAGTTCGCGCGCAAGGAAATGTCCAAAGCCAGCGCGGCCTGAGCTGACTTCGTAAGCCTCTGTACCCGAAGGCCCCATGCTCGAGGCGCGAGCGTAACCGCGTCATCGAGATATTCCGTCGTGTTCGCAAAGCGGCGCGGCGTACATGAGCGCCGCTGATCGTTGCAACCATCCCGAATCATTACGGTGGGATCTTGTTGCTGCGGCGCGACCGCCGGCAAGCTACGCCTGATCGACCGCAAAAGTCGGCGGTCCCACCCGAAACGGAAAAGCGCATGTTGGTCGAGACGCTGTCTGCCGAACTCGAGCGATTGTTCGAGTTGCCTGACCTCACCCGATTGAGCCGAGACGCCCTGGGCTTCGAACCCGAAGACATCGGCGGAGTGATGACGCGCGCGTCGTTCGCGCGCGCGCTCGCCGAACAAGCCGTGTCGAGCGAAGCAGTGGATGCGCTGCTCGACGCGATCGCGCTCGACAAGCGCGGACTGCCGAGCACGCTCGAGGCGGTGCGCGACCGTTCGGGCCAAGCTCTCGAGCTCGAACCCGGCGAATCGCTTGGTGGCTATTTGATCACGAGCAAGCTCGGCACGGGCCCGTGGGCGAACGTGTACCGCGCGCGGCGTGATGGCCAGGAATATCGCGTGAAATCCCTGCACCCGCGCGTGGTGGCGCGGCGCTCGGACGTGCACCGCTATTTGACCGCTTCGCGACTCGCGGCGCAGA
>DATATR010000283.1:0-9386 GCA_036268695.1 Polyangiaceae bacterium | reverse complement strand
GGTGAACGGCGTATTTCGCGAGGCGCTGATCGCATCCGCGCTGGTGGCGTTGATGGTGCTCGCCTTCGTCGGGAGTTGGCGGAGCACGATCATCGTTTGTATGTCGATACCGCTCGCGCTGTTCGTCGGTGTGATTGGGCTCAAATTGAGCGGGCAGACGCTCAATTTGATGACACTCGGCGGCATGGCGCTCGCGATCGGCATGCTGGTCGACGACGCAATCGTCGAAATCGAGAACATCAACCGCAATCGCTCGCAAGGCAAAGAGCTCACGGTCGCGATCCTCGACGGCGCGCGTCAGATCGCGACTCCGGCGCTGGCGGCGACGCTCACGATTTGTATCGTGTTTTTTCCGGTCGTGTTTTTGGTCGGCGCGGCGAAGTACCTGTTCGTGCCGCTGGCGCTCGCGGTCGTGTTTTCGATGCTCGCCTCCTATCTGCTTTCGCGCACGCTCGTGCCGACGATGGCGCGTTTGATTTTGGGCAAAGACAAAGTCGAGCCATTGCCGGGCCAAGCGGAAGCGCCGGAGCACGGCGAAACGGCGCAAAATATTGGCTCTGAGCGCACGCCGCCGAGTGACGCACGCGCCGCCAATGCGCCGCCGAGCGAGGCACAGGAGCACCCCCAACCAGAAAAACCATCCCGCTTCGAAAAAATCGATCGCTTTCGCCGCAAACAGTTCGAGCGGTTCGAGCACGCTTATTCGGGCGCGTTGGCGACGGCGCTCCGCCATCGCACGTTCGTGCTCGGCATGGCCGGCGCGTTCGTGGCCGTGAGCGGGGTCTTGGTATTGCTCGTGGGTTTGGATTTCTTCCCCAGCGTGGATGCTGGCATCATGCGCCTGCACTTTCGCGCGCCGCCTGGAACTCGACTCGAAGAGACCGAGCGCTTGGTCGATAAGGTGGAACATCGCATTCGCGATTTGGTGCCGCAAAAAGAGCTCGAAACGATCAACGACACGATCGGCGTGCCGATTTCGTACAACCTCGGCTTCGTGCCGACCGACAACGTGAACGCGGCGGACGCAGAGATCTTGGTGGCGCTGAACGAGCATCATCATGCGACGCGCGATTACGAAGCCAAGATTCGCGCCGCGATTCGCCGCGAGTTTCCGAGCTCGGAGGCGTACTTTCAGGCGGCGGACATCGTGAGCCAAGTGTTGAACTTCGGCGAATCCGCGCCCGTCGACGTGCAGATCGAAGGTTCGAACCTCGATGCTTCGCTCGCGATCGCGCGCAAGCTTCGTCGCGCGGTCGCCGAAATTCCCGGCACGGAGGACGTGCGCATTGCGCAAGTGTTGAATCACCCGGCGCTGCGCGTGGACGTCGATCGCCAGCGCGCGGCCGAGCTCGGCTTGAGCGAACGCGACGTGGCCAGCAGCGTGCTCACGTCGCTCAGCTCGGGGTCGCTGCTTTCGCCCAATTTTTGGGTCAGTCCGAGCAACAACGTGAACTACAACGTGGTCGTTCAAACGCCGCTCACGCGCATGACGGACCTCTCGCAATTGCTCGAGACGCCGGTCAGCGCCACCGGCCAGAACCCGCTCGCCGACCCGGCGCTGAGCGACATGAACGGCGATATCGCGCCGGTGACGGCGCAGCCGCCGCGCGATACGGTCGCGAACTCGCCGTACTTGGGAGGCATGGCGCTGGCGCGGCCGACGATCGATCACGCGTCGATCAACCATTACACCGTGCAGCGCGTGCTCGACGTAGAATGCAGCGTGGTCGGCCGCGATCTCGGTTCGGTCGCGCGCGGCATTCAGCACGCGATCGACGGCTTCAAGCACTTGCCGAAGGGAACCAGCATTCACCTCCGCGGCCAGAGCGAAACCATGTACAGCTCCTTCGAGAGCTTGGGGCTCGGACTCTTGATCGCCATTTTGCTGGTTTATTTGTTGATGGTGGTGCTCTTCCAATCTTGGATCGACCCGTTCATCATCATGGTCGCGGTGCCCGGCGCGATGAGCGGCATCTTGTGGATGCTGCTCGTGACGGGGACGACGTTGAACGTCGAATCCTTGATGGGCGCGATCATGGCCGTTGGCATCGCGGTCTCGAACAGCATTTTGCTGGTCAATTTCGCCAATGATCGGCGCATCGAAAATCACGAAATCAAGCCCGAACAGGCTGCGTTCGCGGCTGGGCGCACGCGGCTTCGCCCAGTGCTGATGACCGCGCTGGCGATGGTGCTCGGCATGCTGCCGATGGCGCTCGGGCTCGGCGAAGGTGGCGAACAAAACGCGCCGCTCGGCCGCGCCGTGATCGGCGGCCTGCTCTGCGCGACGTTCGGGACGCTGTTCGTGGTGCCGTCTGCTTATGCCGTGTTGCGGAAGAAGCAACCGGACAAGGGTGAGCGCGATCGCGAGATCCAAGCGGCAGACGAGAAATCCTCCGAAGAACGAGAGCACGCGCAGCAGGGCGCAAAAGAACACGCGGAGGCAGGCGCATGACTCAACCGCAAACCCACGACTATGAGCTCCCCACGGTGAATCCGCGCGCGAAGAAAATCCTGTTCAGCGTCGCGATCGCCGTGCTCTCGCTGGCTCTGGTTGCGCTCTTGGTTGCGTGGTTGTTTGGCCGGCACGCGGAGGCAAGAGATCGGAGCGAGCGCGAGAACGTCGAAAAGCTCGGACCCAAACTGGCGGTGATCCGAGTCGAGTCCTCGCTCGAAGATCGCGAGCTCACCCTGCCGGGCGACGTGCGCGGCTTCGAACAGATCACGCTGTATGCTAAAATAGCCGGGTATTTACGCTCGATTCGCGTCGAGCGCGGTGATCACGTCGAGAGCGGCCAACTCTTGGCCCAGATCGAGTCGCCGGAAAACGACGCAGACGTGATTTCGGCGCGTTCGGACGCGGTGATCAAGCACATCAACGCCGAGCGCGCGCGCAAGTTGGTCACGCCGGGCATCATCTCCGAAACCGACAAGGAGAATGCCGAGAACGCCGAGCACATGGCACAAGCCACACTGCAGCGACTCAATGACGTCAAATCGTACGAGACCGTGCGCGCGCCGTTCAAGGGCGTGGTCACGGCGCGCTACGTCGATCCGGGCGCGCTGATGCCCGCCGCCACGGGCGCGACCTCGAGCGCGCAGCCGCTCGTGGATTTGGCGGAGACAGACAAGCTTCGCGTCTTCGTTTACGTCGGACAAGATGCGGCGCCGTTCGTGCGCGCGGGTGTTCAGGTCCGCTTGTGGCAAGACGAAATACCAGAAAAACAAATCCAAGCCGAGATCACGCGCTGCGCGGATGCGCTCGACCAACGCACGCGGCGCATGCAATGTGAGGTCGATCTCGACAACGAAAAATGGGCCATTTTACCGGGCACGACATTGCACGTGAAGCTGAAAATTCGAGTCAATCGTTCGCCGTACGTGCCGAACGAGTCGCTCGTCATTCGCGACGGCAAGACACTCGTCGCGGTGGTCAAAAACAAGCGCGTGCATTTCAACGAAGTCGAGCTCGGTTCGACCGACGGCAAATTCGTGCGCATCCTGCGCGGGCTATCGCCCGGCGACGTGATTGGCGTCAACACACCCGTCGAGCTCGACGAAAACGACCCGGTGCAACCGGTGGACTCGAAAAAGACTCCTTCCGGCGCCGACGAAAAATCCGCGGCGAAACAGCCACCAGCCGACGCGGATCGCGAACAGAGCAGCAAAGAGAAAGCGCTCGGCGTCGAACGCAACCAACTCGATGCCGGCTCTGAGCCCGGCGTGCCGAAACCCGCCGCGAGCGGCAAGTAGATTCAGGAGGCCGCGTGCGAGGGCACTTTGCTTTCGGTCGTGACCGCGACGTCGTGCGCGGCGTTTTCTCGAAACGCGCGTTTGGCGCGCTCTTGCGTTTCTGGGTTGTCGGTATGAACCGCGATCAAGATGTTGCCGCCGCGGATTTTGCCTTCGTAGGTCTTGGCTTCGATTTCAGGGATACCGAGCCCGACGAGCGCGCCCGCGAGCCCGCCGATGGCAGCGCCGGCAGCGGCACCGCTCAGCGCCGCAAACAACGGCCCAGCCGCGATGAACGGACCGAGCCCGGGAATCGCGAACGCTCCGATCCCGGCCAAGAGTGCGACCGTGCCGCCGATCACGCCTCCAGCGCTCACGCCAGCGACCGCGCCCTCGGGCGCTTTCGTGTTGTATTCGTGCGCGAAATCATGGGTGCCACGTGTGTCGGGGAAGAGCACCGAGATGTCTTCGGAAGCCACGCCATCTTGCTGCAAACCGCCGACGATGCGTTCGGCTTGTGGTTGGGTTTCGACGATGCCGATCACTGCCTGTTTCATGATGCCCTCGTTCTGCGTCTGGCGTTGACTTCCGAATCTTAGTTTTGCAGCAACATTTGCACCAAAGCGGGGCCGAGAGTGACGAGGCGGCTTTGGCGCCACGCAGAGCTGCTTTTCGGCAGCATGAGCGTTGTGTTTCGGCGTCGAGTCGTCAATCACCCCTCGAGGCAGAGCAACCGTGTGCTTTTTTTAGTTGTTACATCCCGGAAATCCAAGCCGGCACGCGCCATGTCATGCTCGAAGTAACACGCAGATGAAAAGCTCACTCGCCGCTGTCGGCGATCGCCACGTTGGGGCTTCGTCGGGCCCGTCTCCTGAAGTCTTGATTGCGGTCGCGGAAGTCGGGCGAGAGCTCGCGGCAGCGGGGGAGCTGGAAGCGCGGCTCGGGGCGGCGCTCCGGGTGCTCGAGCGCCGGCTCGGCGCGGGACGTTCCGTGGTCTACGCGAGTGTGAGTGAAACGCGCACGCTGAGCGTGGTCGCTTCACATGGACTCGATCCAGACGCGTTTCGCGCACGCTATGCCGCCGGCGTCGCGGGCCGCGTCGCGGCGACGGCGCAGCCCGTAGTGGTGCCGGTTTTGCGTCACGATGCGATGGCGCTATCCGAAATCTCGGATTTGTCGCGCTGGGCGGATAGTGGCTGGAATTTGGTGTGCTTGCCGGTTGCGGGGCGCGGGCGCTGCATCGGCGTGCTGTGCGCTTACTTTCGCCATCGCGATCCGGCTGGATTCAGCGAGCGGCTCAGCGTGCTCGACGTCGTCGCGGGTCTGATCGGCAAGGCCATGCGCGGCGATCGCGAAAACGCCGAAGCGCCGGCCAACGATGAGCCGAACGCTCGCGCTGCCGCGACGCAATTCGAATACGCGAACATGATCGGCGACAGCGTCGTCATGCGCCAAATCTACGAGCAGGTGAGCCAAGTCGCGCGGACGAACGCGACCGCGCTGTTGCGCGGCGAGTCGGGCACGGGCAAGGAATTGGTCGCCCGGGCAATCCATCAAAATTCACCACGCGCGAATCAGCCATTCATCAAGGTCAACTGCGCCGCATTGCCCGAATCCCTGTTCGAGTCCGAACTGTTCGGTCACGAGCGCGGCGCGTTCACTGGCGCGCATGCCCGGAAAAAAGGCCGTTTCGAGCTGGCCCAAGGCGGCACGCTGTTCCTCGACGAAATCGGCGAGCTCCCTTTGACGACGCAGGCGAAGCTGCTCCGCGTCTTGCAGTTCCGTGAGTTCGAGCGGCTCGGCGGAACCGAGACGCTGCACACCGATGTGCGCATCGTCGCCGCGACCAACGTCGACATCGAGCGCGCGGTGGCGAGCGGCGTGTTCCGCGAAGATCTGTATTACCGCGTCAACATCTTCACGATCACGCTGCCCCCGCTGCGCGACCGGCCGAACGACATCCCCGCCCTGGCCGAATACTTCATGCGCAAGTTCGGGCTCGAGCATCAGCGCAAAATCGGCCGAATTTCCAGCGCGGCGATGGATCTTTTGTGTCGCCAGCCTTTCCCCGGCAACGTGCGCGAGCTCGAAAATCTGATCGAACGTGCGGTCGTCGTGTGCAAGGGCTCGGTAATCCAGGAGACGGATCTGCCGCACACGCTGCGTGTGGCCGCCTCGGGCAAGGAAAAGCTGACCTTGAGCGAAGCGGTCGAGCGGCTCGAGCGTCAGTTGATCGGAGAAGCGCTCGAAGCCGAAGGCGGCAACATGGTCGGCGCGGCGCGCGCGCTCGGCATCACCGAGCGCATCGTTCGCTACAAGATCAGGAAGCTTCAGATCTCGCTCGACCGCTTTCGTCGATGACGCGTTCGACAAATTTGTCGGTGCAGGATCGCGTAGCGAAGCGGCTTCGCGCGCCGTCACGCAGCGCGGCTCGAAAATAACCGCGCGTCCGATCGCACGGCCAACACAGAAAGCCACGCCGACAAATTTGTCGGGCCCAGGCGGGCTTTCCGACAATTTTGTCGAAACACGAAGCAACGGCGAATTTCGTCGATGTTTCGCATGCTTAAAAGCCCGGGAAAAGGCTTGATTTAGGGCTAGGTGGCACAGGCGTTGCTGTAGGCAGCGTTCGAGTTCGTGAGCTCGATGATGATGACCCCAAGATCCGAAAGCCAGCCCGTGAGTGGCGGAAGCAAGAGCCGACCAGTGGTGGCGCTGCTCGAAGCGCGCATGAAAAGTGAGCTCTCGCGTTTGGTCGAAAAGCACGGCGGGACACCGCTGTGCGTGCCCGCTGTGCAAGAAGCCCCGGCGCTCGAGGCGGAGGCAGTGCGCGGCTTGCTCGATGAGCTCGCGGCCGGGCAGCACGAAGTCGTGATCTTCCTGACCGGTGTCGCGGTGTCGCTGCTATTCGAGCTGGCGCAAGAGCTCGGACGGCACGCGGAGCTGGTCACGTCGCTGCGCGGCGTGACCACGGTTTGCCGCGGACCGAAGCCGACCGCGGCGCTGCGCGGTTTCGGCGTGCCGCCCACGCTCAGCGCACGTGAACCGTTCACCGTCGCCGAGTTGATCGACGCGCTGAGCGATCTCGAGCTCGGCGGCAGTGGCGTCTTGCTCTTCAACTACGGCGAGCGCAGTGAAACGCTGTCCGAAACGCTGCTCGCGCGGCGCGCGATTTTACGCGAATTTTGGCTCTATCGCTGGCAATTGCCGGAAGAGCTCGGCGAACTCGAGGCGCTGGTGCGTCGCATCGTCGAGCGCAAGATCGACGCCCTCGCCATCACCTGCCAAATCCAATTTCGACATTTGTATCAGGTCGCCGAACGGCTCGACCTCGGACGCGAATTGCTCGACGCCCTACGTACGGACGTCGTGGTCGCCGCGGTGGGGCCGACTTGTCGCGCGATCATCGAGGTGCACGGCGTGCGCCCGCACGTGATGCCAGAGCACCCGAAGATGGGTCCGCTCGTCATGGCGCTGATGCGATATCTCGATCTGAAAGAGGTCGCCGAACGGCGTGCCACGCTTGGGGTGCTCCAGAATTAGTCTCGAACTTAGTCTTCAAACTCAATAGCTCGAAAGTAAGGTCATGATTACTCTTCATGCGCACGACCGCGCTGCGGTCTTGCGCAAATCGTTCAGCTTTGTCTTGGTTTTGGCGCTATCCGGCGGCTTCGCGCGTATCGCCAGTGCACAGGAATCGGTCCCGCCCGCGGCGGATTCCACGCCACCCAAGCCGCCACCGTATTCGATGCCGTTTCAGCTGCGACCCGCGGCGGCCGCCACGGCGCTGCGGCTCGACACCGGCATCGCGTTCTACAAGGATCCGACGACGAGTCACTCCGGCTCGACGGTCGCGCCGATCCTCGCGGCTTCTTACAAGGTGACTCCGAACTTCGCGCCGATCGTGCGCGTGGGCGTGGTGCAGAATTCGCCGCCGGCCCCCGCGACAGGCCCGACGCCTGATTCCGGCTTTGGCTTCTTGAACCCGCTGCTCGGCGCGACCTACGCGTTCAATCCCGCGCCGGAGTTCAAACTCGCATTCTTCCTCGGCGTCACGTTGCCGATCGGTTCAGGCGGCGGCGATCACCCGGATTTAGCCAAAAAGACCGCGAGAAGCGTCGGTATCTACGCGCGCTCGGCGCTCGATAACTCGCTCTTTGCCGTCAACGACGTGGCCGTGATTCCGGGTGTCGATTTCGCGTACGTCACGGGCGGGTTCACCGCACAAGTCGAGGCCACGTTGTTTCAGCTGACGCGCGTGCGTGGTTCACTCGATCAGAAAGACGCGCATCGCACGAACTTCACCACCGGCGTGTACGCCGGCTACTTCTTCGTGCCGGCGTTTTCGTTCGGTGCCGAGCTACGGCATCAACGCTGGCTGTCCACGCCGTCGAACGTCGCGGCGGACACGACAGGCACGTTGCGCGACACGACCACGGTCGCGTTCGGACCGCGTTTTCATTTTCAAATTGCGCCGGGCACTTGGTTCCGCCCGGCCGTCGCGCTGGCTCTGCCGCTCGACGACCCGATGAAAAAGAGCAGCTACAAGGTCGTGCAACTCGACCTCCCGTTTTCATTTTGAGCATTTCGAGGTGAGCCGATGAAAAAGAATTCCAAAGTTTGGATCGACGAGTGGCACCCAGACGACTCGACGTTTTGGGAAACGAAAGGCAAAAAGATTGCCTGGCGTAACCTGATTTGGTCGATTCTAGCCGAAAATATTGGGTTTTCCATTTGGCTCATTTGGAGCGTAGTGGCGGCGCGGCTGAAGCAGGTCGGCTTCCACTACACGACCGATCAACTGTTTCAGCTCGTCGCGATTCCCGGACTCGTCGGCTCGTTGATGCGATTTCCGTACACGTTCGCGGTGCCGAAATTCGGTGGCCGGAACTGGACAGTGGTCAGCGCGACGCTGCTGTTCATCCCGACGCTGTCGCTGATGTATTTGGTGAATCGCCCCGACACGCCGTTTTGGCTGATGGCCACTGCCGCAGCGACCGCGGGTCTCGGCGGCGGCAACTTTTCGTCCAGCATGGCGAACATCTCGTTCTTCTTTCCGGACAAGGAGAAGGGCTTTGCGCTCGGGCTCAACGCGGCCGGTGGCAACATCGGCGTGAGCACCGTGCAGTTGCTCGTACCGATTGTGATCGGCTTCTCGATCCTCCCGGGTAGCACCGGGCAGAAATTGCACCTCGAGAACGCGGGCTTGTTTTGGCTGCCGCTGGTCGTGATCGCCATCATCGGCGCGTTCTCGTTCATGAACAACCTGACTTCCGCGCGCTCGAACTTCAAGGATCAGTTGGTGGTGGCGCAGCGCCGGCACACCTGGATCATGGCCTGGCTCTACATCGGCACTTTCGGTTCATTCGTCGGGTTTTCAGCGGCGTTCCCCCTGCTTTTGAAGACCCAATTTCCGGAGGTCACGGCGAACCTCGCGTTCCTGGGCGCGCTCGTCGGTTCGCTCGCGCGGCCACTCGGCGGCAAATTGGCCGATCGCGTCGGCGGCGCGCGCGTGACGTTCTGGAACTTCGTGGCCATGACGCTCGCCACCACGGTGCTGCTCTACTCGCTCGAGATCAAGGCGTTCGGTTTGTTCTTGGTCGCGTTCCTCACGCTGTTCGTGACCACCGGCATCGGAAACGGCTCGACGTTCCGCA
>DATATR010000282.1:0-16536 GCA_036268695.1 Polyangiaceae bacterium | reverse complement strand
AGCCGCGCGGCGCCGCGCGGCGCGTACTCACGATCTCGGCCTGGCTCGTGCTGATTGCGGCGCTTGGCGCGGCGGGCTTCACGCGTCGTGCTGAGTTGCGCGCGTTGGCGGAGAACGTGCTTCGGCGCGCGCCCGCGACGTTACCACTTTCGCCGACGGTGGCCGTCGCGGCAGAGCCCGCGCCCACGCTGACCGCGCCCGTTGCGCCGCCCATCGCGCCGAGCGCAGCGAGTGCGGCGAGCATCGAAGTCGTGCCGGCAGATTCGCTCGACGACGCGCGAGCAACGCCGGGACACGCGAAGCGCCCGGCGCACGTGCCGGCGGCGCGCGACGTGAAAAGCCCGAAAAGCCCGCCTGCAGCCAGACCCGCGGCCAAACCCGCCGCGTCGCGTCCGCACGACAGCGAAGCCGAACAGTACGGGATCTGAGTCGCGGCGCGTCGCGCAGGAGCACCAACCCAAAATCAGGAACCGAGCCGAAGTCTCGCCGTAGTCACCCGCGCGCGGACTGACTCGAGCGGGAAACGCGCGCGAAACGGCGAGAATGCGCGAGCGCCGCAAAACTAGCTCGCGGTGCAGCTCGACGCTCTGCAATCGTTGGCGTTGTCCGTCGCGGCCGCGCGCTCGCCGGATTCGGTGCTGCGCGAAATGGTGCAGGGCCTCGGCATGTGGGACGGCGTGGCGCTGGCGCGGGTTTGGCTTTTGCATCGACCCGAAGACGGCGCGCCGTATCTCGAGCTCCAAGCGAGCATCGGCGCTTCACGCGTCGATCCGTCGAAGCGATGGAATCGCACTGACGGCGCGCATCAAAAAATCCCGCTCAGTTACGGCAAAGTCGGGCAAGTCGCCGCGACCAATCGCGCGCTCTTGCTCCAGCGCGGCGCGTCCGATTGGATCCTGCAGCGGGATTGGGCCGACGCCGAGGGCATCGAGAGCTTCGCTGGACAACCCTTGTGTTTCAAGGGTCAGGTTTTGGGGGTGGTCGCGTTTTTCAGCCGCAGAAGGCTGGAAAAGCGCGATCTGGATTGGCTGCGCGTGTTCGCTGATCATGCCGCGGTCGCGATCGCCAACGCGCGCGCGTTCGAGGAGATCGCGCGCTTGAAGGAAAGTGCCGAGCGCGAGCGCGACTATTTGCGCGAAGCAGTGCGCTCCGCGTTGAAGCAAGGTGAGATCATCGCGGAGAGCACCGCGATGCGCGGCGTATTGGCGCAAGTGCGCGCCGTCGCGCAGAGCGATTCGTCGGTGTTGATTTTGGGCGAGAGCGGCGTCGGCAAAGAGCTGATTGCGGCGGCCGTGCACGATCTGAGCCGCCGGCACGACGGACCGCTCGTGAAGGTGAATTGTGCGAGCGTGCCGCGCGAGCTGTTCGAAAGCGAGTTCTTCGGACACGTGCGCGGCGCGTTTTCCGGCGCGTCGCGCGATCGTCAAGGTCGCTTTCTGCTCGCCGACGGCGGCTCGCTTTTTCTCGACGAAGTCGGCGAAATTCCGCTCGAGCACCAGAGCAAGCTCTTGCGCGTGCTGCAAGAACGCACCTTCGAGCCAGTCGGTGACGATCGCACGCGGCGCGTGGACGTGCGCGTGATTGCGGCGACCAACCGCCCGCTGGAAGTCGAGGTCGAAAGCGGGCGATTTCGCCGCGATCTATTCTATCGTCTGAGCGTCGTGCCGCTCGTGGTGCCGCCGCTCCGCGAACGACGCGAAGACATTCTGCCGATGGCGCGTCAATTCTTGGAAGCGACTTCAGCGCGTTTGCATTTGCCGTCCCGTGCGCTCTCGCCGGCCGACGAAGCGATGCTGCAGAGCTATGACTTTCCGGGCAATGTGCGCGAGCTGCAAAACATCATCGAGCGCGCGTTGGTGCTCGCGAGCCACGAGGGGTCGAGTCTGCGCCTGCAACTGGGCAAGGGCGGCGCAGCGAGCGCATCGCAACCGCCGTCGCCCGAGCTCAGTTCGGGGGAAGTATTTTCGGATCGGCACTTTCAAGCCCTCGAGCGCCAAAACATCGAGAACGCGCTCGGCCGTTGCGACTGGCGCATCGCGGGCGAGCGCGGCGCGGCCCAGCTGCTCGGCTTGAGCCCGAGCACGCTCAGCTATCGCATGAAACAGCTCGGCATTCTGCGGCCGGCGCGGCGTTGACGGCGCACCGGCGCGCGATCGCGTGAGCTATGGCCGCGCGTCGCGGCGCGCCGACTTCGCACCGAAACACGCTGCGGGCGGAGCTCGCGAAAGCTCAAGTATGAATTCGCCAGATCTTGCGAGTCACAAATAATCGTGTGTTTCGCCTCCGCGCGCGATCGCGCAAAACGCACGAAAAGCGAGTTGAAGGCCGCGCGAGCCGCGCCTGGCACGCTGCTCGCAATTGCCGGATGCGAAATCGCGGACTCGCGCTGAGTGCGAGTTCCCATTGCCGCTTGGAGAAACAGACATGCCTAAGGTCGAAGTCGCGCCGAACAAAGCCGGGGATTTTCTAGTCGATTACGAAGAGAAAGTGTTCGAAGACGTGAAAGCGTCGCCGGGCGAAAAGGCGCTCGTGACGTTTCACACCGTCGCGTTCGAAGGTTCGATCGGCTTGGTGAATTTACTGCAGGCCGTGCGCCTGCAGCGCAAGGGCTTCGAAACCTCGGTGCTGCTCTACGGTCCGGGCGTGACCTTGGGCGTGCAGCGCGGCTTCCCCAAGCTCGGCGACGACGCGTTCCCCGGCCACCAAAATTTCAACGGGCAGATCAAGAAATTCATGAGCGAAGGCGGAAAGGTGTACGCCTGCCGCTTCGCGCTACAAGCCCTTTACGGTCATGGCGAAGGCGCGTTGATCGAAGGCATTCGTCCGATCAACCCGCTCGACGTGCTCGATCTGATTTTGCTTCATCGGAAAAATAGCGCGTTCATCCTCAACACCTGGACGCTCTGAGCGAGGAGTACTCGGTGAACCCGGCGAAGAAGGTCCGCGCGGCGGCCGTGCAGCTCAGCCCGGTGCTTTACAGCCGCGAGGGCACGACCGCGAAGGTGTGCGACGCGATCGCCGACGCCGCCGACAAGGGCGCGGAAATCGTGGTGTTTCCCGAGACGGTCGTGCCGTACTACCCGTACTTCTCGTTCATCAAGCCGCCCGCGTCGATGGGCGCCGATCACTTGCGGTTGATCGAGGAGTCCGTGACGGTGCCAGGTCCCGTCACGGACGCGATCGGCGCCGCGGCGAAGCGCGCCGGCGCGGTCGTGGCGATCGGAATCAACGAGCGCGATCACGGCACGCTCTACAACACGCAGTTGCTATTCGACGCCGACGGCACGCTGCTGCAAGCGCGGCGCAAGATCACGCCGACCTATCACGAGCGCATGGTTTGGGGTCAAGGCGACGGCTCGGGGCTGTGCGCGGTCGACACGGCGCTCGGCCGGGTCGGAGCGCTCGCTTGCTGGGAACACTACAACCCGCTCGCGCGCTATGCGCTGATGGCCGATCACGAGCAAATTCACGTCGCGATGTTTCCTGGCTCGCTGGTCGGCGAAATCTTCCGCGAGCAAATCGAAGTCACGATTCGCCATCACGCGCTCGAATCCGGTTGCTTCGTGATCAACGCGACCGGCTATTTGACGCCGGAACAAGTCGCCGAAGTGGCGGGCACGACGGGTTTGGAAAAAGCCCTCCGCGGCGGTTGCTTCACGGCGATCGTTTCGCCGGAGGGCAGCCTGCTCGCGCCGCCACTCACGGAAGGCGAAGGCATGGTGCTCGCGGACTTGGACTTGACGCTGATCGCCAAGCGCAAACGTATGATGGACAGCGTCGGTCATTACAGCCGCCCCGAGCTCTTGTCTTTGTTGGTCAATCGCGCGCCGCAGCCGCACGCACGGCCGCTGCCGGATTTTGCGAAACCGAGCCAAACGAGGAACGTCGATGAATCGCTCTCTGCCCGTCGTGAGTTTCCGCCCGCCGAAGAAAGCGCCCGCGAACTTTCCTGAGCTGGTATCCGAGCTACAAGCGCTCGGTCTGCGCTGGATCGATCGCGCCGGGCCAGGCCTGAGCCGCGCGGGCGGCGCAGGACCGTCCGATCACAAGGCGGTGACGATCGCCAATCAAACGGTGATGGTGCCGATTTTGAATCAGGCGTCGTCTCGTTCGCCGTACTCGGCGGAGGTGCGGGGCGATCGCGCGCTGCTGTTCCGTGGCGGAGAAGAAGTGGCGGAGCTCGGTTTTCCCAAGAAGCCGCGCTTCTATGAGCGCTCGACCGCGGACGGCATTCCGTATTGGAAGATCGCCACCTTGCACGGCGACGACGTGCTCGCGACGACGGTCTTGCAAACCTGCAAGCGTTACGGTCAGCGCGCGACCTCGTGTCAGTTTTGCGCGATCGGTCAATCGCTCGCGGCCAAAACCACGATCGCGGAAAAGACCCCCGCGCAGCTGGCCGAAGTCGCGCTCGCCGCAGTCGAGCTCGACGGCGTCAAGCACATGGTGATGACGACGGGGACGCCGCACACCGACGATCGCGGCGCGCGCGTGCTCGCGGACGCCGCGTGCGCCGTGCGCCGAGCTGTCGATCTGCCGCTCCAGGCGCAGTGCGAGCCGCCCGCGGATTTTGCCTGGTTTTCTCGCATGGCGAGCGCCGGAGTCGATAGCCTCGGGCTGCACCTCGAAGCCGTGAGCGAAGAAGTGCGACAGCGCGTCATCCCGGGCAAGGCCGAAGTCCCGGTGTCGCTTTACCTCGAAGCATTCGCAGCAGCGGTTGCGGTGTTCGGGCGCGGACAAGTTTCGAGCTACGTGCTCGCCGGTCTCGGCGATAGCCGCGAGGCCATCCTCGAAATGTGCGGGACGATGATCGCGCTCGGCGTTTATCCGTTCGTGGTGCCATTCGTGCCGATCGCCGGCACACCGCTCGCCGATCACCCGACGCCGGAGCCGGCATTCATGGCGGAGTTGCTGGCGAGCATCTCGGCGTTGCTCGCGCGTTCGGATCTGCGCAGCTCGGAGATCAAGGCAGGGTGCGCGCGTTGCGGCGCGTGCTCGTCGCTCAAGGCACGCGAGGCGATCCATGCTTGACCCGATCCATCCCTGGGGCAGGCCGGTGCGTGCTCACACTGCGGCGCGAATCAGCGCGCGTGTCGCGCGCGAGCCGTGGCAAGTCCAGGCTTATTTTCGGCTGCGCTGCGAGATTTTCGCGCTCGAGCAAGGCATCTTTGCCGGCTCCGATCGCGATCCGTTCGACGAGCACGCGACGCCGATCGTCGCGCAAAGCGAGATCGCGGGCATGCCGGACGGCGTGGTCGGCGTCGTGCGCATCTATCGCGCCGCGCCTGGCGACGACACTTGGTTCGGTGGTCGTTTGGGGGTGGGGCGCGCGTATCGCCGAGTAGGCGCCGTGGGTACGGCGTTGATCACCGAGGCCGTCGCCACGGCGCATCATTGGGGCTGTCGCCGCTTCCTCGCGACGGTGCAACAAGCCAACGCGCGCTACTTCGAGCACCATCACTTTCGGCGGCTCGAGTCGATCGAGCTCTTCGGCTTGCCGCATTTCTTGATGGAAGCCGATCTCGGCCGCTATCCCGCGCGGCTCGCGAGCGAATTTCGAGCGAGGGCGTCGTGAAAATCGAAGCCGGCAGTCTGGAAGCGCTGGTGCGCGAGCTGCGAGGTCGAGCCGAGCTCGACCTCAAACGCGATATTCAAGTCGCCTCGCGCGCATTCGGCAGAGCTTCGCACAGCGCTTGGTTTCCCGAGCCGAAGCCGATCTTGAACGGAGACGACGCAGCGGCGCTGCCCGATGGCGACGGCTTCGTGCTCTTCGCCGCCGAGGGCATGCGCGCTGAATTCCTCGCGGCTGACCCCTGGTTTTGCGGCTTCTGCTCGGTGATGGTGAACCTCAACGACATCGCCGCGATGGGCGGGCGTCCTTGGGCGATCACGGACGTATTGTTCATGGGCTCGGGCGAGAACGAGCGCGTGCTCGAGGGGATGGTCGCCGCGAGCGAAGCCTTCGGTGTGCCGATCGTCGGCGGCCATACTTCGCGCGTCGCCGGAGCTTCTTTTCTTGCGGTTTCGGTGATCGGTAAAGCCAAGCGCGTGATCTCGGGGCACGCCGCCAAAGCCGGTCAGCTGGTGCTCGTGGCGGTCGATTTGCGCGGCACATTTCGCGGGCTCGGCTGCAACTTCAACGCCGCGACGACCGCGCCGCCCGAGCAATTGCGGCGCCAGCTCTCGCTCTTGCCGGAGCTCGCCGAGGCCGAGCTCGTCTCCGCGGGCAAAGACATCAGCATGGCTGGCGTGTGCGGCTCGCTCCTGATGATGCTCGAGACATCCGGCGTCGGCGCACGGCTCGATTTGACGGCGCTGCCGGCGCCCGTGGCCGTCGAGCCATTCCGCTGGCTCAACGCGTTCCCGAGTTTCGGTTTCGTGTTGAGCGTCGACGCGAGCACGACGCGGGAGGTGTGCGCCCGCTTCGACGCGGCCGGCATCGCGTGCGCTGTCGCCGGTGAGGTGACGCGGGAACGAAAGCTCGAGCTCACCTGTGGCGCGGAGCGCGCCTCGTATTGGGATTTGCGCGAGCCGTTAACCGGCTTCGGTGAGCCGACCGGGGGCTGATGTCGATGCTTTCCGTCGGTATTTTCACGTATTCGAGCAAACCGCGCGGCAGCGTGGTGCACGCGGCGTGCCTGGCCGAGGCACTCGAGCGAGCGGGCGCGCGCGTGAAGCTCTACGCGTTGTCGAAGGCGGGCGATGACTTCTATCGGACGCTGGCTTGTCCCTTACGGTTGATTCCGGCCGCTCCCGCGCCGAGCGACGTGGACCAGTTGATCGCGCAACGCAGCGCCGAGTTTCAGCGAGGATTCGCCGAGCTCGGCGTGCGCCACGACATTTACCACGCCGAAGATTGTCTTTCGGGCAGCGCGCTGGTCGGCGTAAAAGCAAAGCTCGGCGGCGCGATCGTGCGCACGGTGCATCACGTCGAACGCTACGAAAGCTCGTACCTGATGGCGTGCCAGGCTCGCTCCATCACCCAAGCCGATCTCGTGCTCAGCGTCAGCGAAGCGACGCGGCGCGAAGTGAAAACGAACTTCGGCATCGACGCGCCCGTTATTTCGAACGGCGTCGACGTCGCGCGGTTCGCGCTGCCCGCGAGCAAAGCTTGCGCCGCCTTGGTCGAGCGCCTGGGAATCCAAGCCGGCGATCGCGTGGTCGCGAGCGTCGGCGGCGTGGAACCGCGGAAAAATAGCCTGATTCTACTGAAGGCGATCGCGCTCGCCCATGCTCGCGAGCCGCGCTTGCGCTGGCTCGTCGCGGGCGGCGCGAGCATCTGGCAACACGATGAGTACCGCCGCGCCTTTGCCGCTCGCCTGGCCGAACTGCCGCTCGAACTTCGCGCGCGTATTCACCTGCTCGGCACGGTCTCGGAAGACGAGCTCACGGCGGTGTACCAGCTGAGCGAACTTCTGCTCTGCGCGTCGCTGCAAGAAGGCTTCGGCTTGTGCGTGCTCGAGGCATTGGCGGCGAAAGCGGCGGTGATCGTCCCGCGCGGGGCACCGTTCGACGAGTACCTCGACGCGGCTTCGGCTTGGTTCGTCGACCCGCGCTCGCCGACGGAGATCGCAGGCGCACTCGGCGCCTTGCTCGCCGAGCCCACCACGCTTCGATGCTCGGCCGAACGCGGTTACGAACTCGCGCGACGATATTCGTGGGAGCGCGTCGCTCAATCGCACTTGGCTCGCTACGAGACGTTGCACGGGCGCGCCAGGCGAGCAGGTGAGCTAAGCACGATTTAAACCTGAAGAGTGGAGTTCATCATGCCAGAAATGCATTTTCGCGTGCGTTGGCCGAACGGCGCCGTGGTCGACTGCTATTCGCCCTCGTACGTGATCGAGGACTATTTTGCGGTCGGCAATGCCTATTCGGTGCCTGATTTCGTCGAGCGAGCGCGGGCAGCGCTGACCATCGCGTCCGAGCGCGTCGCGGCGCGTTACGGCTTTGGCTGCAGCTCGGCACTCGACCAGCTCCGCGCCATCGAAGGAACGGAGCTCGCGCTTGCTCCGGCGGAGAGGCTCGGAAAAGTCGAGGTGCTCGAGTTCCGAAAGCACGCGCCGCGCGATGCGCGCGCGACTGGCCACGCGCCCGAGCACCACACGGTGATCGTCGTCGGCGGCGGGCAGGCGGGACTCTCGGCGAGTTACTGGCTCAAGCAACGCGGGATCGACCACGTGGTGCTCGAGGGACGTCGCGTCGCTTATTCTTGGCGTGACGAACGCTGGGACACGTTTTGCCTCGTGACTCCCAATTGGCAGTGTCAACTGCCCGGTCATCCGTATGCCGGCCCGGATGCTCAAGGTTTCATGGTCAAAGACCAGATCGTCGCCTACGTCGAAAGCTATCGCTCGCGCTACGATTTGCCGGTGCGCGAGGGCGTGACGGTGCGCGCATTGACGGAGCTATCGAGCGCGAACGGCGCGCGTTTTCAGCTCGAGACCTCCGCGGGAACCTTCAGCGCCGAGCGCGTGATCGTCGCGACGGGCTGCTATCACAAGGCGCACATTCCGGCCTACGCGGCGAATGCCCCTGCGGGCGTCGTGAACCTGCATTCTTCGAACTACAAGAATCCGGAGTCGTTGCCCGAGGGCGCGGTGCTCGTCGTCGGCAGTGGGCAATCTGGTTGCCAAATCGCCGAGGATTTGCTGTTGGCAGGCCGACAAGTGCATCTCGCGGTCGGCAGTGCGCCGCGTTGCGCGCGCCGCTATCGCGGCCGTGATGTCGTCGAATGGCTGCACGATCTCGGCTACTACGACATTCCGATCGACGAGCACCCGAACCGCGAGCAAGTGCGCGACAAAACCAATCACTATGTCACCGGTCGCGACGGCGGACGCGACATCGATTTGCGACGGCACGCGCTCGCCGGCATGAAGCTCTACGGGCCGCTCAACGACATCCAGCACGAGGTCGCGCACTTCGCGCCCGAGCTGAAGCGAAACTTGGACGCTGCGGATGCCGTCTACCGCAGCATCAATCGCACGATCGACGCTTATCTCGAGAAGGCTGGAATTTCCGCCCCCGTCGAGGCGGACTATCGGCCACCGTGGGAGCCGGAGGCGGAGCTCGAGCAGCTGGATCTTGCAGCGTGCGGCGTGCGCTCGATCGTTTGGTGTGCGGGCTTCGCCTCGGATTTCAGCTGGGTCCGCGCGCCGGTGCTCGACGAGCGCGGCTTTCCGCGGCACGCGCGCGGCGTAACCGAAGTCGAGGGGCTTTACTTCCTCGGTTTGCCTTGGCTGTACACTTGGGGCTCGGGCCGGTTTTCTGGTGTCGGGCGCGACGCTGGATACGTGGTCGAGCACATCGCCGCGGCGCAGCGTGAACGCCACGATGTCGCGCGGACGTCGGCGTCCGCCGCGCTCTGACGGTCCACCAAGCGTGCTCGATCAGCGACCAGCTTCATGCTCCCCGGCGATTCGAGACTTGGCTCAGGTCGCGAGCACGCCCAGCGTTTCGGCGATGCCGCCCGAGATCTTGAGCCAGGCGAGCTCGTCCGCGCGCGTCTTGCCGCGGTTCACGATCGCGATCGGCAGGCCGAGCCGAGCCGCCGCGCGCGCAAAACGAAAACCAGAGAAGACCATCAGCGACGAGCCGACGATCAAGAGCAATCGTGAGCGCTCGAGCGTCGTCATGGCGTGCGTGACGCGCTCGCTCGGCACATTTTCGCCGAAAAACACCAGATCTGGCTTGAGCATGCCGCCACAGCTCGCACAATCGACCACGCGGAAGCTCTCGTAGCTCGCGGCTTCGAGCTCCGCGTCTCCGTCTGGTTTGATCACGGCGCGCTCCGGCAAAAATGCACTGTTTAGCGCTACGAGCTCGGACTGAAGCCTTGCGCGTGAAGTGATGGCCCCACAACCCAAACACTTCACTTGGTCGATCCGGCCGTGCAAATCGACGAGATTTTCGCTGCCGGCGCGGCGATGCAAGCCATCGACATTTTGGCTGACCAAGAGCGAGAGCGCGCCACGACGCTCGAGCCGAGCGAGCGCGTGGTGCGCCGCGTTGGGCTCGGCTTTGGCCATGAACGAGAAGCCGATCATGCTGCGCGCCCAATAGCGGCGGCGTGCCGCGAGCGAGCTGACGAACTCTCGATACTGCATCGGCTCGCGCGCTTTCCACGCGCCGTGCTCGTCGCGATAATCCGGAATGCCCGAATCCGTGCTCACTCCCGCGCCGGTGAGCACGAATACGTCACCTGAGCCGATCCGCTCGCGAAGCTCGGCGATGGCGTCGAGTTCGGCGGCTGCGTTCGAATTGAGCGCGCGCTGCACGATGGAGCAGTTGAGCGTAAATTCTGGGTTCGTCAAATTCCGGCAGCTTCGCCGCCGAAAGCTTCAGGTTGGCGGAAGCGCCGGCGGCACGCTGCTCGGCGCGCTCGCCGCAGGCTTCGGCGCTTCGCCGACGCCTTGCGCGGGGAAGGCGGCGTAGCTGGTCTTTGCGGTGTGGATCGCGACGCGCGCGATCTCGCGCAAGAGCACCGGGTCGATCGAACGCGCGCGCACGTTGAGCGCCGGCGCGGTCTGAAATCCGCCGACTTCCTGATCGTCCCGGATGCGAATGACGGAGTACGAGCCGGTATTGACTCGCACGATGCGGTACGTGATCCCCTCGAGCTGAACCATCCCTTTTACTTTTCTGGTCATTGATTCGAGCACCTCGTGCCCGCGCCATTCCCACAGCGCGCGCCATTGTCCGATGATGCCTGCGGCGTGTGTCCGCTCGGTCGCCGTCGCGTGTCATCCATGGGAGAAGTGCGTGTTCATAGCGCGGAAGGTGCGGCGCGCATGTCCGTAATTGCTTACGGGAGTGCTGCGAGTGCGAGAGTCGTGCAGTGACGCGCAAAGCACCGCGCGCATGCCGACACACTTCGAAACGCTCGCTACCAGTCTTTGAAAAACGCGTGAAAGATTGCGTAAAGCTTGGCGAGGGTGCGACTCAGCCGGCGGCGCTCGCGCTCGTGAGCAGCGTCGTCAAGCGTTGGGCGAAGGCGGCTGGATTTTCGAGCGGAGAGCCTTCGGCGATCAGCGCTTGATCGTAGAGCAGTTCGATCCATTCGGCGACGTGACCTGGATCTTCGCGATCGCGGCGCTCCAAATTCTGAATCAGCGGATGGGCTGGGTTCAACTCCAAGATCCGCTTCTGCGCCGGCAAGCCCATCTGCCGTGCCATCATGAGTCGTTCGATGTGCGGCGCGATGCCGCCCTCGGGCACGACCAAGCAAACCGGCGAATCGGTGAGCCGTGAGGAGAGTCGCACTTCGCCGACCTTGCTCGCGAGCACGGCTTTGAAGCGCTCGACCAACGGCTCGGCCTGCTTCTTCTGTTCGTTCTCGGCCGCGCGCTGTTCGTCGCTGAGCTCCTCATCACCGAGCTCGAGATTTTCGTCCATCGCCGAGACCAGCTTTTTTCCGTCGAACTCGCCGAGGCTCGCGACCGCGAACGGATCGACGCCGTCGGTCATGAACAGCACTTCGTAGCCGCGCTTTTTCAGCGCTTCGAGATGCGGGCTCGAATCGAGCAACGCGCGCGAGGTGCCGGTCGCGTAGTAAATGGCTTTTTGGCCTGATTTCATGCGTGAGACGTATTCGCCGAGCGTCGTCAGCCCGGTTTCGGTCGACGACTCGTAGCGCACGATTTTCGCGATCCGGTCGCGGTGCTCGCTCTCGAAGTGAAGCCCTTCCTTGATCACCGCGCCAAAATCGCTCCAGAATTTGGCGAACACGGCCGCGTCTTTGCCCGCGAGCTCCTCGATCATGGCCAGTGAGTGATTGACGACTTGCTTGCGGATCACGCGCACGAGCTTCGAATCCTGTAAAATCTCGCGCGAGACGTTGAGTGGTAAATCCTCCGAGTCCACCACGCCGCGGATGAAGCGCAGGAAATTCGGCAACAGCTCGGCGCAGTCGTCCATCACGAAGACGCGTCGGACGTGCAAGCGAATGCCGTGCTTGGCCGCCGGATCGTACAAGTCGAATGGCGCATGCTTCGGCAGGAACAAAAGGCCCGCAAAGAGCTGCGTGCCTTCGACCTTGAAATGACGATGCGCGAGCGGCGGCTCGTAGTCGTGGGTCAAGTGGCGATAAAACTCGGCGTATTGTTCTGCGCTGACTTCGCTCGGCGAGCGCTGCCACAGCGCGCTGGCTTGGTTGATGCGTTCGAAGCTCGGCTCTTTGGTCGCGCCGTCTTTGGCTTTGGCCGTAATTTCAAGCTCGATCGGGTGCCCGATGTAGTCGGAGTAGCGCCGCACGAGCTCGCGTAAGCGACCTTCGCTCAAGAACTCCTTTTGATCGTCTTTGAGGTGCAGCACGATGCTCGTGCCGGCTTCGGCGCGCTCCGCCGGCTCGATCGAGAACGACTCTTGCGCGTCCGAGCTCCAGCGCTGAGCGTTCGCTTCGCCGGCATGGCGCGAGATCACGTCCACGCGATCCGCCACCAAGTACGCGCTGTAAAAACCCACGCCGAATTGCCCGATCAGTTGCAGCCCCTGATCGCCGGCTTCGCGTGCTTTGCTGAGTTTGTTCACGAACTCGCGCGTGCCGGAGCGCGCGATCGTGCCCAGGTTTTGCTCGAGTTCGGCTCGGGTCATGCCGATGCCGTTGTCCGAAATGGTGAGCGTCGATCTTTCGGCGTCGGCGCTGATCTGAATCTTGAGCTCGTTCGTCGTGCCGAGCTCGGGTTGCGTCAGCGCTTCGAAGCGCCGCTTGTCGAGCGCGTCCGACGCGTTCGAGACGAGCTCGCGCAAGAATACCTCTTTGTGGCTGTACAAAGAGTTCACGACCAAGTGCAAAACTTGGCTGACTTCGGCTTTGAAGGAATGGGTAGTCGGTTCGCTCATGGCCTAGTTTCCCTGGGAATACCGCGAGCAAAAATGGCCACTTTGAGCGGCCTGTCAACCCGCCGGCCGCGCCTCACTACGCGCCGGAGAAGAATTCGGCTAAACGCGGGCGATGCACAAGCTGAGCATCATCATCGGCAGCACGCGACCGGGCCGCGCGGGTCTTCCGATCGGACAATGGTTTTTCGAGCGGGCGCAGCAGCACGGCAAATTCGCGGTCGATTTGCTCGATCTCAAGGAGCTCGAGTTGCCGCTTTTGGACGAGCCGAAGCATCCGCGCCTCGCCGAGTACGAGCACGAGCACACGAAAAGATGGAGCGCGCTGATCAAAGCCTCCGACGCGTTCGTATTCGTGACGCCGGAATACAACTTCAGCGCGGCGCCCGCGCTGCTCAACGCGATCGACTATCTGTTTCACGAGTGGGCCTACAAGCCGGCGGGTTTCGTCAGCTACGGCGGCATCTCCGGCGGAATGCGTTCGGTGCAGATGCTCAAGCAACCCTTGAGCGTGCTCAAGGTCGTGGGCATCCCCGAATCGGTCACGATTCCGTTCTTTGCGCAGTCGATGGACTCTGGCGTTTTTCGCGGCACTGACGCGAACGAAAAAGCCGCGACGGTACTGCTCGACGAGCTTCAGCGCTGGAGTGACGCGCTCTCCGTCTTGCGCAAATAGTGCGGCGTTCAGCCGTGCGCGGGTTTTTGCTCCGGCAGCGGAATGAACTCGATTTCATCGCCCGGTACTTTCGGAAACGAGCCCGCACGCCAGTCGGCTTTGGCGCGCTCGATCCGCTCGCGCGAGCTCGACACGAAGTTCCACTCGATGTAGCGCGGACCGTCGGGTGGTGCGCCACCGAGCAAGAGCACGCGCGCAGCGCTCTCCGCGCGGACGATTGGCGTGCCTCCAGCCCGAAAAATCGCGAGCGAGCGCGCCTCGATTCGTTCGTTGCCCGCACTGAGCTCACCCGAGACGACGTACGCGCCGCGCTCTTCGTAGCCTTCGGGCAACGCGAGCGTCGCGCCCGCGGGCAAGCTCACTTCCAAGTAAAAGACCGGCGAATAGACGCGCACCGGCGCGCTTCGGCCGTAAGCGCTGCCGGCCAAGAGTCGCAACTTGGCTGCGCCGAGCTCGAACGCCGGCAAGGTCGCTTCGGGGTGATGCTGGAACTCGGGCTCCATCTCTTCGTACGCCGTGGGCAAAGCCACCCAAAGTTGCAGCAAGTGAAGCTTCGAGCCACTCGGACGCAATGCTTCCGGCGTGCGCTCCGAGTGCACGATGCCGCGACCCGACGTCATCCAGTTCACCGCGCCGGGACGAATCGGTTGGGTGAACCCCAAACTATCGCGATGAACGACTTCGCCTTCGAGCACATACGTGACGGTCGCAAGACCGATGTGTGGATGCGGTCGCACGTCGAGTCCGCGGCCCGGCGAAAGTTGACTCGGCCCGAGGTGATCGAAGAAGCAAAATGGCCCCAAGTGTTTGCGCTCGAGCGCGGGGAGCAGGCGTGAAACGCTGAACCCGTCGATCTCTCGCGCGTGGCCGCGGAGCAGCGCTTCGAGCTTGAATTCGGCGGTTTTCGCGACGGCCGGCGTGCTCTCGGAGCTGCTCATCCGTCGAGCGTAGCAGCCTCTTCGCTGACCGAAAGCCATGAACTTGCCCGAGCGAGCCGCGTCCACCAAAATTCGCGCATGCCGTCGGTGATCGATCACGCGAGCAGCGGCAGGGCGAAGTGTCGCGCCTGCGGCGAAGCCATTGCCAAGGGCGAGCTCCGCTTCGGTGAAGCGTTGCCGAACGCCTATGGCGAAGGCGAGAGTTTATTTTGGTTTCATTTGCCCTGCGCGGCGTGTGCGCGTCCGGAATCGTTCGTGCCGGTGTTGAGCGAGTGCACGCATGAAGTCGCGGATCGCGGCGCGCTCGAGGAGCTCGCTCGCGCCGGCATCGCCGAGCCGCGCTTGGTCCGGATTCTGAAGGCGGAGCGCGCGAGCTCGGGGCGCGCGAAGTGCCGTCACTGTCGCGAAGCGATCGCGCAGGGTGGCTGGCGCTTGGCGCTGCAAATCTTCGAAGAAGGCCGGTTCAATCCGATCGGGACGATTCACGCGGGTTGCGCGGTCGGTTACTTCAACGTCGAACCGCCGCTGTCGCGCCTGAAATTGCCGAGCAACGCCCTCTCGGAAGCGGAGCTCGGCGAAGTCGTCAGCGAAATCAAGCGCGGCGCGGAAAAATCATTGGCCTTGCCCGGTCTCGCAAAAACTGCGGCGCCCGAAGCAGAACCCGAAGCGGAAGTCGCACAGAAAAGCTCATGAGCTCCGAAATCGAGCACGTCAGCGACACGGCGTACTGGGTTGCCGCCTACCGCGCGCTCGAAAGCGAACGGCCGGATGCGGTGTTTCACGATCGCTTGGCCTCGCTGCTCGTCGGCGAACGCGGACGCGCGATCGAACGGCAGATGCCTGGCCGCAAACTGATGAGCTTCGTCATGGTCGTGCGCACGAGCGCAATCGATCGTTTGATCTTGCACGCGCTCGATCGAGGTGTGGACGCCGTGTTGAACCTCGGCGCGGGGCTCGACACTCGGCCCTACCGCATGGCACTGCCGAACGCGCTCCACTGGGTGGAGGCGGATTTCCCGGCCACGATCGCGCACAAGAACGAGAAGCTTGCGAATGAAGCGCCGGTTTGCAAGCTCGAACGCGTCGCCCTCGATCTGTCGATGCGCGCCGAGCGGCAAGCGCTGCTCAAGCGTGTGGCCGAGAATTCGCGCAAAGTCTTGCTGCTCACCGAAGGCGTGATTCCGTATCTCAAGGACGACGAAGTCGAGCGCCTCGCCGAAGACATCGTCGCCGAGCCCAAATTCGAATTCTGGATTCAGGACTACTACACGGCCGAAGCGCGCCGTCATCGCCCGAGCTGGCGCAAGAAGTTGAAGGCCGCACCGTTTCAATTTTCGGCTCCTGATTGGTTTGGGTTCTTTGCGCGTTTCGGCTTTCGCCCGCTCGAACAAATCACGATTGGCGAAGAAGCCGCGCGGATTCGCCGCGCGCCGCCGCCGCCGCTTTCGTTTTTCTTTCGGCTCTTGCCGCGCAAATGGCGAGCGCGCGCCGGGAGCCGCGTCGGCTACGCGCTGCTCGAGCGCGTGCCCGACAAAAAATAGACTTCTCAAGTCGCGCCAACTCGACTCTATTGTCGCCGGCTGACGTCCGCGTTTCACGGCGTTCGGCGCTGGAGCGAACCCTCGCATGAGCACACACGAGATCGTCGAGCAAATCGAACATGCGGCGCACGGTGGCGGCCATGGCGGCATCGGCGGAGTAGCGCGCTACATCGGCATCACGATGGCGTTGCTCGGCGTGATGGTCGCGTTCTGTTCCGCCATGGTCGGTTCCGAGCGCACCGAGTTGATCAAAGCGATGGTCGAGCAATCGACGCGCATGGGCACGTACCAAACGGAGACGATGAAGTTTCGCTCCATGATGGCGAATAGCGCACTCCTGAAAGCGATTTCACCGGCCAAGGATGAAATCAAAAAAATCGAAACCACGCTGCGCGACAAACGTGGTCCGAGAGGCAAAGCGGACGACGAAGACACCGGCGAGCTGAAGGATTTGATCTCGTCTTCGGTCGAGGACTTGGCCGATTTGCTCACGCCGGACCCGGAAGTGATTCGCGATTTTGCGACGGTCGCCCGAACGTACGAA
>DATATR010000281.1:0-14651 GCA_036268695.1 Polyangiaceae bacterium | reverse complement strand
GAACGGTTCGCCCGCGACTTGCTCGGGTGCAAGGTAACCGAATTTCCCCTTCAAGCCCGCGCTCGGCTGGCCCGCGCTCGCTTGCGCCGGTTTCACGCGCTGCTCGAAGCGCGCGATGCCGAAGTCGCCGAGCTTGATCTGTCCGTCGATCGACAAGTAAATGTTCGACGGCGTGACGTCGCGGTGCACGATGTGGAGCGCGTTGCCCTCTGCGTCGTGTGCCGAGTGCACGGCGGCGAGCGCGCTCGCGACGCGGCGCGCGATGAATGCGGCAAGTCCGGGAGGGAATTTGCGCTGCTCGGCGTCCGCGCGGCGCAACAGGCGATACAAGTCGACGCCGTCGACGTATTCCATCGCCAAGTACGGCTCGTCGCCGACCATGCCGGCGCCGAAGACGGTGACGACGTTCGGGTGCGTGACGGCGCGGTGCAGCTCGGCCTCGCGTTCGAGCGCATCGAAGTCGCCGCCTTCGCGCGCCGCGCGCAGCAACTTTTTTACGACCAAACGTGCGGCCGGTGTCGTGCCGATCTTCGGGCGCGCCAGGAAAACCTCCGCGCTCCCGCCGACGGCGATGCGCCGTTCCAGCACGAATGGCCCGAATGGTTGCTGGGCTCCGGACCCTTTTCGGTCAGTTGCCACAGCCCTCCATTAGAGCGGCTTTCCGGCAAGTGGGACAGGAAAAACCGAGCTCGTCGGGTGCGCACAAAACCGACACAGCGCCTGCTGCGGGCCCCCAGCCGGTGCGACCAACGCCGGATGTTTCAGCGAGCGGCAGGCGCGGCTCTTTGGCCGAAAGGTGAGGGCGAGCGCGGTTGCCAGTGCCGGTCTCGGTCGGCATGCGCGCCCGTTTCCTTTGTGGCCGAGAAAAAAAGAACGCGCGGAGGGCTAGCGCTTGGGCGAGTCGGCCGCGGTGATGGCGCGCATGGCCAGGAACATCGTTGTGGTTCGCGGGCGGGCTTCCGACCGGCCTTCCAGAGCGTCGAACGCGACGAAGCCGTATTTTTCGTAAAACGCGAGCGCATTGGGCTTCGCGTCGATGACGACGCCGGCGCAGCCGTAGTCCGCGGCCATTTTCGTTGCCAACCCCAACGTGAACCGAAGGAGCGTGCGGCCCAGGCCTTGGTGCTGGACCGCGCGCTCGACCGCGAGTCGAGCCAGTCGAAGGACGGGTAGCGGATGACGCGGGATCTTTTTTCTTGCTGCTGCCGGCAAGGCGTCGATTTCGAGTTGGCCGGGCGCCACGGTAACGAAACCCAGGATTCGCCGAGCCTCGATCGCGACGTATGTGACGCCTAAGTAGTGACGAAACTGATTCTGACCGGCGTATTGGCGAAAGAAGCGATCGAGCAGCTCGTCGCCCGACTCGAATGCCGAGCGATCGTCGCTCGGCGAGAGCGATCTAATCTCCATCCTGCATCAGCTTGCGCAGCGCGGGCGTTGCCTCGGCGCTGCCCACTTGCTTGAGAATTGCTTCGCCGGTGGAGCGCGATACGA
The DNA here is from genome assembly GCA_036268695.1 of Polyangiaceae bacterium. Taxonomy (GTDB): domain Bacteria; phylum Myxococcota_A; class Polyangia; order Polyangiales; family Polyangiaceae; genus PMG-095. Next base: position 13,157 of record DATATR010000281.1, on the reverse strand, counting down.
CGATGCGCGGGTGCACGATCAGCTCCGCCGGCAGCTCATCGAGTGCTTGCAGGTGATGGAGCAGCGCTTGCTCCAGCAAATAACCCTTCTTCATCCCGGTTGCCCGCGCGTGCGTTTCCAGCAGGCTGCGTGTGCTCTCGGAAATGAGCGCCGAAATCTGGGTCGATTTGCTCATCTAGGAATTCCAGAGAGAAATCTACATTTTCGTAGCGGGGAGTCAAGGCTCCGCCATCGACGCTCGGCGCAGAAGTGATAAAGGGCGCACATGCGCCGCGCGCTTCGGCTTCTTTTCTGGCTTGTCTTGTTCGTTTTTCTCGCGGCCTGTGGCGGCAGTTGTCACGGCACGCAGGAAGCGGCGAGTTTGCCGGCGAAAACGCCGACGCTTCGGCTCTATCTCGTTTCATCGGCGGCCGGCGCGCTCGAGCCGTGTGGTTGCGTGAAGGACATGCTCGGCGGCGTCGATCACTTGGCGGCGTACGTGAAGAGCCAAGCCGGCAACGCGCCGAACAGCGCGCTCCTTGCCGCGGGTCCGCTCTTCTTCATGAACACCGAGCTCACCAGCGAACGCCAGACCCAAGACTCGTGGAAGGCCGACGCGCTCGCGCGCTCGCTCGGTGCGGCCGGCCTCCGCGCGTGGGCGCCCGGCGCGAACGATTTCGCGGCCGGCGTCGACACATTTCACGCGCTCGCTCAGGCCGCGCAGGCCACGCCGCTCGCCGCGAATCTGAAAGCGCCTGGGGTCGAGCCCGTGCGCGTGTTCGAGCTCGGCGGGATCAAACTGGGCGTCGCGGGCATCAGTGTGCCGAGTCAGTTCGGTAAATTGCCGAACGGCGTCAGTTCGAGCGATCCGTTGGCCGAGCTCAAATTGGCCAAATCCTCGCTCGAGCAGCAAGGCGCGCAGGTGCGCGTGTTGCTCGCCGCGTTGCCGCGCGGCGCGGCGCTGCGCTTGATCGATCAAGTGCCCGGGTTTCAGCTGTTGGTGGTCGGCAAACCGTTCGACCAAGGCGAGTCGAACGATCCGCCGACTCCGCCGGAAGTGATCGGATCGACTTTGGTCGTCGAGGCGCCGAACCACTTGCAAGCGCTCGGCGTGGTCGATTTGTTCGTGCGAAACGACCAATTCGAATTCGCCGATGGTTCGAACACCGCGGCCGAAGCCGAACGTCAAAGTGTGCGCGATCGCATGCGCGAGCTCGAGCGCCGCTTGAGCGCCGCGGATCCTGCGGGCACGAGCACGAATCCGGACCTCGTCGCCCGCCGCGCCGATCTCGCGTCGCTCAAGGCACAACAACAAAAACTCTCGGCGCCGAGCGCGCCGCAAAAAGGCAGTTTTTTCCGGTACAACTTGGTCGAAGTGCGCGACGTGCTCGGCTCGGACCGAGCCGTGCACGATCTGATCGACGGCTACTACGCGCGCGTCAACGAGCACAATCGCGACGTATTCAAAGACAAATTGCCCGAACCCGCGCCGGCCGGTTCGAGCCATTACGTCGGTGTGGAAGTGTGCAGCAGCTGCCACCAAAGCGAACGCGCGTTCTGGGACAAGACGCAGCACGCCGGCGCCTACGCCACGCTCTCGAGCGCGCACAAAGAGTTCAACCTCGACTGCGTCAGCTGTCACGTGACCGGCTACGACAAACCCGGCGGTTCGACCGTCGTGCACGTCGAAAAGCTCACGAACGTGCAGTGCGAGGTGTGCCACGGCCCGGGCTCGCGCCACGTCGAATCGCCCAAAGACGACAAGCTGATCGCACTGCCCGAGCACAGCTTGTGCGCCGGCACCTGCCATCATCCGCCGCACGTGCACGCGGATTGGGACGCGAACGCGGCCTGGCAAAAAATCATCGGCCCCGGACACGGCGGCTGAACCCGAACGCACGCACGCTTCGATTTTTTGTTGGGGGGCGTGGGCGCTTCGCGACGTTCGCCCACTCGCGTTCACGTCGCGGGCAATTCACGCGCAGCGCACGCGTGTCGTCACACGCGCGTCGCGCCGCGCTGCGAGCCACGCGACGGGGCGACGAGCGCGCACAACGGGTCACCCAAATTCCGGCAGCACGCCGAGAGCCGACAAAGAAATGGACGCGAAAATCGTGGGAAAGCGGATTTATGAACCAGCACTGTGCACCGAGCTTGAATTAATCCGCCCAAAGTGCGGATCAGAATGAAGCCGGCGTGCGGAGACCCATGGCCTACACTGGACCCTCGAGTTAGCCTGATTGTCCGATGACCCAATACGACGCTGCCACCGAAGAGACCGAAGATCGTTTCTACGCGCAGTACGACTCGCGCGAAGTGAAGCTCATGACGCTCGACGAGCTCGTCGAAGCATTCGAAGCGGGTGAGATTCACGAGAACACGTTCGTGTGCCGTGAAGGCGACAGCGAGTGGGACACGCTCGCCAATGTCGCGGGTCTCGGCCAAGAAGAAGAAGAAGCCGCGCCGGAACCGGTTCTCGAGCGTCGTCCGCCGATGCCGAACCGCGTGCCGGAAGGCGCGATGCAGACGCGCCCGCCGATGCCGAATCGCGGTCCCGATCTCGGTGGCGAGCGCCGTCCAGCGATGCCGAACCGCGCGCCCGATCTCGGTGGCGAGCGTCGTCCGCCGATGCCGAATCGCCGGCCGGATGCGGACGCGGTGCCGGTTTCGCGGCAAGTGTCGGCCTATCCGTCGGTCGCGCCGCAAGCCGCCGCGCCGTCGACTCCGCTGAGCTTCGCGCCGATGACGAGCAACATCAACTATGCGAGCGTCGATCTCGACGACGACATGGCCCTGCGTCCGAAGCGCCGCGGCGCCAAAATCGCCGGCGCGATGGCTGCGCTCGGGATCATCGGCGGCGCTGCGGCCTTCGTCGCGACGGGCGGCTTACATTCATTCGTGCTGCCGAGCATGGGCGCGCTCGAGAGCGCGGGCCAGAAGAGCCAAGCTTCGCTCACGCTCTCGAACATCGAAACCAAGCCGAGCGCGCCCGCGCCGGTTGCGCCTCCGCCGACGCCCGATCCGGCGCCCGCTGCAGCGCCCACGCCGAGCACGCCGACGACCGATGCATCGACTTCGGGCTCGAGCTCGGGTTCTTCGTCCGCTCAAACCGCGACCGCGGGCTTCAGCGACAACATGAAGCAAGCGCTGCTCGCCGCCGACAAAGAGCGCACGAACAAGCACGCGGCCAAGGTGAAAGCACGCGCCACCGCGACCGTCGCGCGTCACGCGGGCGGCGGTCACGGCGGCAACGGCACCGGCTTCAAGTCGGGTGGCAGCGCGTACGATCCGCTGAACGGCAAGCTCTGAGCGTTCGCGCTGCTCGTAGCTGCGAGAACTGAATGACGATGCGGCTCGCGCAAGCGAGCCGCAGTCGTTTTGTGCGCGCGCATTGACGTGCGCCCGAAGATTCGCCGCGGGCGATCCTCGCGCAGGTCGAGCTACTGATCGCCGTGCTTCCGCAACGCGACGCCGAAGGCTGCGCCGCGATTTGCGCGCCGCGTGACCATCAAACCAACCAAGCTTGCAGCGCTTGGCCGAGCCGGTTACGAGAGCGCCGTGGAAAAAGCCCAGCAACAGAAGCAAAAAGGCGGCTCTGCGATCAAGCCGACGCGCGCGGAAGATTACGCCGAATGGTACCAGCAGGTCGTGCGCGCCGCGGACTTGGCCGAGAATTCGGCGGTGCGCGGTTGCATGGTGATCAAGCCGTGGGGCTACGCAATTTGGGAGAACATCGAGCGCGTGCTCGATCGCATGTTCAAGGAGACGGGGCACAAGAACGCGTATTTTCCGCTGTTCATCCCGAAGTCGTTTTTGGAGAAGGAAGCCGAGCACGTCGAGGGCTTCGCCAAGGAATGCGCGGTCGTCACGCATCATCGCTTGATTGCGGGGAAAGACGGCGGCCTGGTGCCGGATCCGAACGCGGAGCTCGAAGAGCCGTTGATCGTGCGGCCGACCTCGGAGACGATCATCGGCGCCTCGTTCGCGCAGTGGGTGAAGAGCTATCGCGATTTGCCGCTTTTGATCAATCAGTGGGCGAACGTGGTGCGTTGGGAGCTGCGAACGCGGCTCTTTTTGCGCACCACGGAGTTTCTCTGGCAAGAAGGGCACACCGCGCATGCGACCGACACGGAAGCGCGTGAAGAGACGTTGAGGATGCTCGACGTGTACGCGACCTTCGCCGAAAATTACTTGGCGATGCCCGTGATTCGCGGCCCGAAGACCGCGAGCGAACGTTTCCCGGGCGCGGTCGACACGTATGCGATCGAAGCCTTGATGCAAGATCGCAAGGCGCTCCAAGCCGGCACGTCGCATTTTCTCGGCCAAAAATTCGCGGAAGCGAGCGGCATTCGTTTTCTGGATGCGAGCGGTACGTTGCAGCTCGCGTGGACCACGTCGTGGGGCGCCTCCACGCGCCTGGTCGGTGGTTTGATCATGACACACTCGGACGACGACGGGCTCGTGCTGCCGCCGCGCATCGCGCCCGCGCATTGCGTGATTTGGCCGGTGTTCCGCGGCGAAGACACGCGCGCGCAGATCCTCGAAGTGATTCAGAGCATCGCCAAGTCGCTGCGAGCCGCGCGCTACGACGATCGCGCGCTCGAGGTCGAAGTCGATCTGCGCGACACGAGCGGCGGCGACAAGCAGTGGGAATGGATCAAGAAGGGCGTGCCGCTTCGGATCGAAGTCGGGCCGCGCGATCTCGCCGCCGGCACCGCGATGGTCACTCGTCGCGACCAGGGTGCCGCGGGCAAGCAATCGATCCCGTTCGCGGAATTGCCCGCGCGCATCCCCGCATTGCTCGAGCAGATCCAAACTGATTTGTTCGCGCGCGCCGTCGCCGAGCGCGACGCGCACACCGTCGCGATCGACTCGCGCGAGGAGTTCGATCGCTTCTTCACGCCGAAGAACGCAAACAAGCCAGAGATCCACGGCGGCTTTGCGTTGAGCCATTGGTGCGGCTCACCGAACTGCGAGGCCGCGCTCAAAGACGCGCTCAAAGTGACGATCCGATGTATTCCGACGTACGGCATCATGGGGGCCTCCGCGGCGTCACGGATTTCCGAGCCGGGGAAATGCATCGTTTGCGGCGAGCCGAGCTCGAGCCGCGTGGTGTTCGCGAAGAGCTACTGACGAAACGGGCGCTGGTTGCGCTGCCGCGAGTCGTTCGGCGCGGACGATTTCGCAAATCGATCGAGCTGGGCTCCGGCATTACGTCTGCGCCAAAGAGGCGCGGAAGACGCGCGAAACTCGGCGCGACGTCGATTTTTGGAGATCTCGCATGCCGCTTCGCTCTTTTGGTTACTCCGCCCTGCTCCTGCCCGGCTCCGTGCTCGCGCTTTCTGCGTTCGTCGCTTGCGGCGGAAAAAACGAGGCCACGGCGGTCGCGATGGGCGGCGCGGGTAGCATCATCCACGGCGGTTCGGGGCCGACCGCGAGTGCTGGCTCCGGCGATCTGACGTCGGGTGCCGGTGGCACGAGCAGCGGAGGCAGTGGCGGCGCTGCGCAGGCTGGAGGCTCCGGCGGAAGTGCGGGCGCGGGCGGCGCGAGCGGCGGCTCAGCCGGCAGCGCGGGCAACAGCACTGATGGCTATCCGACCAGTTGCGACGACATCGGCATGGCGCCGACGATTCCACCGGCCTGCTCGACGGTGCTCGCCACGAAGACCGCAACCGACGGCAAATTGACGGATGAAGCCGTGCTCGACACCCAAGCCATTCAAACCGCGATCACCGCCTGCCCCGCGGGGATGTCCGTGAAGCTCGCGGTCGACGGCGCCAACAACGCGCTCCTGTCGGGTCCGATCTCGCTGAAGAGCGGTGTCACGCTCTGGATTGATAGCGGCGTCACTTTGTTCGCCTCGCGCAACCCGCGTGATTTCGACGCCAAGCCGAACGCATGCAGCACGGGCACCGGAGGCGCCAGCAATTGCTTGCCGCTGATCGCGGCAAACTCCACGGTCGGTTCGGGCGTGATGGGCGAGGGCACGATCGATGGCCGCGGCGGCGAGCCGATCATCGGGCAAGAGCCGCTCACTTGGTGGCAGTTGAACGACAAGGATCACCTGAATGGCAATCTCACCGCGCCGCGCTTGATTCAGACGAGCGGCGGCAAAAACTTCACGATTTACCAAACTCATTTCCAAAACTCGCCGAAGTTTCACATCGTGATCGGCACGCCGGGTTACACGGTTTGGGGCATCACCGTGAACACGGATCCGACTTCGCCGAACACTGATGGCGTCGATCCATCGACCGGCAACGGCCTCATCGCCTACAATACGATCAGCACCGGGGACGACAACGTGGCGATCAAAGGTTCGACGTCGACGCCGATCAACAACATCATCGTGGCACACAATCATTTCTTCAGAGGTCACGGCATGTCGATCGGCAGCGAGACCAACTCCGGCGTGCAGAACGTGAAGGTGTGCGATCTCACGCTCGACGGCACGAACAACGGTCTGCGCATCAAATCGGACGCGAGCAGCGGCGGCCTGGTCCAAACCGTGAGCTACAACGACGTGTGCATGCGCGGAGTGAAGGATCCGTTCGTGTTCGATGCTTACTACAGCAGCGCGACCGGCACTCTGATCCCGAATTTTCAGGACATCAGCTTGCACAGCGTGCACGTGACCGGCACGGGCGCCACCAACAACACGTTCCGCGGCTACGACGCGACTCACATCACGACGATCAGCCTCGACAATGTGATCGTGGACGACGCCGGGTCCGCCACTTACAAGGATCAGGACACGAGCTTCACGTTTGGTCCGGGCCCAGTGAACCTCGATCCTGCGACCGGCACGGGCATCACGATCACCAAAAGCATCACCGGCAGCGACGCGCCGAAGGACTGCACGAACGTCTGGGTGCCGGCGCCCTGATGCGGCGCGTGGCGGACTGCTTTCGCAGCCCGCCACCGAGCCAATTCAGTTGCCGACTTCTTTGTCGATCGCTGTGAGCACTTGCGCCGCGTTGGCGGGAGTGATCGCGCTGCTGGCTTTGACTTCGTAGTCCGCCGGCGTCGGCACCTTCGCGGCGGCCGCCGTTTCTGCGCTTGCGCTCGGCGCGGCAGCAGCTGCCGAATCAGTCGGTGCAGCCGAATCCGCGGCCGATGCGATCGGCGCAATGCTCGTTGCCGGCGTTGCGCTCGCTGAAGCCACCGGCGGCGGCGCCTCTGACTTGTTGCACGCGAGCGGCAGCAAACCAAAAACGGAAAGCAAAACTAGGTTTCTCATTGTCCCTCCACCCTCACACGGATCGCGTGCAAAATGCGAGCGTCGCGGTTGATTTCACGCTGAAGTACGGCTTGGGTGCGCGCGATCAGCGCTGCGTCGTGGTTGTCCTGGGCGATGTCCAAAATCCGGTTCAAGCGCGCCATGCGATCGGCGTGCAACGCGAGTTCGGCGCGCGCTTCCGGGCGATCCAGCGCCGGACCCCAGGTCGATTGCAGGGCGTTGCGCGCGGCGATCGCGCGCTCCTCGCGGTGGGCTTCCCACGCGGCTTGGTCGCGCCGCTCGGCTTGCCGGCGCGCGAACTCTTCTTGCTGCTCTCGAAGCATCCGCGCTCGGATCACTTCTTCCGTCTCGTGGCGCTCGGCCACCGCGGCGTTGTGCTCGGCCACGGCGTCCCGATGCTCGGCCGCGGCGGCGTTGTGCTCGGCCACGGCGTCCCGATGCTCGGCCACGGCGTCCCGATGCTCGGCCGCGTCGTGGTGGTCGGCATGCGGATCGACGGGGCGAACCGGGTGCGGCTGCGCAAAAGCAGGAACCGCGAGCCCGACTCCACCTGCAACTGCGACAAACGAGACAATCAGTTTGTTCAATTTCATCTTTCTTACCTCGGCTCTTGAACTCGCGGGTTGATTCGCAACGCCGCGCGCATGCGTGACCTACCGTTGATACGCGTTCTGCGGATTGAAATTCCCCGTCACGCGCGAACCCCAGAGATTCGCATCCGACCTTGTTAGTCCAAAACCTCAGGTTTCACTAGTGTGATCAAACGTGTCGGTTCCGGGTTAATTCGTAACCGGGACGCAAATGTGCAGGTGTGTTGCGATTTGTAGAAAAATCGTGTCAGATCATGACTGGAGCTCAGCGCAGCGATTTCGCCGCGAATCCAGCGAGGCAGTCCTAGGCCGCGTACTTGTAGGAGTCCGCGAGCGTCGGATAGTTGAAGACCATGTCGATGAACACGTCGACGGTCGCGCCGAGCGTGATCGCGGTCTGACCGATGTGCACGAGCTCGCTAGCGCGCTCGCCGATCACGTGCACGCCGATCAGTTTACGCGTGTTCGCGTCGACCACGAGCTTGGTGATGCCCTCGAGGTCGCCGGTGATTTTGCCGCGCGCGTTGTTTTCGTAGAGCGCGCGCCCCACCACATAGTCGATCTTCTTTTCCCTACACGTCTCTTCGGTTTCGCCGAACGAGCTCACTTCCGGGATCGTGTAGATGCCGTACGGCATCTCGGCAGCGACTGCTTTTTTGTAACCGAACCCGAAGGCGTGACACATCGCGACGCGGCCTTGCTCCATCGATACCGACGCCAGCGCCGGAAAGCCGATCACATCGCCCGCGGCGAAGATGTGCGCGACTTTGGTGCGGAATTCCTGGTCGACTGGGATGTAGCCACGCGAATCGGGCGCGAGCCCGACGCGATCGAGCCCCAGATCGGAGGCGCAACCCGTGCGGCCCGCTGCGAACAGGAGTTGCTCGTTGTCGAGCGTCGAGCCGTCGGCGAGCGTCGTGGTCACGCCTTTTTCCGTGCGCACGACTTTGGTCCAGCGCTGACCCTGCACCATTCGAACGCCGAGCTTGATCATCGCGGCTTTGAGCCGCGCCACGATTTCGGCGTCCAGGAACGGTAGAATCTCGCTGCGCGCGTCGACCAAAGTCACGCCCACGCCGAGCGCGGCGAACATGCAGGCGTACTCGCAGCCGATCACGCCGCCGCCGAGGATCGTGAGCGAAGTGGGCAGATCGTGGATGGTGAGGATTTCGTCGCTGTCGTGGATCCAATCGTCGGCGAAGTCGATGTCCGCTGGGCGGTGCGGCTTCGAGCCCGTGCTGATCAGCACGAAATCTCCGCGAATCCGCGTCTCGTTCGTGCGCGACGTGATCGATATCGTGTGTTCGTCGACGAAGCGGCCGTAACCCTGGAAGTAGCGTACGTCGTGGCGCGCGAAGTTCTGCCGGAAGGAGCGCGACTCCGCGGCGGCGATCGCGTTCTTCCGCGACATCAAGCGTGGCAGCGTCGCGCTGCGGTCGAGCTCGACGGCCACGCCGTACAGCTCGCGCGCGTGATAACCCGACAGATAAAGCGCCGTCTCGCGCAAGGTTTTGCTCGGCAAGGTCCCCGTGTGCACGGCCGCGCCGCCCGGCTCGGGCTCGCACTCGATGATCGCGACGCGCTTCTTGAAGTAGGCGGCTTGCGCTGCCGCTTTCTCACCCGCAGGCCCTGCACCAATGACCACCAAGTCGAAATGTTCGAGTTCAGGCACGGAATCGAGCTTATCGGGACTCCGCCGAGGGCGCGAGCGCCGGCGAATCCAGCGCGAAAAGCCGCGCTTTGTCCGGTGTAGACTGGGAGGTCGGAGGCACGATGCCCGAAGCTCACCACGGCCAGGTTCAACAGTTTCTGACGACAGAGCTCTTCGCCGTGGGGACGACCGTGGTGACGGTGGTCACGCTCGCGACCGCGGTCTTCATCCTTCTTCTGAGTTACTTGATTTCGCGCGGCGTGCGCCACGCGCTCCATCGCTTCTTCTTGCGCGGTGGGCTCACGCCGAGCGGCGAGGTCGGCGCGATCGAACGGCTCGCGCACTACTTCATCGTGCTCTTGGGCATCATGGTTGCCCTCCGCACGACCGGGATCAAGCTCGATGCGCTGTTCACCGCGGGCGCCGTCTTCGCCGTCGGCTTCGGCTTCGCGATGCAGAACATCATGCAGAACTTCGTGTCCGGCGTGATCCTGCTGTTCGAACGCACGATCAAACCGGGCGACGTGATCGAAGTCGGCGGCCAGATCGTCAAGGTGCAGCAGATGAGCATCCGCACCACGATCGTGCGCACGCTGGACGAAGAAGACGTGATCGTGCCGAACTCCTCGCTCGTGCAGGGGAACGTGAAAAACTTCACGCTCGAGGACAACATCTATCGCGTGCGCGTGAGCGTCGGCGTGGCGTACTCGTCGGACGTGCCGAAGACGAAGGCCGTGCTCGAGGACTGCGCGCGTTCCATGGACTATCGCGAAAAGGGCTTCGAGCCGCGCGTGCTGCTCGTGAATTTCGGGGCCAGCGCGCTCGAGTTCGAGGCTTCGGTTTGGATGCGCGACCCGTGGAATCATCGCGTCGCGGCCGCAAAGCTGCGCGAAGCGATTTGGTCGGCGTTCAATGAACATCAGATCGTGATGGCCTTCCCGCAGCTGGACGTGCATTTCGATCCACCGGTTGGCGAAAGCTTGCGCCTGCTTTCGGGGCGCAAAGGCAGCGCCGCGTGAGCGCGCTTGCTGCTCAAGAAGCCGGCGCCGGCGGCGCGTTCGCGTTCTCCAAGAAGCGCCCGCGGCGGTAGCTCAGCACGTAAACCAACGCGAACAGGAAATAGGTCAGTGCGACGATTTGCCAAACGCCGACGTACGTCGCGTCTTTCGAGAGCACGAAGAGCACGCTGGCCGGCAACTGAAACCCGAAAATGACGAGCGCGTCGAGTGCGAGCGCACGGAGCGTCGCGCCCGCGCCTTGAATCGCCGAGCCGAGCACGATGCCGACGCCGAGCCCGATGTAGCTTGCGCCGACCCAGCGGAAGTAGCTGAGCGCGGGGCGCACTACTTCTGGATCCGAGTCGAAGAAGCCGACGATTTGCTGGCCGTAAAAGGTGTACGTGAGCGCGATCGCGGCCATCATCAGCGAGTTGTAGAAAGCCGCGTACCAGCCGCTCTGCTTGGCGCGTTCGGTGTTTTGCGCGCCGAGGTTCTGGCCGACGAAAGTTTGCGCTGCGCTGCCCCAGCCCAGTCCGACGAAGAGCGCCATCGTTTCCAAGCGGAAAACGATGCCGAGCGCGGTCGTGGCGCTCTGATCCGCTTGTGTGGTGAAGGCTCGCGCGACCAAGGCCTGCGTGACGAGCATGGCCAGGATGCGCACGACGAGCTGCGCACTCGAGGGCCAACCAAGCCGAACGATCGACGCGATCGTGTCGCGGCGCGCGGCGCGACGGGAGCTGGTGCTGAACAAGCCGAAGCGCTTCATCATGATCGCGCAGAGCGGGATCAGCGCGCTGCCGCGCGCGATCAGCGTGGCCCATGCTGCGCCCAAAAGTCCCATGCGCGGGATACCGAGCGCGTGCGCGATCGGGCGCCCCCAAGCAAGCCACGCGGGCGAATCGCCTGGGCCGTAGACCATCACGACCGCGAGCACGAAGTTGAGCAGGTTCGAGCCGACCAAGAGGCTGACGGGCGTTTTGCTGCTGCCGAGCGCGCGCAGCACGCTGGTCAAATGCATCAGCAGAAAAATCGTGAACGAGCCGCCGAGCATCACGCGCAAGTACGGCACGCCCTGCTTCACCACGTCGCCCTTGGCCCCCACTAGGTCGCGCAGCACGATCTGAGCGCCAAAAATTCCCACAATCCCAAAGGCGAGCGAGAGCGTGAAGATCACGATCAAGGATTGCCAGGCGATCTCCTTCACTGCCTCTTGGTCGCGTTCGCCGACTTTGCGACTGAGCAGCGTGCCCGTGGCGACGCTGAGCCCGTAGCTCACGATCGTGCCGAGCGCGGCGAGCTGGTCGCAAATGCCGATCGCGCCGAGCGCAGGGCCCGCCACGTTCCCGCCGATGCGCGAGATCACGTAAGCGTCGATCAAATTGAACGCGGTTTGCAGGCCCATGCCGAGCGCGAGCGGCGTCCCGAAGCGCGCCACCTCGAGCCCGAGTGGCCCCGATAAGATTTTCTGTGACGGATCCGCCACCCGCTCACGCCTCGCCCATGGGCACGTCGGCCCCGTCGCGTTCGAAGCAGTGATCGGGGATTTTTTGCTTGCGCCGAACCAGCGCGGTGCGCTCGATGAAGCCCGAGGTCACCGGATCGTGATAGCCGCTCGGGCGGCGTGCTTCGTTCGCTTCATCATCCTTGAGGTTGATTGGCTCGTAGTGCTGGCCGATCCGCGACATGAACAGCTCGCGTACGTATTTTCCGATCAAGGACGAGAGGCTGACCAGTGGGTCGGCCGCGTCCGCGTCGCGAACGAAGTGAATTTCGCCGAGGCCGGGGAAGCGATAGCCGCTCTGCGCGCGACCTTCGCCCAGGATCGCGTGCAGCCGATCCGAGAGCGGCCCGAAGAATTTCGAGTATTCGGCGATGCCGCCGACTTTGCCGCACACGGCTTCGACGTCCCCGCCGGCTTGCTTGCGCAGCGCGAGCACGAGCGACTCCATCGCGTGCAGATCGGCGATGAAGCGATTTTTTCCGCGGCTGCGCGCCTCGTTCAAATGTTTGTTGCAGAGCACGCTGGTGCGCACGCCGAGCAGCGTGACGCCGCGTTCCGCCAACGCGGCGCGGTGCTTTTGCACGCGCGCCAGGACCTGGGCCTCGGCCTGAAAGGTGTCGCCCGCTTCGTTCCAACATTGACCCGCGACGTGCGCGGCGCAGGGACGTTTGAGCGCGCTCGTGCCCTCGAGCGACAGCTGTTCGAACAGCTCGGCCGGTGAATTGGCCGAGTTCGGGCTGAGCGCGCGGGCCCAAGCTTCGCCGAGCGCGGTATCGGTGTGCGACAGGAGGCGCTTCGAATCGTCGAGGTCCGCGCGGATCGCGCGCGGCAGTTTACGGCTCAGCGTGCGCCGGCCACGCTCGTCCACGCGCGCGAGCACGGCCGTGACGACGAGCGGCCCGAGCCGGGCGCCGAGCCCGTTTTCGTCTGCGCCAACGCGAAACTCGAAAGACACCGCGCGCCGACCTTAGCCGTGCGTGCGAGGCCCAGCAACGTGCGTCAGCCGCCGGCGACCGGCGGGATCAGCGCGATCACGCGTGCGCTTTGCAAAACATCCGAATCATTTGCAAAACTTTCGTCGAGCGCGACGCGCACGGCGGCCATTTTGCCGCACAAGGCCGGGCGCACGCGTTCGATGAACGAGACGAAGTCCTTCACCGTGCGCACGCCGTCGGGCAGCTCGAGCTGTTCTTCGGCG
>DATATR010000280.1:0-7944 GCA_036268695.1 Polyangiaceae bacterium | reverse complement strand
GCGCACGCTTTCGTTCATGCGCGAGTACGAGCGCAACGTGCCGCTCGCCGAGCGGATTTTGGATCGCGGGAAAGCGGTGCTCGGTTCATGAGACCTACGGCGGGAGATGTCATCGGCGGCAAGTACCGCATCGTGCGCTTGATCGGCGATGGCGGCATGGGCGCGGTGTACGAAGCACATCACGAATTTCTCGACACGCAGGTGGCGCTGAAATTCCTGCATCCAGAGCTGGCGAAGCGTCCCGGTCTCGGTTCGCGTTTCCTGCAGGAAGCTCGCGTTTCGGCGCGCATCCGCAGCGCCCACGTGACGCACGTGACGGACGTCGATCAAACGCCAGATGGCTCGCCGTATTTGGTGATGGAGCTTTTGCATGGCGAATCGCTGCAAGCTGCGCTGGATCGCCACAAGAAATTCCCGCCCGAGCAAGCGATCGATTTCGCGCTGCAGATCTTGGCTGGCCTCGAGTCGGCGCATCAGCTCGGCGTGGTGCACCGCGATCTGAAGCCGGACAACGTGTTCATCGTGCCGGTGACTGGTGGTCCGCTGCTCAAGCTGATTGATTTCGGCATCGCCAAGCTGCGCGCGGCGACTGAATATCAAAAAGGCCTCACGCGTGCCGGCGTCGTGATGGGCACGCCCGAGTACATGGCTCCCGAGCAGCTCTTCGCCGCCAATGACGTCGATCATCGCGCCGATTTGTATTCACTCGGCGTGATCTTGTTCGAGATGCTGAGCGGAAAGCGCCCGGCCGACGGCGATGACGTCGAAACCATCGTCGCGCAGGTCGTCTCGAAGAACGTGAAGCGGCTGCAGGATCTCGAGCCGAATTTGCCGCCCGGGCTGATCGCGGTCGTCGATCGCGCGCTCATGCCCGACCGCGAACAGCGCTTTGCGACCGCGCTCGAAATGCGGCTCGCGCTCGCGCACTTTGCGGGCGCGCTGAGTCAAGCTGGCCGGCTCGCCGCGAGCCCCGAGCCGCTGACGCCACTGCAGCAACCGACATCAGCCTTGTCGGCACACGTCGCGCCTGCCGCAACGCCGATGCAAACCGGCGCAGCACAGGCGTTCAATGCGGAACGCGCGGTACCGAAAACCTTGCCTCCCGAAGCACCCGAGCAAGCCATGCTCGAATCGAAGGGCAGCACGCAAGAAGTATCGGACTCCGAGGTGCGCGAGGCATTGCGTCAGAGCACGAGCGCGCTGGAGCAAAGCAAGCTCGGCTACATGCCGACTGCGCCGGCTTACGGCGCGCCGCCGCAGCCGGTCTTGCGCCGTCGCTCGCGCGCGGGGCTTTGGATTTCGCTGAGCGTCGTCGGCATTTTGCTGATCGGCGGCGGCGTGCTCGCCGCCGTATTCTATCAACAGCAGCAAACCGAAACGCCGACGCCGACTGCAACGGTCGCACTCGATCCGACCGCACCGCCCACGACCGTGAGCGCGCTCGTTGATACCGGTGGCGCCACGCAGCCTCCCGTGCCGAGCAGCCCAGCAACGACCACTCCAAGTCGGCCAGTGCCGACGACGCCGAATGGGCTGCCCACGGTTCCCACATCGCCGACCGCGCCGCACCACCCTGCGGACGCCGGCGCGCCACCCGGTGCGGATGCTGGCAAACCGTCGGGCTTCCCATTCCCATTTTCGCTTCCGAGCACGCTGCCACCATTGCCGAGCACTTTTCCGCCACTGCCGAAGACGTTTCCGAGCGCGCTGCCGTCCGGATTCCCACAACTTCCGGGCTTTCCTTTTGGTGCGCCCGCTCCGGCCAAGAGCTCGAAGTAGCGTGACAACATGGACACGAAACAGGATTGAAAGGCGCCCGCCTTTTCCTCGCGCTAGGCTCAGCCCGTGACGACTTCTCCCGATGATTCCGCCGACGTGCACGCCTTCGCGGTATCCCTGCCCGAGAGCTACCGTCGAAACTTCGACTTCACCGCGATCGGTGCGCACTCGAAGATAGCGCGCGAGCGTGAATCCGCGCCGGCAAACGTGGGGAGCTTTTTTTCGAATCGCGTGCCAGGCTCCGCGATTTGCGTCGTAGCAGACGATCGCCCCGGACTGCTTGCGACGATCAGCGCCGCACTGGTGCTGTGCGGGCTCGACGTGATCGAAGCCGAAGCGTACACGCGCCGCGTCGACAAGCGCGTGAACGAAGCGGTGGACGTATTTTGGGTGCGCCACGAAAAGCCGGAAGAGCGCAAGCTGCGCGTCAGCAAAGAAGAGATCGATCTGCTGCGCACCACGCTGATCGGCTTGCTCGAAGGCAAAGTCGAGCGCAGACGCGCGGATCCGAGCACGCGTCCGCCCGCGACGCCTTCTAGTTCGGAAACCGTGGTTCGCTTCATCGAGGGTGAAGATGGCGTGTTCAGCACGCTCGAAGTCGAAACGGGCGATCGCTCGGGATTGCTCTTGGCGCTCGCGCACGCGCTGTTTCAGCAGCGCGTGCAGATCGTGGGATCGCAGGTGAAAACGACGGGCACGCGCGTGTTCGATCGCTTTCACATCGTCGAGTTCGACGGCGCGCCGATCAGCTCCGCGCGCCGGCTCGAGATTCAGGTCGCGGTGATCTCGGCAGTGGATCCGGTGGGCGATGCTCAGCCGGCTTCCGTGCAGCCGTAACGCGACGCCGAAGGCTTTGCCGAAGCGCGACGCGACGCGTGACCATCAAAAAAATAAAATCACAAAAGGTCTAGGAATGCGCCGAGATCGCGCGCTTCGCTTTCGGACAATGCGTTGAGTGCGGGATCTGCGGGCGCATTGTCGTGAAAGAAGCGCGCGCCGTCGAAGCGGGCGCGGCTGAGTACGGCCGCGACGCTGCCGGCCGAACCGTTCGTGAAGTGCGGCCACTTCGCGTAGAGCCGGCGTAGCGACGGCGTGCGCGCGCCGAGCTCGTGCACGTACGGCGTGACGCCGGTTTTTTGGTACTCGGCGCTGGCCCAGACGAGCGCGCCTTCGCGCGAGAAGATCGCGGCTTCCCAAGCTTCGAACGGCACGGCGCTCGCGGGCACGTCGGTCGAAAAGCGCGCGGCGTGGCAACGCGCGCAGTGATCGCGGAACAGCACGGCGCCGCGACGCTCGCTGTCGCTGAAGCTCGAGCGAAGCGCGACGGCAGGGTTGGTTGTGTGAGAAAATCCCATTAAAAAGGCGATCAAATCGCGACGCAATGATTCCGGGTCGAGTTCCGCGTCACTCGCGCCGAGCGCGGCGAGCCATGGAAAATCTTCGACGCGCAGGCTGAACCAGGCATCTTTGCCATTGCCGAGCCCAGCGACGCGAAACTCGTGCTGCGCGACGCTCGCAAGATCGGCGTCGAGCGCGCGCGAGAAGTGCGGCCGATTGTTGAATAGCCCGCGCAGCGGCTTGGTCGAGACGCGCACGTCGCCGCGACCGGTGTGGTGCACGCGGCCATCGACGTAGCCCTCGAAGTGACACGTCTCGCACGTGAAGCGACTGTGTTTACCTTCGCTCGAGTTGCCCGGCGCCATCAACGTGGTGAAGAACAATGCCTCGCCGATGCGTTCGTCCTTCGGCGCGCGCGGCGTCGGCTCGGCTTCTACTGGGCGCATTTGGATTTTGGGATCGAGCGGGTCGTTGGTTTGACGAAGCAGCCAAGCGTCGAGGAGCGGGTCGGCGAAGCCGAATCGGCCGAGGCCGAGATCGAGCGCTGCGCTCGCGCCAGGGGAAAATGGCTCGATCGTTTTGGCTGGGGCGGCGGAAGAATGGAGCTCGAAACTGAATTCGACGGCGTGATCGCTGCCGTAGCCCGGCACGAACAAATGCGCCGTGTCGCCGTCGAGGCGGAGCAGCGGCGCTTTCGGCGTTACTACGCCGAGCTCGGACGTGTTCGCGCTCCAGAGCAATTTCGCGTCGCCAGATCTTGGCAAGAGGTATTGAAATGCGAACGAGTCGATATTGCCGAACGAGCCGTCGCTGCGGTCGAGCGGGTGATCTTCGACGCCAGTCGCGCTCAGGGCGAGCTCACCTCGCGCGGTGAGCGCGGCGTCGAAACCCCAGATTGGGCCGTCGTGAGTGATGCGCGCGCGTTCGCCTTCAATGTCTCCACGCGCGTTCAGGCGATACACGATCAGGCAATGATCCAAGAACGCGTTCACGATCAAAAATGAGCCGACGCGCCGCAGCGAGATGGGCCCGTGCCCGACGACGCGCGAGCTCGCTTCGAAATCGGCTTTGCCGCGCGGACGGAGCGTGAGCAAGCGACCGTCGTGGACATCGAGCGCATAGAATGCACCGCGTGGGCCGGCGCTGAGCGCACGAATGCCGAAGATTTGGGGCACTTTGCGGCTCTCGAGCGGAATCAACCGCGAACCGTCGAAGCGATAGCGAGTGAGCGCCGGCGAGAGCTCACCCCCAACCCAAAATTCGTCTGCGTGCGTCACGGCGACCGTAACGGCGGACTCGGGCACGACGGCGCGAGTCAGCTCGCGCAAATTGCGATCGAGCACGACGAGCATCGACGCTCCGCGCAGCACACCCACGAAATGATCGTCATCGAGCTGCGCCAGCGCGTACGGATCGGCGCCATGGGCGAGATTCGCCGGCGGCAGGCGGGCAAAATCGGTCGCTTGCCGGCGCTGTCGCTCGAACTCGGCGAGTCGATCGCGAGCTGCATCGATTGGATCGACCGGCTCGTGGCTCGCGACGGGCGGAGAGCACGGCGCGGCGTGCGCGCGCGCGAGTGTCTTGTGCGCGACGACCGCTAGCGTCAAAGCGCACGCACTCAGACCGAGCGCGACGAAACCGCGCCGCATCGTTCCGCGAGATCGCTCGAACCAATGCACGACGCGGACGCTAGCTCGTTCCCAAGCTGAGACGACAGACATTCTCGTTTCGAGCCGATAGCCCAAGGCGAGACTCGGTAAACCCGGAATTTACGGCATTTTTCGTAGCTTGCGGCGGATCGAGAGCCGGCACGCAGTCTGCTTTAAGCGCAAGCGTGTCCCAATCCCCATCCAAGCCGAACGAAACCATTCAAGCCCAAGTCGAACGATTGACGACCGAAGCCAAGCAATTGACCAGCGCCGGAAAGGACGCGCAAGCGCTCGACACGTATCGTCGCGCTGCCGAGCTGATGCCCGGTGCGCCGTGGCTGCAGCATCGGACCGCGGAGCTCGCGCGCAAGTTGAAGCGATATGAAGTCGCGGCACGACACTACCGGCGAGCTGGCAGCGCGTTCATCGGGGCCGGTTTCCCGAAGCGCGCGCTCGCGCCGTATCGAACTGCGTGGGGTTTGTACCTCGCGGCGTTACCGCAAAATCCGACGACGTTCGTCGCACTCAGCTTGGAGCTCGCAGAACTACAGCGCGCGCTCGGTTTTCCAGCCGACGGAAAGTTGGCGATCGTGAACGCAAATCAGGCGTTGAGCAGCGCGGACTGCAGCGAACGTGTGCCGATGGTCGGCGAATTCGCGCCGCGCACGAACGAGAAGAACGAACCGGGTTCGCCGCCGGAAAGCGGGGTCAAGCCGAACACGCCGCACGTCGAGCGTAGGATTTTGTCGCGCTTCGTGCGGCGCTGACAGCGCAAACGCGCTCAGCGCGATTTGCGTCGCCGCCGCGCGCTCCAGAGTCCGAGCGCAGCCACACCGAGCGCCAAGCCACCGAGCGAGCCCGCGCTGCCCGGCGCGCTGCGACAAGCGCAACCGCCGCCTTCGAGAATGCCGTTGTTTGCCGCTGCGTTGCCGGTGGTCGCCGCAGTGCCGCCACCGCCGTCGAGACCAGCGGTGCCTGAACCAGCGTTCGTCAAGCCCGAACCGCCGTTGCCCGCGCCCGATCCGCCGCCGCCGCTGGTACCACCGGCGCCGGCATCACCGGTGCGATCGTCCTTCGGATTGTTGGGATCGGTTTCGCCCGAATCGACCACGCCGTTGTGATTGGTGTCTTCGTCGCCGTCTTTGACGCCACCGTGATCGGTGTCGGGTTCGAGCGGGCTGGTCGTGGTCTTGCCGGAGTCGCCGTCGGGAATGCAGGTTTTCTTGCTCGGATCGGTAGCGGCGTTGCTGCAGCCGTTACCTACTTCGGTGCCGTCGAACAGGCCATCATTGTCGCTGTCGGGATCGAGCGCGTTGATCAAACCGTCGCCGTCGCCGTCATCGCTCGGATTGGGTTCCGCGCCGTCGAGCACGCCGTCATCGTCGCTGTCCGCATCGTGCGGATCGGTGCCAATGCTGATTTCGGTGCCGTCGCTCAAGCCATCGCCGTCGCTGTCGACGACGTTCTTGTCGTCCGCGCCGTGACCCGCGGTCGGATCCGTTTCGCCCATATCGACGATGCCGTTGCGATTGAAGTCTTCCGAGCCATCCTTGACGCCGCCGTGGTCGGTATCCGGCTCGAGCGGACTGGTCGTGGTCTTGCCGTTGTCGGCATCCGCGATGCAGTGATGCAGCTTGATGTTCGTCGCGGGGTCGTCGCAATTTTTGCCTTCTTCGGTGCCGTCGAAGAGCGCGTCGTTGTCGCTATCCACGTCGAGCACGTTGATCAAGCCGTCGCCGTCGGTGTCATCCGAGGGATTGGCTTCATCGCCGTCGCGCACGCCGTCATCGTCGCTGTCGGCGTCGTTCGGATTCGAGCCGAGGAAATTCTCGGTGCCGTCACTGAGCCCATCACCGTCGGTGTCGACGACGTTCTTGTCGTCCGCGCCGTGACCCGCGGTCGGATCGGTCTCGCCCGCTTCGACCGCGCCGTCGAGGTTGAAGTCTTCCGAGCCGTCGCTGACGCCGCCGCCGTCCGTGTCCTTGTTCAACGGATCGGTGACGGTCTTGCCCTTGTCCGCATCCGGTCGACAATGTCCTTTGCTGACATCGGTCGCCGGATTCGAGCAATCGAGGCCCATTTCGGTGCCGTCGAACAAGCCGTCATTGTCGCTGTCCGGATCGAGCGCATTGATCAAACCATCGCCGTCGCTGTCGACCGCGGGATCGATTTCTTGACCGTCCGGCACGCCGTCGTCGTCACTGTCGGCGTCGTGCGGATCGGTGCCAATCTTTATTTCGATGTCGTCGGGAATGCCATCGCCGTCGCTGTCGGTGCAGTTCGTGGTGCAGCCGCAAGTGTGCATGGCGGTGTTGCACTCGGGTTCCGTCACCGGGCAATCGGCGTCCGCCACGCAGCCGACGCAGATCTTCGGCGAGACGGCGGTGTCGCACACTGGCGTCGGCGCCTGGCATTGCGCGTTGGTCGAGCATTTGTCGACCACGGTCGTGGTCGGCGGGGCGCCCGGCGCGCTGCCGTTGCCGTCGGTCGGGAAGCTGCTCGGCGGCGCGCCGAGCTGGCCGCCACCCGTCACGATCGCCTGATTCAAGATGCTACCGGTCGCGGTCGCGTCGACCGTGACGTGAAAGCGAATCTCACTGCTCGCGCCGACTGCGAGCGTGCCACCAGTGGTGCCGTTCGCGCCTTGGCCCACGCGCACGGTGACCGTGCGCGTCGCAGCATCGTATTCGGCTTGATCGGTGTCCTTCGCGTCGGTCTTGTTGCCTTGATTTTGGCCAGTCGTGATCCGGATCGTGTTCGGTTTGTAAGTGATGCCGGCCGGCAATTTGTCGGTCATCACCGTGTTCACGGAGGTGTCGTTGCCGCTGTTCGTGGCGGTAATCACGTACTCGAGCTCGTCGCCGGGCAAGATGCCGCCACCGTTCAAGTCGGTGAACGTCTTATTCGAAGTCGTGAAATCTGGTTTGAAGGTCGAAATAGACGTCACGAACGCGCCGAGCAAATACGTGTCGCCGGTGCTGGTCGCTTGGATCGTCGCGGACTTGTCGTTGGCCTTGAGCTCCGCTTTCACATCGACGATGTCCAGATCAAAGCCGCTCATGCTCGCCGCGCCGCCAGTCAGCTGCGGCAAATCACCTGCGATCGACACAGGCACGCCGAGCCGGCTGCGCGAGCTGTTGAAGAAATTCGTTGCCGGGTTCACCGCGTCCGACAGCGT
>DATATR010000279.1:0-8154 GCA_036268695.1 Polyangiaceae bacterium | reverse complement strand
AGTTGCATTCGCAACTGAACCCGACGCAAGTTGCATTTGCAACTGAAGATCGGGGTTCCAAACCTCTCACGCTGCGGCAAGTTCGTTCGCACGAGCTCAGCCCCAACAGGCTCGATGCGTTGTTTCGAGACTAAAGGTCGGGCCCGACGAGCCGGGCACGCAGCCGCTCCAGCACGGCGGCGTCCGCGCGCACGTTCACGTGCACGCCGGCTTCATCGTAGCGCGTGCCGAGTACATTCGTCGTCGCATGCAGCTCGGCGAGCAAGCGTTGTTCGCTGAAAGGCACGAGCAGCTCGGCTTCGACGTATTTCGCCTCGAAAAACTCGATCAGCTTCTGCCGCAAATCCCGGACGTCGTCGGCGCTCTTGGCCGATAGAAACCAGGCTTCGGGTATTTGGGTTTTTAGCTCTGCCAGCACTTCCGGCGCCAAGCGATCGACTTTGTTCATCAAGAGCCGGCTCGGCACCTGGTCCGCGCCGATTTCTGCGAGCACTTCGCGCGTCACGTCGAGCTGACTCCGAAAGCTGGGATCGGACGCGTCCACGACGTGAAGCAAGAGCGACGCTTCGCTCGCTTCATCGAGCGTCGATTTGAAGCTCGCCACCAAATCGTGCGGCAATTTTTTGATGAAGCCGACGGTGTCGCTCAGCAAAATGCGCGGTTCGACTTCGGGACTGAGCGCGCGCACGGTCGTGTCGAGCGTGGCGAAGAGTTTGTTTTCGACGTACACGTCGCTGCCGGTGAGCGCGCGCATGAGCGAGGATTTGCCGGCGTTCGTGTAGCCGACCAGCGCGACGCGACGCGCTTCTTGGCGCTGCGCGCGGCGCACATTGTATTCGCGCTGCACGCTCTCGAGCTGCTCTTTGAGCTCCGCGATGCGATCGCGAATGCGCCGGCGATCGAGCTCGAGCCCGGCTTCACCCGCGCCACGACCGCGCTGCCGCTCTTTGCCGCGCGGCGATTCGCGCACGCGCGGCGATTCATAGCGCAAACGCGCGATCTCGACCTGCATGCGCGCCTCGCGGCTGTGCGCATGACGATGAAAAATCTCGATGATCACGCCCGTGCGGTCGAGCACATCGACGCCCGTCGCGCGCTCCAAATTGCGCAATTGACTCGGACTGATTTCGTGATCGACCGCAATCAAATCGAGCTTCGTCGAACTCGGCAACCCCACCAAATCGGAATCGTCGTCGGCAGCTTGCGGCTCGGGTGCACCCGCCGCGATCGCTTCGCGCTTGGCGCGCGCCTTGTCGATTTTTCGCGGCACGACCACGCCCGCATCGCCCGAGCCTCCGGTGACTGCGGCGAGCTCGGCCAATTTGCCTTCGCCGAGCACGGCTCCCGGCGCGAGTGTCGGGCGCGCCTGGGTCATCCGCCCGACCACGCGATAGCCGAGCGTTCGCACCAAGCGCTCGAGCTCGTCGAGGCTCGCCTCGAATTCGGTTTGCTCGACTTCGGGAAGCTTCACCCCGACGAGTAGCGCGCTCGGCAGCGCCTCCGAATTCGCACTCAAACCAGGCTCAAACGTCATCGCGCGCGAAGCATGACACAAAATTCCGAAAGCCTATTTCCATTGGGATCGACTTGAGGCACACTGAAAAACGTGAGTGATTTGCGTGATCCCGACCGAGACCCCGATCATCTACTCGCGCCCGAGCGGCTGATCGAGCTGGAAAGCGCGGCCGAACCGGCGCGAAGTCGCCTCTCGGAGCTATCCGCACCGGCGCTCGAACTGGTGCAGGAATGGCTGCAGGCCGAGCTCGCCGTGGCCCGCGAGCGCGCGCTCGAAGTCGCCGATTTCGAGTTCGCCGAGTGCATCTGCGAGCTCGAGCAGCGCTTGAGCTTCCCGGGCAGCTTTTTGCGGGACGCGCAGGCCAGCCTCAAAATCCAAGCCGTGCTCGGCGCGCGCGCGCAGTTTCGTTTGGTTCAAGGCGAAGGCTGAGCGCCGCTTGGCGACTCAGGCGGCCGAGCTCTCGGATTCTGCCGCGTGCTCGACGTACGAGTACGCGATCGGGCACTCGATGATCGCCACGTACGGTCGAGTCAGCGCGTTCAGCGTGACCACTGCGGCGCCGTCCGGGTGGCCGTTGAAGGCGCTCTTCAGTGCGCCGATCGCGACGCCGCTGTGCGATGCGAAGCCGGCGGCGCGCGCGAGTAGCTCATAGCTCCACGCGCCGTCCGGATCGGCGAAGAAATCGGCCGGGACTTGCTCGAGCGAGAGCGCGTAATAGCTGACCTTCATGCCGTTCGAAGTCACGAAGTGATCGAGCGGCTCGTAGCGAGCGGGCGGAGCGACGAGATTCAGGCTTTTTGCGGGCATGTGCTGGTCATCCATGGGCGAAGCACCTCTGACGTCTCGCCTAGCAGGATACTGAACTGATGAACAGCAGATCCCGTAAGAGACTGAAATAATGCTCGTATTTTTCTCGCGCTGGGGCTGCCGCCCGCGCGCTGGGCGTCCGAGGTTTCGATTACGCTGAGACAGCCGCGCCAGGCGGCAGAAAGAGCTGAGATGAGCGACGCCAAACCGCGATCCGATGCGCTGTCCTTCTTCGGTGCCACGGGGGATCTCGCGTACAAGAAAATCTTCCCAGCTCTGCAGCGCATGGCCAAACGTGGCTCGCTGAATTTCCCGATCGTTGGTGTCGCGAAATCGAATGCCACGCTCGAGCAGTTGATCGAACGCGCGAAGGCGAGCTGCACGGAATACGGCGGCCTCGACCCAGATGCGTTCGCGATCCTCGCCAAGCAACTCCGCTATGTGGACGGCGACTACGCCGATCCGAATACGTTCGCGCAGCTGAAGGAGGCACTCGGTGGTGCCGCGTTGCCGACGCATTACCTCGCGATTCCGCCGTCGATGTTCGGGACGGTCGTGCAGCAGCTCGGGCAAGCGGGCTGCGCGTCACCCGCGCGGGTGGTTTTGGAGAAGCCGTTCGGACGCGATCTCGCGTCCGCCAAAGCGTTGAACCAAACTTTGCACGAGGTCTTTCCCGAGGACTCGATTTTCCGCATCGATCACTTCCTCGGCAAGGAAGCGGTGCAAAATATCCTTTATTTCCGCTTCGCCAACGCGTTCCTCGATCCGATCTGGAATCGCCGCTACGTCGAAAACGTGCAGATCACCATGGCCGAAGACTTCGGCGTGAAAGGTCGCGGCAAGTTCTACGAAGAGACCGGCGTGATCCGCGACGTGATCCAAAATCATCTGCTCCAAATCGTGAGCTACCTCGCGATGGAAGCGCCTTCGAGCACGTATCCCGAAGCCGTGCGCGACGAGCAAGCCAAGGTGCTGCGCACGGTGCGCGCACTCAGCCCGGAGAATTTGGTGCGCGGCCAATTCCGCGGCTACCGCGACGAACCCGGCGTAAATCCCGATTCGTACATGGCAACTTACGCGGCCCTCCGCTTGTACGTCGATTCGTGGCGCTGGGAGGGCGTGCCGTTCTACGTACGCGCCGGCAAATCGCTGGCCAAGACCGTGACGGAAGTCACGGTCGAGCTGAACAATCCACCGCAGGTGGTGTTTCACGAGCCCACGCCTTCGATGGGCAATTACGTGCGTTTTCGGCTCAATCCGGAGGTCGCGATCGCGGTCGGTGCACGCGCCAAACGGCCCGGTGAAGGCATGCGCGGGCGCCCGGTGGAGCTCTCCGTCGTCGAAGGCAACGAGCAAGGCAGCGAAGGTCGGCTTGGGCCATACGAGCGCTTGCTCGGCGACGCGATGGCCGGCGACGCAACGCTGTTCGCGCGCCAAGACGTCGTGGAAGCGGCGTGGGCGATCGTCGATCCGGTGATCCACGGACCGAGCCCGATGTTCGAATACGAGCCCGGCAGCTGGGGTCCGCCTCAAGCCGACCGCTTGGTCGCGGATGTGGGCGGCTGGAACACGCCGCAATAGCAGAGCGCGTCAACGCGCGGCAGGCTCGAACGCGAGCGAAACGATGCGAATCTCGCCCGAGCCTTGCTTGCCGGGAATGTCGAGATCGACGCTGGCGAGCGCTTGTAGGTCCAACATTTGATTGCCGTGCTGATTGCCGTAGGCCGAACGGCGCTCGAGCTCGTGCAAGTCCACGACGTAGGTCTCGCGCTTGCCCGTGCCGAAGAACGGCGGAAATTCGTAGGATTCGCCGTCACTGCCGAATCTGCCCTCGTAGTGGCCAGCTTCGGGCGCGGCCACGCCGGCTTCGCTCAAATAGAGGATCGCCGTTTTGCCAGCTGGAATTTCGAGCACGGCTTCGATTCGCTCGGCGCCACTCGCGTCGAACGGAAATTGTGCGGGCAAGATCGAGACGCCCGCGCCCCAGCCGCCCGACTCGAAATGAATCAGCGCTGAGTCAGCCTGCGCTTCGACTTTGGCTGCGCCGCCGTTCGCCGTGTCGCCCCAAGTTACGATTTGGTGCTGCTGCGCGGCTTCTGGAAAAAACGCGAGCGCGCCGGGCAACGTTTTCGTGGTCGGGTGAATTTGCGGCTCGTGCTGGCCCTGAAATATCGTGGGCAGTGGCGTGGTCGCGCGATCGTGAATCGACATGGCGTTGACGTTCGCGCGCGTGTGCGCCGCCGTGACGAGCGCGTACGGGCGATCGTGAATGTCGACCAAGCCGTAATCTTGATCTTCGCCGTCGAAGCGACCTTGCGGTGATTCGTCCGCCCACTCGAACCAATGTAACCCGATCACGTACGGCAAGGACAAAGCCTGCGTGACGAAGCGTTCCGCGTGCTCGGCGCGTTCGCGCTGCGTGGGCACGGTCACGCTCGCGCCTTTGGTGTTGGGATCGCCGCTCTGGTTCTCGGTCGCCGCAAACGAATATTCGGTGATCAGGATTGGTCTTTTGGTTTTGACGTAATAGTCGTCGAGCAAGCGCTGATTGATGTCGCCGGTACGTTGGTATTGGTTGACGCTCACCACGTCGCAATACTTCGCAGCGACTTCGACCACCGGCCAGGGCGTTTCGCCGGCGAAGCGCACGCACAAATTCAAATGATTGGGATCGCGTTCGCGCAACGCTTTCGTGGTGACGGCGAAATAACGCTCGGCAATCACGCCCGCGAAATCGTCCGCGTCGCGCCGCGCGGCGCGCGTGCGCACCGGCAAATCGATCGATTGTTCGAGCTCGCTGAACGCCGCGAGCTCCGCGTGATAAGCGCGGTTCAAGGCGGCGACGTCGCGATAACGCTTTTCGAGGAACTCGCGCAGCACGCGCTTGCCGCCACTGCCCGCCTCGGCGTGCGCGTATTTCTCGAGCAGCGTCTTCTGCCCGCCCGCGTGCCAGCCGAACTCGCCCCACCAGGGCAGCTCATTGTCGAGAAAGTACCCCACCAAATAAGGATCGTCTTTGAGCGCGCGCGCCTGCTCCGTGCCGCTCGCGACGCGGCTCTCGAAGTACGGATCGAACACGTGCTCGAGCGGCTGGTCGAATCCGGCCGAGTACAAAATGTACGTGTAAGGAAAACCCTGGCCGTACAATGCATCATCCGACCAAGCGCCGACGGTGTTGAAATTCCAGCTTGAAAGCCGCGACAGGGCGCTCTTCACCCAGGCCGACTTGTCGCCCGCGAATTGGTTCCTCACCGGGTCGTAGAAATTGGGATTGGGCGCGTTGTGCGAACTGTCCCCGACGTGATTGACACCCTGCGAGAGAAAGCGCTGGCCGTCCGGCGCGACGAACCAGGCGCGGCCGCCCTCGCTCGTGAGTTTGAAGAATCCCTGATCGTAGTGCGGCGGCGCGTGAGCGGCGCTTTGCGGCGCGTTCAACCGGCACGGGCACGGCGCGCACGCCGCGCAAAGTGCAGCGCCGAGCGCGATTGTCGAGAGTGAACGCCGCGCGCGCATCGTCGTGCTCAGCGCACCAACCAAAGCACCAGCGCGGCGAGCAGGATGCGATAATAGCCAAATGGCTCGAGCCCGCGGCGCTGCAAATAGCGAATGAACACCGCAATCACACCCCAGGCCACGAAAAACGAAACCACCATCCCGAGCCAGAGCGAAGCGCCGCCGACCGACGAAGCGATTGCGTGACGCGCTTTGAAGCCTTCGAACACCGTGGCCGCGCCAAGCGTCGGCAGCGCGAGCAGGAACGAGAACTCCGCGGCGGTCGCGGTCGACAGACCAGTCGCTTGGCCAGCCACGATCGTGCACATCGAGCGGGACGCGCCCGGCCAGAGCGAAAAACATTGCCCGAGCCCGATGATCAGCGCGCGCCCTGGCGTCACGTACTGAAGGCCGTGCAAGCCTTCGATTTTACGCGCGGCGCGCATGCGCTCGACCCCGATCATCAGCACGCCACCGACGAACAGCCCACCCGCGACCGGCAATGGTCCGAACAGGTGCTCCGTGATCATCTTGTGTAAGACCAAACCGACGCCGGCCGCCGGCAAAAACGCGACCACGAGCGCGCCCGCCAAGCGCACCGATTCGACGTCGCCGCGCATGAGTCCCGCGACGCGCGCGCCGAGCAAGCGCCGATAGTGCACGACCACCGCGAGGATCGCGCCGAATTGAATCACGATGTCGAACGCTTTCGCGCCCTCGCTCGTTTCGCCCAAAAATTGGCTGACCAGGATCAAGTGGCCGGTCGAAGAGACCGGCAAATATTCGGTCAGCCCTTCGACGATGCCGAGCAGAACCGCGATCAATAAGCTCAAAGCGCGCCTCGTTCCATGGCGCGCCTCGTACCGCGTTAAGCGTTACGGATCAATCCGAGTACGTGACCTGAATCTCACCCGCAGGGCCGGCCCTCGCAAGGCCCGCGTCAGTTGCCCGATGAAGATCCCAATTCGACATTCGTACGTGCGACATGCGCGCGAGTGTGAGAAGTATCGAGCAATGAAGCCCGGATCTCACTTGTTTTTGTGCGCATTGCTCGGCGCGCCGCTCGGCTGCGCCGCGCACACGAGCGAAAAGGCGCCCGCGCTCGCGATCCCAGCCGCGAGCGCGACTCTGCCGCACGCGGCGGAGCCCGCGCCGAGCGCGACGAGCAACGCGTTCGCGCCGATCCCGGCGGCGCAAAAAGCATTCGCGGACGAAGGCGTGCAAGGCGCGCTGGCACTCTACGATTCACGCGATCAGAAACTCTCCTGCAGCGACGCGGAGCGCTGTGTGCGCGGCTACATCCCGGCTTCCACGTTCAAGATCGCGAACACGATCATCGCGCTCGAAACCGGCGTCGTGACGGACGCGGACACGGCCTTGCCGTGGGACGGAAAAGAATATCAAAACCCCGACTGGAATCGCGATCACACGCTGCGCAGCGCGATTCAAGTCTCGTGCGTGCCTTGCTTCCAAGCCATCGCGCGCAAGATCGGCGAAACGCAAATGCACGATTGGGTGAACCGGCTCGACTACGGCAATCGCGACATCAGCGGCAAGATCGATTTCTTTTGGCTCGGCGGCGCGCTCCGGATCACGCCGCTCCAGCAAATCGATTTCCTGCGCCGGCTCGAAGACGGCAAATTGCCGATCCACGAGCACACGCTCGACGTCGTGCGCGACGTGATCACGCTCGATGTCACCCCCGAGTACGTGCTCCGCGGCAAGACCGGATCCGCGGGTCCGCCCGAGCAAGCGAGTGAGATCGGTTGGTTCGTCGGTTACGTGGAGCTCGGCGAGCGGCGCGTGTTCTTCGCGACCGTGCTCGACGGCCACAACCCCGGCGTCGACATGAAACCCGTGCGCCGGCGCGTCACCGAGCGCGTCTTGCGCGAGCTCGGCGATCTACCTTCGGGCGAAGAGATCCCGAAGCAAAACCACTCTTAAAGCGACGCGGACCCTTCGCTGGAAAATTGCCGGATCGGGCAGCCGTGAGTGCCGGTGCGCTCGGCATACTGCTGGTGATAATCCTCGGCCTTGTAGAAGGCTTTGAGCGGCGCGATCTCGGTCACGACCTTGTCCGTATTCTTTTTTTGCGCGCGGCCGAGCGCGGCGTGCGCAGCTTGATCTTGTAGCGGCGAGCTCGTGAAAATCGCGCTCCGGTATTGATCGCCATCGTCGGGGCCTTGGCGATTGAGCGTCGTCGGATCGTGGATCTCGAAGAAGATGTCGAGTAGGCGATCGTAGCTGATGCGCTTCGGGTCGAACTCGACGAGCACGGTTTCGGCGTAACCCGTGTCGTGCTGGCAAACGCGCTCGTACGTCGGGTTCGGCGTGTGACC
>DATATR010000278.1:0-18094 GCA_036268695.1 Polyangiaceae bacterium | reverse complement strand
GTGCCCGCCGGCACGAACACGACGCCGCGCGGCTTGGCCAAGCCGCTCGCGACCTTCGCCACCGAACGACTCGTCGCGACGCCCGCGCTCGATGGCAAACCAACGCGCGTTTCAATCTCGTCGGTCAGCCTGCGAACCACGCGCTCGATCGTAAAATCCGAGCTCGTGTCGCCGCTCGCGAAGTAGAGCCCTTCGCAACCGGAGAAGTCCAAGAACATCTCGTCGATGCTCGCGATCTGCGAGACGGGCGTGTAGTTCTCGGCGATGCGGCGCACGCGCTCGGAATAATCCCCGTACACGCCATGGCGCGTCGGCAAATAGATCGCATGCGGTGCGAGCTCGTACGCGCGCTTCAACGACATGCCCGACTTCACGCCGAAGGCGCGCACCTCGTAGCTCGCCGCAGTCACGACGCCGCGCTGACCCGGCAACCCACCGACGACGACCGGCTTACCCACCAGCCGCGGATCGAGCAACCGCTCGACTGATACGAAAAACGTATCGAGATCCAAACAGCAGATGCGCGCGGCCGCGAGCGCCATCGCCACATGATAACTGAACTAATACTCAGCTAATTTTATTAGTGAGTTCAATAGCTTGGTTGAAATTAAGGTTTAGTGAACCGCAAACGAGTGCTGGTTGCGTTCGCGTTCGCGCATCGCGGTGATCACGCCGACCGAGGCTGCCATGGCCGAGGTCGCGAAAAACTTCGTGTCGTCGGCTCGATCGTTTTGCGCCTGGCCCGGTCGCGGCATCACGCGACAAATGCAACCGTCGGAGTATTCGCCCATGGCGACCATGCCCGCGAACTCCAGGCCCCAACTGCGACACTTCGCATCGCAGCCGCGGGGCCCGTCGGCCACCTTCGCGTCGCCTTGAAACGACGTTTCGCAGCCTGTCAGCCCAGATACCAAGAACGCCCCCAAAAGCCCGATCAAAATCGCTTGCTTCATCTTGCCGCGCGCGAGCGTAACGAAGCGCGCGGGCTGGGCCAAAAAACCGGCACTGTGTTAGCCCTTGGCGCCGATGTCGATCGGCGAGCGTCACTTGTTCTCTTGGCTCCACTTGTCCGATTTGCATTTCGGGCACGGCAACCGCGCGTACGGCTGGGATCAAAAGCGCGTCTTGCGCTTGCTCGAAAAAGACGTGCAGCGCGCACTCCGCGAATGGCCCGAGCTGCCACGCCCGGACGCGATTCTGGTCACCGGGGACATCGCGTTCTCGGGCGCGAAGCGCAGCGAGCGCGAATATGCCGACGCGACGGCCTTTTTCGAGCGGCTCACGAGCGCGCTCGGCATCGAAAAAAGTCGCCTTTTCTTGGTGCCTGGCAATCACGACGTGCAACGCGACGTGGCCAAAGATTTGGTCGAGCGCGCGCGCGCTGATCCGAGCGAGCTCGAAAATATTCTCGCCAACGACCAGGAGCGCTCGCTCTTGTTCTCCCGCCAAGCAAACTACCGAACGTTCGCCGACGCTTTTTCAGCGCAGAACCTCGCGGGCTGGGTCGAAGAAATCCAAATCCCGAATTTCGGTCCGCTCAAGCTCGTCGGCCTGAACACCGCGCTGCTCTCGAACGACGATCAGGATCGCGGTAAGCTCGTCCTGGCCGGCGAACAGCGCGAGCTGATCGGAGACGGCGATGGTACGGCGCTTTTACTCACGCACCACCCGCTCTCGGATGGCTGGCTCGACGACGAGGCGGGGCTCAACAATTTGGTTCAAAATCACGTCAAGGTGCACCTGTGCGGGCACGTTCACGACCCGCGCGTGAATTTGGTCGCGGAAGCCGGCGCGGAACGTCATGTCACGGTCGTGGCCGCCGCCGCCCATCGCGACCCGGCCGAAAGCAAAGCCGGCAAAGACAGTCACGGCTACAACTTCGCGTCACTCGTGATCGACGCGCGCGGCGCGCTGCAAGTGCGCACCTGGCCGCGCCGCTGGTTCCCGAAGTGGCAAGCCTTTCGCGTCGATCATTTGGGCGTGCCCGATCGCGGCTTCTACGACAACAAGCCGCTCGACGGCGAACATCCCGCTTCCGGCCTCGTCTTGCACGGCCCAAACGAAATGCGCATTTCCGGCGTGCACTTTTGGGGCAAGCCCGTGGTGCGCTGGGACGAGCTCTTACACGGCCGCGCGCGGCTCGAGGTGTTCGGCATCGCGCTCAAAGAAGTCTTCGATGACGTCAATCGCGAGCACGTGAAAGATTTGCTCGACCGCGGCGGCTCCGTGCAAGTCGTGCTCGCCGATCCGCGCGACAAACTCGCGATGGCACGCTACGACGAAGATTTCGGAAAGCCGCTCGGCGACCGCAGCAAAAAAGTGCTCGACGCCTTGCGCAGCCTCAAATCCCTGCGCGCGAGCCTGAAGAATCCGTCGAGATTGACCATCGCGCTCACCCGTCACAGCTTCAAATACAGCGCGTATCGCCTCGATGGCGACGTGCTGTTCGTGCCTTATCGCATCACCGCGGGCAAAGATTCGCTGCACACCGCGGCGCTCGTGTTCGATCGCCAAAGCCCCGTCGTCACGAGCTTCATCGGCAAAGACCTCGACGCCTTGCGCGACAGCGCCAGCGTGCTCGACGAAACGCGTTTGAACGAAGTGCTCGAGGCTGGGCTCTAGTGGAGGTCCAGCTCAAGCTGACCAAAGATCCGAGAGGCGCACGGCGTGCGCAGCAAACGGCTCACACTCCACTATCGCGTCGTCGGACCAAGCACCGACGATTCGATAACTTGCGCCATCGAGGCGCAACGCTTCGAGCGTTCGCAGCAGCGGATCGATCAGCCAAATGTGAGTTACTTGTTCGCGGGCGCAGATTGGCACTTTTTTGGTGCGATCGCGCGCTCCGGTCGAAGGCGACAAAACTTCGCACACCCAGTCCGGCGGAAGCTCGAACGCGTTCGCGTCCGGCAAAGCGGGCATTCGCTCGCGACGCCAGCCAGCGATATCCGGCACGAGTACGTCGCCGTGCAGGTGAAGCTCGGGTTCGTCGAGAATGATCCAGCCACCTGGACCGCCGCGACCGCGATCGAATGGCCCGTACAATTCTCCGCCCAAGCTCGACGCTGCGCGCGCATGCTTCGGTGCCGGCCGCGGGCTCGTCACGAGCTCTCCGTCCAAGATCTCTGCGACTAAGTGGCTCGGAACACGCAACAAGTCTTCATACGTCGCGCGACGCGGCGCCGGATTGGCCATGACCAGGTGATGTTAGCACCCGAGCGCGTCGCGCGTTTCAGCGTTTTCCGCCGCTCGCCTTGCAGGTCGGACCGAGCGCAAAGCCTTCGGGCGGTGCTTTCTTCAGACGCGCTTCGGTTTCCGGGTTGTAGTGCCCGGTGGCCGCGATTTTGTCGGTTGGGTGATTGCGATTCCACAGCGTTTGGAAGGCGAGCACGTCGGTCGCGGTGTGGGACGGCGTGTCGCTCCCGCCCTTGTAGTCGAAGTGCACGCGATCGGAAGTGCCGAGCCATTTGAAGTCCTGAGCTTCGAGCGCGGGGCGCCAGGTGCCCGCTTCCGCGACGTCGAGCGCAATGCCGATCTCGTGATTGCTCTCGCCCGGCGCGGTCGCGAGCTGCACGCCGCAACGCTTGCCCGCGGCCCAGCGCCAGACGAGGTATTGCTGCGCCACCGTGCGAAGCACACTGTTGATGGTCATCTTGCTGCTCGTGCGTGCGTCGAGCGCTTTCAGCAAATGATTACGCGCGTCCGCCTCGAGATAAGGATACACGTGATCGGCGAGCACCAGATTCGGCCGCGGCGGCAGCGGCACGAACGCATTCGGCTTGATGCAGCGCGCTTGTTCGATGATTTGCCGGCTCAAGCCGTCCACGCTCGCTGTCGAGCAACTCTCACTCGCGGCTTGTTGCACCGATGAATAGTGTTTGGGTTTGGGGGGTGCCTTTTTCGGCGCGGCCGGCTCACCATCGTCGGTTTCGTCGGCAAATCCCGGTTCGACCGGCGTGGCTTTTTCGAGCGGGATCTCCGCCGCCGCGGCCGACGAAGATTCCGCGGGCGCGGCCGACGCATCTTCCGGCGCGCTCTCGATCGCGCTTGCGCTCGCACTCGGAGCCTTCGTCGTCTCGGCGTGCGTCCCACCCTTCACGATGAAGTAAATCCCGAGCGCTATCACCACACACGGCGCGACGAACGCAAGCCCCAAGAGCGCGGCACGCGCACCGGGCGAAGCGCGTCGCGACACGTGCTCGACCGCGCGGCGCGCTCGATACGCCTCGACGCGCTCGTAACGTTGCGGTGACTCGCGCTCGAGGGCGCTTTCTTGCGGCAGCTCGGGCGATGAAACGCGCGCGACTTCGCTTTGCTCCGGCAGCTCAGGCAACGAAATGCGCGCGACATCGCTTTGCTCCGGCACTTCCGGCGGCGAAACGCGCGAAGCCTCGGTCTGCTCCGCTGCATCGTGCGGTTTCGGCTCGTCGCTGGACGCTGGCTCGGCGTCCCCGTTGGCAGGGTCGTCCGCCATGCGCGCTTCCGGTACCGCGATCGGCCGCGCAGAGCAAGATTGTGTTCTGCGCGAAACGGCGGATCACGCGGCTCTAGCGACCAGCGGGCTTTTTTTCCGCCCTGCGCGCTACGGCACGACGATCAGCGTCGCCGACGCGGCCGGAAACATGGCCGTGAAGTTTCCCGCGTTCAGGATCGTCAAAGCCGGTTCTGCCACGACCGCCTTGGCCGACGCTTGCGAAAACAAATAAACCTGGGCAGGGCCGGAGACCGCGTGGTTGCTGAGCGCGAGCGCGCTCGTCAAATCTCCGTTCGTCTTGTTCACGACCACGATCGTGACGGCGTGATCGCTCGAGCGCTCGGCGGCGTAGACGTGAAGCTTGGTGCCGTCCGAAACCGTCGCGCTCGTCGACACGTCGCCGAATTGCCCGCCCTTGCCGTCGTAGTTGCGAAAGAGCCGGAACGCGGTGCCGGTTGCGGCGGTCGCGTCGTCGAGCCCCCAGAAGCTCGCCATGTCCACGCCGTCGCGGCCGAACAAGCCGAGACCGTCCGCGGCGAGCAGCGCGGTCGCATACGTGTCGACGTCTGTACCCCAGTTGTATTCGTCGTAGCCGAGTTTGGTTCCCGGGTACTCGGCAGCGATCCAAGCTTGATGCTTTTTGATCCGCGTTTCCGCATTGTCGATCGGATCTCCGCTGCAGCACCCCGGATAATGATGCGAGTAGTAATCGAGGATGCGGACGCCGTTTTGCTTTTCGTAAGCGGCCATCGCCGCCAAGATGAACTCGCCGCGCGTCGGCCCATTGCAGTCGAAATCGTCGGCGACCGGAATGTCGTCCGGGCCGAGCACGGAAGCAGTGGGATCCGCGGCCTTCACGGCGGCGGCGTAGCTCGTGATCTTGTCGCGCAGCTCTTCGCAAGTCGGCGCGTTCGGGCGCACGTCGAAGTGAATGCCGGGCCAGCCCGTGGGCTCGTTGTCCATCTCGTAGATCGGCACGCCGCCCTTTGCGGCCGTGCCGAACTTGCTCACCAAGTGCTGAACCCAGGCTTTCTGGATGTCTGGGCTGTTCGCGGTGTCGTGAGCCGTAATGTGTGTATCGGTGATGACGTTGCCGCCCGAGTCTTTGCCGTTGCCGCAGTCGTCCCCGTTCGGGTGCGTGTACGGGTTGTAACTCTGCTGGTTCGGGTAAACCGATTTCGGATAGCTGCACGCGGTCACGGCGCTCTTGTTGATGTAATCGATGATCGGAATCGTCATCACGGTGTGTGCGCCGAGGCTTTGATTGGTGGTCACGAGCGCGTCGTTCGAAGCGCCGGGCGTGGGATTGTTCGAGCCATTTCCGGCCATGAAATAGAAATCGAAGCCCGCGTTGCTCGAGTCGACTTGCCAGTTGTAACGAGTGGTCGCATCTCCGCCCAAGCGATTGAGCGGCAACTGGATGTCTTTCGCGAAGGCCAGATTGCCGGCTTTGGTGCTCGCGTCAGAGAACCAAAATGTGACTCCATAAATGTCGCTGTTGATCGCGTGACGGCTGGCGCACACGTCGATCTGCACGATCGGACCATTCGCGGAGCCGGACGGCGTGGGCGCCGGCAGCGCCGGGCCGCAATTCGCCGGCGGCATGCTCGAGTCCCCCGCGGCGCCCGCCGCACCATTGTTTCCGCCCGCCGCGCCGCCCTGCGCGCTTGCACCCGCGCCCGCGCTGTTCGACGTGCCGCCGTTCGAGGAGCCGGCTTGGGACGTCGAAGTGCCGCCCGCGCTCGTTGCGTCCCCCGCGCTGCCACTTGCTCCGATCGTGCCGGCTGTGCCCGAGCTCGCGCCCGAACCGCCGCTATTCGACGAACCGCACGCGCTGACGCCACTCGCGAACGAAAGCCAAAGCGGAGCCGAGAGCGCGAAAGCCGGCGCGCGCAAACGAGCCCCGATTTTTTTGGTTTGCATGGTGCGCATTCCTCAAAGTGGTCGAACAGGCTGATTTCGGTTGGTTGCGGGCGACCCCGCGCGCAAAGAATCGAGCTTTACTCTACGCGAACCGCGATCGTTCGTAGTTTGCAAAGGCAAGCGCACGAGAGAACCACATGGACGTCGATGTGCGCACAGCGCCGAACCCGGCAAACCCAAAAAATAAACTAACCAAAGTAACGCACGCGCTCGAGCCGAGTCATCCGCGCCGCTTTGAGGCACTTTGACGCGAGCAGCCGCGCCTCGCTCGGCCGCGCCGCTGACTCCGACACTGATGAATCCAACGCGATTCGGTGCGTGAGCACGCTGGCTCCGAATTTGCTGCGCGACCTGCGCTGCGCACGCAGGAAGGCCGAAGCATGGAGCTCAAACCATTTCGCATTCACGTCGAAGAGCAGGCGCTCGTTGAGCTCGAGTTGCGCCTCGAGCGCACGCGCTTTGGCCGAAAAATCCGCGAGTTTTTTCGCCCGATCAGAAACTAGAATCTCGCATGATGAAGCTCGGTCCGTTTTTTTGGTTTGGGTTTGCCCTTTGCGTCGCGGCTTGCGCGGCGAAAAGGCCGGGTTCGGCGCCAGTACCGACGCCGACGATCGAACGCGCCGCAGATACCAAAATCCCTAAAGATGGCGGCCCCGACGCGGCAAACCAAGACAAGCACGTCGAAGCCACGCACTGATCGCGAACGTTAGGTTTTGCGCGGCGCTTTTTTCTTTGGCTGCTTCGGCGCAGCTTTCTTCGGCGCAGTTTTCTTCGGCGCAGTTTTCTTCGCTGGAGCCCGCACGGCTTTTGCGGATTTCGAGGCTTTGACGGGCTTCGGCGCTCTGGCAGGCGGCGCTGCTTTCGCGGCCTGCGCCGGCTGCGTTGCTTTCGCGGGTAGCGCGAGCGCGCCCTCGTATGCGCGCGCGAGCCAGCGGCGGAGCTCTGGCGGATCTTTCATGATGCCCTCGGGCAGCATGATCTTGTCTTTGCGCGCGCGACCGTCACCCATCGGATCGAACCAAGCCGCGCCTTCGAGCGCGAGCGCGGTCGAGCGTTCCGCTTCGGGCAGCAAGATCATCGTCGAGCGCCCGAACAGCGCGGCGAACATATTGCCGTTCACCTTGGCCGCGATGCCGCCGAACATCTCCACGGTTTCGATCCGCGGATCCTTCGGCAACGCCGCGCGAAAAACCGGGTGATGCTCGACCGGAACTTTGACCCAAGCCATGCGCGAGAGCATACAAAGCAGCGCAGCGTTCGCGAAGCGAAGTTCGGCAAGCTCGTGCCGCGAACTGCGCGTGCCCGATTTTCGCCGTCCGCGGAATCCGATTTTCGGCTTCGCGTCGCTCGTCCGAGGTAGCCATTTGTAGGCACTCGCGCTTCTGCGCCGACAAATCGCGCTACGAATTGCAGCAGGCTCGACGCGCAATCGATTGGAGTATCGTGAACTGATGGAGGACCGACCTCCGCGACTTTCGTTTACGCCGACGCCGACCGAACATCGCACCAGCATGAGTGGTGAGATGCGGCGCGTCTCCGGCGCGCCGTCGGGGCTTTGGGGCGGCCGCATTCAGGTGCTCGAAGAGGTCGGGCGCGGCGGCATGGCGCGCGTGCTGCGCGCGGTCGACACCAAGCTGCGCCGTGAGCTGGCGCTCAAAGTGACGCTCGGCTCGCGCCAAGAATTGCCGCGCGAGCACCTCGCGCGTTTCGTCGAAGAAGCGCAGATCACGGCCCAGCTCGAGCATCCGAACGTGATGCCGATGCACGATCTCGGCGTCGATCCCGAGGGTCACGCCTATTTCTCGATGAAGCTGATCCGCGGTCAGTCGCTGGAAAATATCATCGAAAAACGCCAGGCCGGCGACGAACAAACGCTGACCGAGTTCGGTCTGCGCCGCTTGCTCGACGTGTTCCTGCAGGTCTGCCAGGCGATGGAATATGCGCACTCGCGCGCCGTAGTGCACCGCGATTTGAAGCCCGGCAACGTGATGGTCGGAGATTTCGGCGAAGTATTGGTGATGGATTGGGGCGTCGCCAAATTGCTCGATCGCCCGCAAACCGCCTCTGCCGTCAGCACCAAAACCGATGACTTGCAGGAGAGTTTGCCGGAGACTGGGCCACGCTCGCTGCGTTCGAGCGGTTCGATGCCGAGCCTCACTTCGGTGCGCGCGTCGACCAAGGCGTGGGAGACGCAAGTCGGCGTCGTGATCGGCACGCCGCAGTACATGTCGCCCGAGCAAGCGCAAGGGCTCGCGGCCGACGAGCGCGCGGACATCTATTCCTTGGGCGTGATGCTGTACGAGATCTTGTGCGGCCAAGTGCCGTTCGACGACGAAGATCCGCAGCGCACGCTGCTCCGCCTGGTCACCGAGCAACCGAAACGTCCGAGCGAGCTCAACCCCAGCGTACCGCTCGAACTCGAAGCGCTGGCCATGCGCTTGCTCGAAAAAGATCCGCTGAAACGCACGCTCAGCTTGCGTGACATCCGCGCGCACGTGCTGAACTACTTCGAAGGCATCGGCCGCGATTACGGCGGTGAAGCGCTGTGGAAGAGCGTCGCTTGGAGCATCGGCGCCCTGGTCGCGTTCGCGTTTTTGGTTTGGTACTTGACCGGTCGCTCGATCGCGAAGGTGCTCGCGCTCGGCCCGCCCGCGGCGCTGAACTCGGTCGGTTGGTTCTTGTTGATCATGGCGGCGAGTTACCCGCTCTGGGCGATCGCGAGCTTGATGCGCGAGGATCGCAAAGAGCGCGATCGCTTCGCCGCGCCGTCCGAGAGCGAGCTGTTCGTGTCGGGATTTCTCGCGCACCGGAGCTTCGCCGCCGCGCTCGCGCCGCTATTTCAGCTCGTGTTCATCGTGCAGCTGGTGGCCGCGGCGGTGGCACAAGCGAGCCGCGGGCAAGCACGCTCGATCGACTTACTCGAGCGCATTTCGCAGCAAATGCGCAGCGAGTGGGTGCAGGCGCTGATCGTGATATTGGTCTTCTTGTTCGGCTATTTGTTTTTTCTGTCGCGCGAAGTCAAATTCGCGCGCCGCATCGATCACTACGAGCTCTTGGTCGAACGACCCGCGTGGGAGTCGGTCTGGCCCTTCTTCTTGATCGTCGTGCTCTTGCTCACGGTCACGACGACCGAAGTGCTCGACTGGAGCATGAAATCCGCGCACCCGAGCATGAGCGATTTCTTCAACGCGGAAATCCTGGCGCGCCGACTGAACGTGTTCGAAATCATGAAGACCCTGGTTTTTCAGGGCACCTTCTTGCTCGGCGTCACGCTCGGCACGATGGTCGCCGCGTTTCCGTTCTCGGAGTTGCTCGCCGCGCTGCGCCTCACTTATCAGCCCTCGGACGATGCGGCCGTGAAGAGCCGCCAGCAATACTTTTTGCGTTCGCTCGCGACCTTCCGCGTCGGGCGCGCGATCTGGCTCTACGGCGGCGCCATGATCGGCTGTTTGACGGCGATCACCGTGCTCTCGGAGAGCCACGCGCGACCGCTCAGCGAAGAGATCGTGTACATCCTCGGCCCGTCTTTGGTCGGTTTCTTGGGGTTTGCCGTGGCACGGCGTTACGTGCGCGGCTACGTCGAGCACGCGCCGGCAGTCGCGCGCATGCTGAGCGAGCTCGAAAGCGCGCGCCAAAGGCCAACGCGCGCGCACGAAGATCGCCAAGCGCGCGCGCCGTGGAGCTGGCGCATTTTGGAGTTCGCCGCGCCGGTCGTGTGTTTCATCGCTTATTTGCTGTGGACGGGCAGCGGCATTCACCGCCAAGCCGTGCGCGAGCTGATCATCCCGGTCACGACCAAGGATTGGCTCTTGATTCTGCCCTACGTGCTGCTCATCCCCACGATTTTGGGCCGCGAACAACTGACGCGTTGGGCGCGGCGTCGGTCGTCGGGAGCGCAGCTCCCACCCGAATGAAGTGCTCCCCTGCCGGCACCGGCGATGTGCGATGAGAAAGACGCTTTCCGCACCGCTCCGCGACGGACCAGGCAACCCCAAAAAAACAAGCGGCCACACAGATTGGCAATCAGGGCGTTGCGCCGATCGCTCGCACTGATACGCTCCGGACATGGCACGAGCGTGGGCGTTGGCGCTAGGGGCAGGTCTGCTTTTTTCGGCGTGTGGCGGCGGGTCGCACGCGGAATCGCCGGGCGGTGGCGGGAGCGCTGGAACGGCCGTGACCAGCGCGGGCGCGAGCGCGGGTGGTAGTGCGAACAGCGCGGGCAGCGCGGGCGCGGACAGCGGCGCAGGCGGTCAGACCGCGGCGCCGATCGCCGCAGCGGATCTGTGTCCGATCTTCACGGCCGATCTCTGTGTTTATCTGATGCAGTGCGATGGCGTGCGCTATCGCGATGCAGCAGAGTGCCAAGCCGAGCTCGATTGCTATGGCTTGCCGCAGCTGCTCGACGCGAACGCAAAAGGCACCATCGACTACGATCCCGCCGAGGTCGGAGCATGCCACCAGCGCTTCATTCAATCGCCGTGCACGTTCGGCTTCTTCCTCGGCACGCCGGACATTTACGATGTGCTCGCGTTTTGCCCGGGCGCAGTCACCGCGAAGCAGACCGCGAACGGCGCATGTTCCTCGGACGGCGAGTGCGTGAGCGGACTCTACTGCAACAAGGGCGCGGACTTTACTTGTCCGGGCACGTGCCAGCCGTTCGCGACCGAAGGGCAAACGTGCACCGGCAGCGTGCGCTGCGCCGATGGACTCACTTGCAGCGATCAGACCTGCCAAAAGCAGCCAAAACCAGGCGATCCATGCACCGGTTTTTGTTCTTACTCGGTGTCCTGCCCGAGCGATCAAGTTTGCCCCGAAAATTTGTGGTGCGATCCAACGCAGGGTCAATGCGAACTCGCGCACATGGCGGGTGAGCCGTGCGGCGAGATGGGCAGCGGCGCGGGCGCGTACGTCGTCAGTTGCGCGATCAATCTTTGGTGCAACGGACCGACGTTGGGCGCTGGCACTTGCCAAGCGCCAGGCGGCGAAGGCGCGCCGTGCAACCAAGACCCAGCGGCGTGCACTTCCGGTTTGCATTGCGTCGGCTACGACGATCCGTCGAGCCCGACGCTCGGCACGTGTTCGGGCGCGTCCGCTGCCGGCACGAATTGTCTCGCTGCGACGGATTGCCAGAGCGGGCTCGCTTGCGTTACCGGCAAATGCGGGACGCCGCTCGCCGCCGGCGCGACTTGCAACCAAGACAACGATTGCGCGGCGGGCTTGGTTTGCCCTGCCGGAAAATGCATCAGCGCGCTTTATCCGGGCGATTCGTGCTCGGCCGCTGCGCCGTGCGCATACAGCCGTTGCGTCGCCGGAAAATGCGCGGACTACGTCAAGGTCGGTGACGCGTGCACGATGGATGGCGATTGCGCGACGAACCACTGCGTCGCAAACAAGTGCTACGACAGCTCGATCTGTAACGCCCCGCCAGCCGCGCCGTAACCGCGCGCGCTCACTTGCTGACGCTGCCGCTCACGCTCCCGCCGTTGCCCGGGGCTGCGCCGGTACCGGTGCCGCTCCCGCTACCAATGCCCGCGCCGAGGCTTCCGGGGCCACCCTCCGGTCCGGGCGAACCGTTGCCCGTGTTCGCACTGCCGGGATTCGTGTTCACTGAGTCCGGTGCGCCTTCGGGTTTGGTGGATTGTGCGGCGACGGGCGCGTTGCTCGCGTCGTTTGCGGGCGGCTGTGACCCCAAACAACCGACGCTCGCGCAACAAAGCAACCCACCCAAAAGAACGCGAACCACGTGACTGACCTGACTCATGATTTGATTTCTCCGCGGCAATGTCGTTGGCCGAACTTCCGACGTTCCTATTCTGAATCGGTGTTCGTGCGCGAGCCAGCACGCGAATCGAGGCCAGTTGCCACATTTCTCGTTCGAAAAGCAGTATCGCCACGAATCGAACCGCGAGCTGACGCCGGTTCCGCACGATTTCGGCACAGTTCTCTCGGTGGCACAGCGAGTGCAGCGAGGCGAGTCGGATCATTTTCGAAAGCGAGCCATGGAAAAAAATACATCCAGCAATGGCAGCCCGGACTCGCGTAGCGCGCAGCGGACGCCAAAAGACCCGCGGCGGCACGGCAAGGTCGCGCGGCAGAGTGCGGCTAAAAGCGGGCCGGATGCACTGTCGACGCACTTCGACTTCTCCTCCGCGCTCGACCGGCACGGAGCGACACTCAAGCCACTCTTGCTCGGCGTGGGCATCGGCGCCGCACTCGCGGGCGTGGCGTTGCTGCTGCGCCCGAAGCACGAAAAAGGCGGCTTAACGTTGGGCGGGCCAAACGCCGAGCTTGCCGGCAAGTTGACCAAGAGCGCGCTACTCGCGTTCGCGCGCGTCGTGTCGGGCGACAGCCTTCGCTCGGCCGCGACGCGCGCACTCGTCGAAGCCGCCGAAACTTGGAAAAGCTGAAGTAAACCTTCAGGGTTATTTGCCTGGTGCGGCGCGCGCCGTCGCGTTCACACCGTGAGCAGCACCTTGCCGACTCCGCCGCGCTCGGCCAGCGCGTGCGCTTCCGCGGCTTGCCCCAACGGAAAACGGTTCGCGATCGGCACGACGAGGCTGCCGTTCGCGACTGCGGAGGCCAGTTCGTGCAAGCGCTGTGGCTCGGGTTGCGCTTGAAACGCGTTTACCTTGATGCCGCGCGCTTTCGCGGCCGCGGGTTCGCCCAGGGCACTACCCAAGATCCCGCCTTTTTTCAGCTTCGGCAGCAACTTGGCGATGGTCTCCCCGTCCACCGCGTCGGCGATGCGATCGACCTCGGGCATGCGCGCGATCGAGGCTTCGTCGTCGATCGCGATCACGCCGTCCGCGCCGAGTTCGCGCGCGGCTTCGAGTTGCTTGCTGCGCACGCCGGCGAGCACTCTCGCGCCACGCTGCTTCGCGACCCAAACCGCGACGCGCCCGACCGCGCCGATCGCGCCAGTGACGAGCAGGACGAGTCCGCTTCCGCCGTCGTGCGCCGCGCCCAGCGCCGCATTCACGAGTTGATCTCCCGTGAGCAGCACGAGCGGGTACGCGCCCGCGTCTTGAACCGGCATGCCATCGGGCAATTTGGCCCACGCCTTTTCCGGCGCGACCACGAATTCTGCATATGTGCCGCGCGCGACTCCGAGCACCAAATCGCCGGGCTTCACGCGGCTCACGCCCGCGCCCACGCTGACCACTTCGCCAGCCGCGTCGCGGCCGGGGATGAGCGGCAACTCGACCGGCATGAAGCGCTGCAATGCGCCACTGCGCTGCTTCCAATCGACGGGATTTAGGCTCGCGCTCGCGACCCGCACCTTGACTTGCCCTGCGCCCGGTTCGGGCTCGGGTTGATCCTTGAGTTCGAGTTTTTCGGGGCCACCGAATGCACTGAGTACAATCGCTTTCATGATCATGCCTCGCTCTGTCTGCGCCCACCATCGTCGCTGATTTGCGGCTCGGGGCATGCGCGTTCCGTGCCGCTCACTCGCTGAAAGGCGCGCAGCGTGGCAGCACTGTCGCCCATCTGAGTTCGTGCAGCGCGCTCGCCGTGTCGCGAGCGTGCGCGGGTTTGGTGTCGTCGCCGCGCCTGATTCGGGCGCGCATTGAGGCGCTCCGCGCCGTCACATGTAGCAAATTCGGCGCAGCGCGCCGGACCAGGAAAACCCCAAGAAAATCCGGAATTCGTCGAGGCATGCCGTTTGCTCTGCTAGGCCCCGGAGGTTCCATGGCCAATTCACTCGAACAAATGGAAGCGAAAGCGGTAGGCACGGCGAAGGCCGTCAAGGCCGGTTTCAATGGGCTGCGGGGCGTGTTCCTGCATTTGGCGGAGGAACACGGCGAAGTCGGCGCGTTGATGAAGCACGTGAGCAAGAGCGCGGATCCGAAGGTGCGCGCCGAGCTTTACCCGAAGATCCGCAGTGAGCTCTTGTCGCACGAGCGCGGCGAGCTTTCGGAGGTTTATCCCGCGCTGAGCCAGCACCTCGCGACGCGCGACATCGCGGCCGCGCACAACATCGAAGCGCAGCAGCTCGAGCTTGCGATCAAAGGCGTCGATTCGCACGATTTCGCGAGCCCA
Organism: Polyangiaceae bacterium; assembly: GCA_036268695.1. Lineage (GTDB taxonomy): Bacteria > Myxococcota_A > Polyangia > Polyangiales > Polyangiaceae > PMG-095. The sequence goes on along the minus strand of DATATR010000278.1, from coordinate 3,657 downwards.
CAGTGGGGTCCCGCGTTCGAGCAGCTCTTTCAATTGGTGCAACAGCACGTGGCCGAAGAAGAAAACGATTTCTTCCCCAAAGCTCAAGCCGTACTCGGCGAAGGCGAAGCCAAGGCCATGCTCGATCGCTACGAGGCCGCGAAAAAGGCCTCGCAGCAGCCGACTCGTTCGTGATTCGGGTACCTGAACTCCGATTCACGAATGCGAAGCAACGGCTCGTGCGCCAAGCTGCGCGCGCGAGCCGTCTTCGCTCCGCGTTAGTTGGCGCTGCCCGACGCACCGTGTTTTTCCGACACTTCCCAAGCCGGATCTTCGGAATTCTTGTTCCACCAATCGAGCGAGACGCTGAGCCGCCCGCAATCGGCGTAGCTCAAGCCAGCTTCGTCGATGACGGTTTGTAATTCGCGCGCCGAGCGCACGTCTTCGTCACCGAGCGGCTGGCGCGGCTCGCCCTCGCTTCCGCCGTGTTTCAGCGCGCTTTCGAAGACTTCGTCGAGCGAGGCGCCTTGGTGCAATTGAATGCGTTCACCGGGTACGTGAGCCAAATCCGACATGAGTCCTCGCTTTCTCTCGCGACGCGAGTGTGACGACTCGATACCTTGCAACGCCCGTTCCCGCGTGGCTCAATCGTCGCGCTCGCGAGAAATAAGATGAAAGACTTGAGCGAACAAGTGGCGCTGGTCACCGGCGCGTCGCGCGGCATCGGGCGCGAAGTGGCGCTCGCGCTGGCGCACGCGGGAGCGAGCGTCGCGGTCGGCTATCACCAAAATCTGGAGCGAGCCGAAGAAGTGGTCGAGGCGATCGTGCGGCTCGGCGGCAAAGCGCGCGCGTTCGGCGCCGACGTGAGCGATCCGGAAGCGGCCGCGAACTTGGTGCGGAGCGCCGAAAGCGAGCTCGGCCCGCTCGCGATCCTGGTCAACAACGCGGGCATCAATCATTCGAAGCCGCTCGGCGAGCTCACGCCGAGCGACTTCGACCAGACCGTGCGCGTGAATTTGAGCTCCGCGTTTTACGTGACGCAAGCGGCGCTGCCCGGCATGCGCGCGCGGAATTTCGGGCGCGTCGTGATGTTGTCGTCGAGCGCGGCGCAGACTGGCGGCGTGATCGGGCCGCACTACGCGGCGAGCAAGGCTGGCCTACTCGGCCTGATGCACAGCTACGCGAGCTTACTCGTGAAGAGCGGCATCACCGTGAACGCGATCGCGCCTGCCCTGATCGAAACCGACATGATCAAGGACAACGACGCGATCACGCCCGATCTGATCCCACTCGGTCGCTTCGGGCGCCCGAGCGAGGTCGCCGCGGTGGTCCTGATGCTCGCCACCAACGGCTACATCACGGGTCAAACGATCAACGTAAATGGTGGCTTTTATCTGAGCTGATCCGAAAGCCGTCGCGGGCGCGGACGCACCTTTGACGCCAATGTGTGCGCGCACGAATTCGTTAAGACAGTGATCGATTCCGAGCACGCACGCATTAGCGGACGGGCGCATCGTCGCGCCGTGAGCAGTCGGAGGTCCGCGTGTCGCTCTCGCTCGTTGCGTTCAGGTCCTTTGCGCCGATCGGTGCGCTGTGTTTGCTCGTCGCTTGTTCGTCCGGGACCAAGCCCGGTTCTGGTGCAACCCTCCGTCCAACCGGCACCGCCGGCAGCGCGAACATCAACCCCGGCGGCACGAGCGGTAGCGGCGGCGGCGTGAGCATCAATGTCGACGGCGGCAGCACGCCGGGCGACGGCTCGTGCACGGGTTTGCTCTGTCAAATCGACAATTGCTCGGGCAACCCGGACGCGACCACGCTTTCGGCGAAGATCTACGATCCCGCAGGCCAAGTGCCGCTGTTCGACGTCGCGGTCTACGTGCCCAACTCGTCGCTGGGTGACATCGGCACCGGACCGACCTGCGACAATTGCGCAACTCCGGTGTCGGGTGATCCAGTCGCCTCCGCGCTGACCGATTCGAACGGCGCATTCACGATGAAGAGCGTGCCCGCCGGCACGAACATCCCGCTCGTGATCCAAATCGGCAAATGGCGCCGGCAAATCACGATCCCGGAAATCAAAGCCTGCCAAGACAATCAGTTCGACGATCCAACGCTATTTCGTTTGCCCAAGGATCAAAGCGAAGGTCATCTGCCGAAAATCGCAATCGCGACCGGCGATGCCGACAGCCTCGAATGCCTATTTCGCCGCATCGGCGTGGCCGACACCGAATTCACCAATCCAGACGGCCCCGGCCGGATCAATCTCTTCTACGACAATGGCCAGTCCGCGTATTCGTCGGGCACGAATTATCCGACCGCGCAGACAGCGCTTTGGTCGACCCTCGATCAATTGAAAGCGTACGACATCGTGCTCATGTCGTGCGAAGGCAGTGAATCCGACGGGCGCGCGATCACGACCCAAAGCAAGCAAGCGTTGCTCGACTATTTGAACGCGGGCGGACGTGCGTTCGTCGAGCATTATCATTACAGCTGGCTGCGCGGCATGAACGAGGGTCCGAACGAAGAAAAGGCTCGCAAGTACACGCCCACGCCGATCAACGCGGCTGCACCCTGGACTTCCGCGATCGGCGACACGATGAACGGCGTCGCGGAATGGGCGACCGAAGCCGACACGGATCTCGATACTGGCGGCGACCGCGACTACCAGATCGACACGACGTATCCCAAAGGCAGCGATTTCGCCGATTGGCTCGTCAACGTGAAAGCCTCCACCACGCGCGGCACGATTTCACTGATCGACGTGAAGAACCCGGCGATCGAAATCATGCCCGGTGCCGAGCGCTGGATTTACGACGCGAACGCGCAACCGGGCATGACGGCGGTGCCGTATTTCTCGTTCAATACGCCCATCGGCGCGGATCCGAGCGCGCAGTGCGGCCGCTTCGTGCACACGGGGATCCACGTGGCGAAGGTATCGATGGACTCGAAAGAGCCGTTCCCGACCGGCTGCGTGAGCGCCGCGCTCACGCCACAAGAAAAAGCGATGGAGTTCTTGCTGTTCGATCTTTCTTCTTGCGTGCAAGACATCAGCGCGACGCCTGTGCCGCCAGTCGTGCCGAAGTGAGTCGTAGTCGCGTTTAGAGCAACTTCGCCGTGAGCGTCATCGGCGTCGCGGAGAGCGCCTTCGACAGCGGGCAGTTTTTCTTTGCGCCCTCCGCGATCGCTTGAAACTTCGCGGCGTCGATCCCCGACACTTTGCCTTCGAGCGTGAGCGCGATGTTCGTGATCGCGAAGCCGCCTTCGACCTTGCTCAACTCCACGCCGGCCGAGACGTGCAATTCTTCCGGCGTATGACCGGCTTCACTCAGCGCGAACGAAGTCGCCATCGCAAAACAGCCGGCGTGCGCCGCCGCGAGCAACTCTTCCGGATTCGTGCCGGCCTTGCCGTCCTCACTCTGAAAGCGCGTTTGAAATGAATAGGCCTGCTCTTTGAAGACGCCACTTTGCGTCGAAAGACCGCCTTTTCCGTGCAAACCGTCGCCGCGCCAGACTGCCGTGCTCGTTCGGATCATGGTGCTTCTCCCGATTCTTTGTGGGTGGGTGTGAAGCTTTTAGGGCACTAGCGCGCGGCGTCAACCATCGGCTGAATGGCCGAGCGATGCGGCTCACGGGATCCGCAGGATTCGTACACTACTGGCAAGTGTCAACGCTCGGAAA
>DATATR010000277.1:0-30444 GCA_036268695.1 Polyangiaceae bacterium | reverse complement strand
CGCGATTTCGGCGCGAACGCCGCGTTCGTGATCGGCGAGCTCGCGCAGAAACTGCCGGACGTGATTCAGAACACCGACAGAGTCTTCCATCGGCTCGGCAAAAATCGCCCATTCGACGATGTCTTGCTGGCGGCGCTCGATCGGGTGCGTTCGCGTGCGCGGCTCGGCGTGACTTGCCCCACGTCGATCGTCGATAGCGCGACGGTCGTGCACGAGGCGCGCTTGAAAAAATCGAAGCTCGAGCTCGGCGCCATGCAGCGCGCGATCGACATCACGCGCGCTGCGCACGTCGAGGCGATGGCCAACGCCGCGCCTGGCATGTTCGAATACGAGGTGGAAGCGATTCTGCGCGGGATCTTTCGCCGCGCGGGCTCGGAACGACCAGCCTATGCGCCGATCGTCGGCTCGGGCCCGAATGCGACGGTGCTGCACTATCATCGAAACGATCGCCGGATGCAGGATGGGGATCTGCTGCTGATCGATGCGGGTTGCGAATTCGAATACTACGCAGCCGATGTGACGCGCACGTTCCCCGTGAGCGGCGCATTCAACACGGCGCAGCGCGCGATTTATCAGCTCGTGCTCGACGCGCAGCTGGCGAGCATCGAAATCACGCGGAAGGGTCGCACGCTCGACGAAATCCACGCGGCGAGCGTCGAGGTCATCGCCCGTGGCCTGGTGAACCTCGGCATCATCGAAGGTCCGGTCGAGACCGCGATTTCGGAGCAACGCTACAAGCCGTACTACATGCATAAGACCAGCCACTATCTCGGGATGGACGTGCATGACGTCGGGGCATACTTCGTCGGCGGCAAGCCGCGCCCGCTCGAGCCAGGTATGGTGATTACGGTCGAGCCTGGCATCTATCTCGCGCAGAACGCAGAGGTGCCCGAGCAATATCGCGGCATCGGCATCCGAATCGAAGACGACGTGCTCGTCACCGATGATCGCGCGCTCGTCTTGAGTGAAGCGATTCCCAAGCGAATCGAAGACATCGAACGAGTCTGTTCGCGCGCGGCTTAGTTCGCGGTGCTTCGGATCCGGCCGGCAAATCGTGCGCGTTTTCTCGGAGTTTTTGCAAGCCTGTGCGCTCGCGCTGGGCTCGTGCAGCGCGTTGCTTTGCCTGAGCGCGCGCGCCTCGGCGGCCGACGCCGACGCGGATTCGAATGGCGCCGAGGTAGAGCAGCAGAAGCCGCGAGTCTACGAACGCTACCGCACGCCGATCCTGAGCGGCCCGGACTATTGGCACACCTTTGGTTCGCTCTCGTTCGGCGACGGGATTCGCTTCAATAACCCGTATCGGTTATCGACCGAGCTCGGCAGCAGCGCCGAATCGCTCTCGCTCACGGCGGGCTATTTCGACATCGGCATCGGCGCGGTGCGCGGTGCGCTCGACGGGCTCGCTCACGGCGCGGTGTTGCACCTCTCGATCGCCGCGCAGGGCATTCCGCAAGAAGTGCTGAGCCTTTCGTACATCGCGCTCGATCGCTTGGGTTCGGGTCGCACGATGCTCTACGCGCGCGCCGGCGTGCCGCTGATTCTGCAGCCGGATTTGAGCGGCGGGCTCGAGGCCGCGTTCGGCGGCGCGTTCATGATCACGTCGGGCATCGGCGTGCAAGGCGAGCTGATCGGGGACGTGTATTACGGCGCGGCCACGCTCGATCATTCGGTCTCCACGATTCCGGTTTTGTCCGCACAGCTCGGCGTGTTCTTCGACTACGAGGTGCTCAAATGACGCGCGCCCGGAAATCCGCAGCGAGACTCGTCGCGTTCTTCCAGCGTCTACGCGAGCGTCGCGCACAGCTTCTGCTTTCGCTGATCGCTTTCGTGTTCTGCACTGCGCCGACGCCCGGCGACATCGGTGGTTGCGGCCAGCGACCACAAGAGCTCGATCCGGGGATCTTCTTCGTCAGCAAGGCCGCGATCGATTGTCAGCGCTGCACCGAGTGCGGGCTCGCCAGCAAATCCTGCACGAATGCCTGCAACGACGATCCGGCGAGTTATCCCAATGCATTTCCCGATCGCTGTTTGCCGCTCGTGCATGACGGTGAGGTCTGTTTGCGCGCGCTCTCGAACGCGAGCTGCAGCGACTACGCCGACTACATGAGCGACCAATCGCCGACGGTGCCGACCGAGTGCGATTTCTGCCCGGAGCCTCCGCCGTGAACCGGGCGCGTGCTCGGTTTTTTTGTTGGGGGTTGCTCTTCGCGCCCCTGCTCGGCGCGTGTGCGGCGACGGCGCGGATGACCGGCGGCTTCGGAGATTACGCGAGCTATCGTCGAACACGCCTCGCGCCGACGCTCGAAGAGCGGCTCGGCGCGGCCGATCGCTATTTGCGCAACTACCCGCACGGCGACTATCGCGCCGAAGTGCGCGCCTGGTTCGGGCCGGCCGAGAAACACTACTTCAAGCTCGCTTGGAACAACTTGCCCCGACTTCGCGCCTATCTCGACGAGATGCCCCAGGGGCCGCACGCGGACGCAGTCGTCGATCGCATCGGCGAGCTCGAGTCGCGCAGCGAGTTTGCGAACCAACGCGAAGCGCGCGAGCTCTTGCACGCGAGCAGCATCGAGGCACGCTTGGCGCGCGCAGCCGAAAATCGCCGCGAATTTTTGCACGAGTTTGCGACGCTCAGCGGCGCGCTGGCGAGGACGCGCAGTTTCGGCGAACCGACTTCGAACTTGGACTCGGAGTTGCTGCTGCGATTCCGCGTGAGACAGCCGGCCGGCAGCTGCGACGAGAGCCATTGCACGAAGCTATTTTCGTATCCGTTCGCGGTGCCCGAGGACAAAAGCATCGTCGATCGCGAAGCGACAGCGACGCTCGAGATCGCGCTCGATCGCGGCCTCGTGCAAAGCGTGACGCTCACTGGGCCAGAGCTTTTGACGCGCGTCGCCGAAGCCGCCCATGTCAGCGCGGTGCCGAATAACCCGCAAGCGCGCGCCGAAGCGATCGCACACGCCGTCGATGTGATCGACGACGCGATCGAGCCGGCTTTGCCTCAATCGCGCTGCGCGGCGGACGCGGTGAGCCCAGTGGTGCTGGCGCGTCAATGTGACGGCGTGCGCTTCGAAGTGAGTTACGGCCTCGACGGGGGCACACCCGATCGCGTGACCATCCACGCCGAAAAGCGCTGACGGTTCTCGGGCGGGTCGCGCGGACGTGCGAGTGTGGTAGAGCGCCAGCGTGACCTTTACCCCCGCGATTCCGTACATTCAGCTGCCGGAGCTCGTGCTCGTCCCGAAGGGGTTGTTCGGCGGATTTCCGCCGAGTGCGTTTTCGATCAAGCCATTTGGCACGCTCGTCGCGATTGGCGTCTATCTCGGTTCGTACCTTGCGACCAAACAAGGCAAAAAGCTCGGCTTGAGCGAACGCGCGCTGACGAGCTTCATCGCTTGGGTCGTCGGGATTGGGTTTTTGGGCGGGCACATGCTCGATGTGATTTTCTATTACCCGGAGCAGCTGCTGAAGGATCCGCTGTCCCTATTTCGCATTTGGGAGAGTCTGTCGAGCTTTGGTGGCTTCGTCGGCGGCGTGATCGGCGTGTTCATTTGGAAGAGGCGTTACCGCACGGACGTGCTCCCGTACGCCGACGTGATTGCGAGCGCATTCCCAGCTGCTTGGGTATTCGGTCGCATGGGCTGCAGCGTGGCGCACGATCACCCAGGTATCGAAAGCAATCTGTGGTTCGCAGTGCAGTATCCGCACGGCGGTCGCTTCGATCTCGGATTGTACGAGATGCTGCTCACGATTCCACTCGCGCTCGCGTTCTTGTATTTGCGACGCAAACCGCGACCCTGGGGCTTTTACCTCGGCGCGATGTCGATCGCGTATGCGCCGGTGCGCTTCGCGCTCGATTTTTTGCGGATCAAAGAATCGAACGGGCTGAGCGGCGCGGTCGATCCGCGTTACGGCGGACTCACGCCGGCGCAGTGGGCGTGCTTCGCGCTGCTCGGCGCGGGCGTGTATTTTTTCGTGCGCACGCTGCGCAGCGCAGATGATCCGAAAGCGTTCGCGCCGCCGCCTCCGCCGCGCGATTTCGCGGGTTCGCCGCGCGCGCAAACGGTCACGCCCGAATCTTGAGCGCACCCGGGGCGACGCGCGCGACGAGCGGCAAGCGCCCCGGCGTCTCGCCATCCATGTCGATTAGTACTTCGGCGCGGGGCACGAGGCTCTCTGCTTCGATCACGCTGCCGCGCGCGACGCGCACGCCCGGCTGGCCCACGTGCGAACCTTGATAAATCCGATGCGCAAGCGCGAGGCCTTGTGTGCGCGTCAAATCGTGGAGTGCGACTACGTCGAACAGGCCGTCGCCTGGGTCGGCCTCGGGCGCGATTTGCATCCCACCCCCAAAAAAACGGCCATTGGCGATCGCGACGTTCAAGATCGGCGCTTCCAAACAGACCTTGCCATCGACGCGCACGCGCACCGGCGCATTGCGATAGCTCACCATCGCGCGCAGCGTGCCGACGAAGAATGCGGTGCGTCCGCCGATCCATTTGGGGCCCGCGTTCACCAGTCGATCGGTCAGCCCACCGAGCCCGAAGCTCGTGATATTGAGGAACGCGCGGCGAATCGTGGCGCCGGAATGCGCAGTGAGTTCGAGCAGTCCGAGGTCGAGCGGGCGCGCTGGGGCGCTGGCGAGCCGCTCGATCGCCTCCTCTAGCGACGTGCCGAGCTCGAACGTTTTGCGGAAATCACCGCCGGTTCCGGAGGGCAGCAGCGCCAAATCGGGGCCGGGCAGGGGACGGCCTTCCGCGTCGATGTAGCCCTGACTCACTTCATTCAATGTGCCGTCGCCGCCCATCACGAGCAGGCATTCGACACCGTCGCGGCGCGCTTCGTGGACAAGTCGCGTTGCGTCACCGGGTGCGCGTGTTTCCGCGATCTCGGCTTGGATTCCGCGCTCCTCGAGCGCTCGTTTCACGAGGGGAACGCGCCGCGCGGCGCTGCCACTGCCGGCGGTCGGGTTCACGAGCAAGCGAAGCTTCATGACGCGCGCGCAGCTTATACGAAGTCACGGGCGCCTCATGACACAGCGAGTCGAGCGGCCCATTGGCCGGGCGTAGCTCAATTTGCCGACTTGAACGGCGATTGCCGCGCAGTTATCGTCAAACCTGGCTTCTGCGCTTACCTCGGCCATCGCCGAGGCGCAGCCGAACTCTAGGGAAACGACGAGAAAATGGCGACCGAGGATGCACGAAAACTCTTCGTGGCGGGCTTGCCCGAGTCCATCAGCGAAGACGTGCTGAGGCAATTGTTCGAAGCGACTGGGGGCAAAGTGGTGGACGTAAGTCTGCCGCGAGATCGTGCAACGGGGCGGCCGCGCGGCTTCGGCTTCGTGACGTTTGCAACGTCCGACGAAGCAGTCGCTGCGCGCGACAAACTCGACGGCTCGTTGCAAGCGGGTCGCGCGATCTCGGTGCGTCCGTTTTCTTCCGAGCCGCCACGTCGCGGCGAAGGTTCGCCGCACACGTCGGGTCCGAGTGGTGGCGGCGGCGGCGGCGGCGGTCCGATGACCGAAGATCGCACGCTCTATGTCGGCAATTTGCCGTACGACACGAGCCAACAAGAGATGACGCAGATCTTTACCGACAACAACGTCGGTCCGGTCGCGCGCATTCATCTGCCAGTCGGTCCGGACGGCAGACTCCGCGGCTTCGGCTTCATCACGATGGGCACCGCTGAAGCAGCAAACGAGGCGATCACCGCCTTGCGCAATTTCGATCTGCGCGGTCGACGTTTGATGGTGAACATCGCGCATCCGCGCGGCGCAGCCGGTGGCCCCGGCGGTGCGAGTGATCGTCCGCGTCCGCCGCGTCAAGAGGGTGGATACAGCGGCGGCGGCGGTGGTAGCTACGGCGGCGGCGGCGGATACAGCGGCGGTGGTGGTGGTGGTGGCGGTGGCTACCCACCCATGCCGCCTCCTGGAATGGACTCGGGTCGTCCCGCGGAAGGTCGTCGTGCGCGTCCAGCACCCGGCGCTGCCTCGGGCTCCGACTGGGACGACAAAAAGAAAAAGAAGAAGGCCCGCGGCGGTGGTGAGGAGCCGAAGAAGGGCGAACGCGGCGGCGGCGGCTCATGGAAAAACCTCGCCGACGATTGGGACGACGACGATTGAGCCGAGCCTCGAGCGCGAACGGGCCAAGGATCCGCCCCGCGCGCGCTGGCAGAAATGGTTCGAGCGTTGCTTGGAGCCCTCAGCGTAACTAACGATTTTCGCGACTTTTTCTCAGCGACTCTCGCGCCGGCCCGGGAGCCTTGTTTTTTGGGTCCGGCGCGGATTGCGCCGGTTCGACGCCTCGTGCTAGGACGTGGCTCCGATTTTCGCCCGGTTTCGCGGCGATCTCGCGGCCCTTCATGGGGCCACCGCAGCAGACGAGCAGAAAACAGCGATGATTTTCGACTGGCTCTACGGCCTGTTCTCGAATGACCTTGCCATCGACCTCGGCACGGCGACGACGCTGATCTACGTCAAGGGCAAAGGCATCGTCAGCTGTGAGCCCTCGGTCGTCGCGGTCGCGCGGGACGCGCGGGGCGAGAAGCGTGTGCTCAACGTCGGCCGTGAAGCAAAAGAGATGCTCGGTCGCACGCCGGGAAATATCGTCGCGATTCGCCCGCTCCGGGACGGCGTGATCGCGGACTTCGAAATCACCGAGGCGATGCTGCGCTACTTCATCGCGCGCGCGCACAATCGGCGCACGTTAGTGAAACCGCGCATCATCATCTGCGTGCCGTTCGGCATCACCGAAGTGGAAAAGCGCGCGGTCAAAGAAAGCGCGGAGAGCGCTGGCGCGCGAGAAGTCTATTTGATCGAAGAGCCGATGGCGGCCGCGATCGGTGCGGGTCTGCCGATCACCGAACCGAGCGGCAACATGGTCGTCGACATCGGCGGTGGCACCACGGAAGTCGCGGTGATCTCGCTCGCAGGCATCGTCTACTCGCAAAGCGTACGCGTCGGCGGGGATAAGATGGACGATGCGATCGTCGCGTACATGAAGCGCAAGTACAACTTGGCCATCGGCGAACAAACTGCCGAGCGGATCAAGATCACGATCGGCAATGCCTACACGATCGAGCCGCAGCTCACGATGGAAGTGAAGGGCCGCGACATGGTCGCAGGCATTCCGAAGACCGTGATCGTCAATTCGGACGAAGTGCGCGAGGCTCTCCAAGAACCGATCAACGCGATCGTCGAAGCGGTGCTGCTCGCGCTCGAGCGTACGCCTCCCGAGCTCGCCGCTGACATCGTCGACAAGGGCATCGTGCTCACCGGCGGCGGCGCATTGCTAAAAAACATCGACGTGCTCTTGCGCGAAGAGACCGGCTTGCCCGTGATGGTCAGCGACGACCCGATCAGCTGCGTCGTGCTCGGGAGCGGCAAAGCGCTCGACCACATCGAGCTCCTCAAGGAAGTCACCATCGGGTGATTCGTGAGGTGAGCGCGTGGGCTCGTTCAAGCACTATCGAGATATCGTCATCGTAGTGCTTTTGCTCGCCCTGCCGTTCTTCTTTCTGCGCGCCAGTATTCGTCGTCCGGAAGACACGAACTGGGTCGATCGGGCGCTGCTGCACGTCGCAGCACCTTTTCAGTATTTCGCCGCGCTACTCGCGCGCGGCGTGTCGGGCTTGGTTGGCGACTACGTGTATCTCGTCGATGTCAAAGGCGACAACAATCGGCTCGCTTACGAAAACGCGAACCTGCGCGGTAAAGTCGGCGATCTCGAACGGACCGAAGCAGACAATCGGCGGCTGCGTCGCTTGCTCGGTTTGCGCGACACGATTTCGCAAGAGCTCGTCAGCGCCGTCGTCGTCGGCAAAGACACGACCGAATATTTTCGCGTCGCGCACTTGACGGTGGACACGAAGAACGCCGCGATTCGCCCGGACATGCCGGTGATTTCCGTCGATGGCACGGTTGGCACCGTGCTGCGCGTCGCGGGCGAAAAGGTCGACGTACAACTCACCGTCGACAGTGGCTTCGGCGTCGACGTCGTGGTCGAGCGCACCGGCGCGCGCGGCTTCGTGCGCGGCGTCGGCGATCGTCAGCGCTATCTAGCGCGCGTCGAGTACGTGCAGCGCACCGACGACGTCGAAGTCGGCGATGTGTTCGTCACCAGCGGCGTCGGTTGTCGCTTTCCGCGCGGCATTCCGGTTGCACGCGTGAAGAAAGTCGAGAAGCGGGATTTCGGGATCTATCAAGCCGTCGAAGCCGAGCCGACGGTCGACTTCTCGCGGCTCGAAGAAGTTTTGATTATCTTGACCGACTCGAAGGAATGCGAGTCGGGCGCCGGCGGATCGCCCGCGAAAAAGGCGCGCCAGCAGCGCTGAGGTGCCATGAAAAGCCTCGGCTTCTACGCGGTCGCGACGCTTTTGATCTTGGTGCAGTCGAACCTCTATCGACTGTTCGGGCCACTCGCGGGGCTCGTCGGCGCGCATTGGCTGCATGGGGCCACGCCGAGCCTCGCGCTACCGCTCGTGATTTTTTTGGGGGTGCACGAACCGTCGATGCCGCGCGGCGCAGGTTTGGCGTTCGTCATCGGATATACGCTGGATTTGCTGGCGGCGGCGCCGGTCGGCCTATTCACGTTCGTGTACGTGCTGATTTGGTGGCTGTCGCGCGTCGCGGGCGTCCGACTCACGGCACAAACGGTGCTCACGCGCGTCTCACTCGCGTTCATCTTCGCGCTGGTGGAAAGCGCCGTAATTTTGGTTTTGCTCGCGGTGTTCGGCAGCGACAATAAGCGCCCGCTCGAGCTCACGACGATCGTGCTGCCGCACGCGATTTCGACCGCGCTCTGCGCGCCGCTCCTGTTCCGACTCGCGCAGCGGCTGCGCCAAGGGGCGGCGTCCGCGCGCGCTCAACACGAGGCTGTCGCGTGAGGCGCGCGTGCTAGTCCAGCGCTCGGACGTGGGCGAGTTTCGCCAGCGCTATCGCTGGCTCGTGCTGGTCACGGTCTTGGCATTCGGCATCTTGATCGGCCGATTGGCGCAGTTGCAGCTGATCGAAGGCGACGTGCACCGCGCGCAAGCGCGCAAGAACATCGTGCGCGAGCGCTCGCTCGCGACGACGCGCGGCGTGATCCGCGACGCCAACGGCCGCGTGCTGGCCGCAAATCGCCCGTCGTACAGCGTGCATATCACGCCGTCCGTGATCGACCTCGATACGACTTGGCCGCGCGTGCTCAAAGTCGTCCAGCTCGAGGATTTCGAGCGCGCGGCGATCGAAAAAAAGATTGCCGAAATCAAGGCGCTGCCGAAAGAGGACAAGCGTCGCGGTCAACAAATCCTGCTCAAAGTCGATGTCGATCGCGACGTGGTTGCATTCCTCGAGACACACGAGAAGGAGCTCGACGGCGTCGAGGTCACGCCGACGCCGGTACGCTACTACCCGTACGGCGATCTCGGCGCGCACGTCATCGGTTACATGCAAGAGGTCGACGCCGAAGCGCTCGAGCGACTCGACGGCCGCGGCTATCGCGCGGGTGACCACATCGGAGCGATCGGAATCGAGCGGCGTTGGGAGAGCTACCTGCGCGGCCAACGCGGCTGGCGCAAAATCGTGCGTGGCGTCAGTCGCCGCGAAAGCAACGCGGAAATCGACGCGAAATACCTGGAAGAGCCGCGCCGGCTCGAGCCGATTCCCGGCCGCGATATCTCACTCACGCTCGACATCGATCTGGTCTCGTCGATCGACAAGGCAATGCGCGGCCAACTCGCCGGCGCAGTCGTCGTAGTCGACGTGCGCACGGGTCGCTTGCTCGCGGCGTTGTCGAAGCCGAGCTTCGATCCCAACGTCGTATCGGGCGGCAACGGCGTCAAAGCCGTGCGTGAAGCGTTCCGGCGCTTGAATTCGGACCCGCTGAAGCCGACGCTCGACAAGACCATCTCTGCCGCGTACCCGCCCGGCTCGACTTACAAACCGTTCACGGCGCTCGCGGCGCTGGCGGATCGCTTGACCGACCCGGATCGCGAGGTCGATTGCCACGGCGGTTTCGAATACGGTAAGCGCTTCTTCCGCTGCACCGGCGTGCATCGCAAAGTGAACTTGCACGCCGCCATCGTGGAGTCGTGCAACACGTATTTTTACGAGCTCGGCTCGCGGCTCAGCATCGATCGGCTCGCATCGATTGGGCTCGATTTCGGCTTCGGTGTGAAGACGGGCATCGGCGTCAATCCGGAAGCACGCGGTCGCATGCCGACTCGCAGTTGGTACACGCGCCGTTACAAGGAAGCATTCCGCGGTGGTTTCACGCTGCTATCGGCGATCGGGCAGGGCGCGACCACGGTGTCGGTGCTGCAGCTCGCGCTGTCGTATGCGGCGCTCGCCAACGGCGGCACGCTGTATCAACCGCAAGTCGTGCGCAGCATCGAAACGAGCGACGGCACGGTAGTGCAAGATTTCCCACCGCGCGTGCGGCGCATGGTCGAGCTCGATCAAGATCACCTGGCACTCGTGAAGAGCGCGCTCGCTGGTGTGGTCAACGACCGCGCTGGCACGGCGTACAAGGAGCGCATCCCCGGCGTGGATATGTCGGGCAAGACCGGCACCGCACAGGTCAGTCACGTGACCCCTCGCGGCGTCGATCCCGATCGCGTTTGGTACTTCAATCGCGACCACGCTTGGTTCGCCGGTTACGCGCCGTCGATGTCGCCGGAGATCGCCATCGTCGTCATCATCGAGCACGGCGGTGGCGGTGGTAAGAACGCCGCACCGGTCGCGATGCGCGTCGTGCGCGACTGGGAAAAAATGAACGAAAAGCGGGTCAGCGCGCAGACTCCGCCGCACCCGCCTGGCAAGCGCGGCAGCCTCTGATGCTCGGCGAGCGAATCTCCTTCCGGCGCGGGCCGATGGTCGACATGCCGCTCTTGCTCGGCGTGGTCGCGATCTTGACGCTCGGCCTCGTCAATCTGTACAGCGCGACCAGCGTCTACATCGACGACGAGAGTCGTGCCCGGCTCGCGGACATTTACGTCACTCAAATTTACTGGATCGTGGTCGGCGCGCTGCTCGCGATCCTCGTCGCGGCCATCGACTACCGCCACTACGAGCGCTTGGCACCGGTGCTCTACGCGGGCGGCATGGTTTCGCTCGGCCTCGTGTTCATTCTAGGCCGCGACATTCGCGGCTCTTCGCGCTGGATTCAGCTCGGCAGCTTCGCGTTTCAGCCGAGTGAATTCATGAAGCTGTTCTTGATTTTGATGATCGCGAAGTTCGTGCACAACGATTCGCGCACCGAGCCACGCACGCTGTTCGACCTCGCGCCAGCCGCGCTTTGGATTTTGCTCCCAGTCGGCGCGGTGATGGCGCAGCCGGATCTCGGCACGTCACTGATTTATCTGCTCACGGCCTTGTCGATGCTAGCGATG
Organism: Polyangiaceae bacterium; assembly: GCA_036268695.1. Classification (GTDB taxonomy): domain Bacteria; phylum Myxococcota_A; class Polyangia; order Polyangiales; family Polyangiaceae; genus PMG-095. The sequence goes on along the minus strand of DATATR010000277.1, from coordinate 19,074 downwards.
ATGCGCGTGCGCGTGCTGAGCGTAATTTCCCTCGTCGCCACGGGCGCGGTTTCGCTGCCGCTCGCCTGGATGTACGTGATGCGCGATTACCAAAAGCACCGCATCACGAGCTTCCTCAATCCCGAGGCCGACAAAACCGGCACGGGCTGGCACGCCTTGCAATCGCAGACCGCGATTGGCAACGGCCAGCTCACCGGCGAAGGCTTCATGCAAGGCACGCAAAACCAATTTGGCTTTCTGCCAGAGCAATATTCGGATTTTCCGTTCGCCGTTTTCTCCGAGGATTGGGGCTTCATCGGCACGGTGTTTTTGATCGCGCTCTACGCCTTCGTGTGTATCTGGGCGATTCATGTCGCATCGCAAGCGAAAGATCGCTTTGGCGCCGCGCTCGCGGTTGGTGTCGGCGCCATGGTGTTCTGGCACGCGATCTTCAACATCGGCATGGCGATGGGCGTATTACCGGTGGTCGGCATTACGCTGCCGCTATTTTCGTACGGCGGATCGAGCGTGCTCACGATGTTGATGGGGCTCGGCTTGCTGATGAACGTCTCGATGCGACGTTGAGCGTCAGCAAGATTTGGTGTTCAGCGCTGAGCGCAATGTTCGCGCTGGTAGCTCACGGTCCGGCGCTCGACGATTCGAGAGCTACCTGTGCGATCGAGCGCCGTCCGCGCTGAACCCCAAAGCTCGGCATTCTTCAGGGTCTCCACGTCTTGGCGGTGAAAATCTTGAAGACGTGGTTCGTCGTCAATCGACTTTGAACAGGTCGTCGAGATCGTCGCGCGTCAGCGTTTTTGCGCCACCGGCGTCTTCGCTCAGGACGGAAGCGACTAGATCTTTCTTCTTTTGTTTGAGCTGCAAGATCTTTTCTTCGATCGTGCCGGCTGCGACCAAGCGATACACCGTGACGACCTTCTTTTGCCCAATCCGGTGCGCGCGGTCGGAAGCTTGATCTTCGACTGCGGGGTTCCACCACGGATCGAAGTGAATCACGGTGTCCGCCGCGGTGAGGTTCAAGCCGGAACCGCCCGCTTTCAAGCTGATCAAGAACACGGGCACGGTCGGATCCTCTTGGAAGCGTTCGATTCGCTCTTGGCGATCGATCGTGCTGCCGTCGAGGTACTCGTAACGAATCTTGTCTTCGTCGAGCGCCTCGCGCACGAGCTTCAGCATCGAGACGAATTGGCTGAAGACGAGCACTTTGTGTCCGCCCGACTCCGCCTCGTCGATCAGCTCGCGCAGAGCCGAAAGCTTGCCGCTGTCGTCGTGGCTGAATTCGCGCGGTAGGCCGAGCAAGCGCGGATCGCAGGCAGCTTGCCGCAGTTTGGTGAGGCCGGCCAAAATGTGCAGCTGGCTCTTCGCGACACCGACGCGCTCGACTTCGCCCATGATTTGCGCGCGAACCTCGCGCAAAACCTGCAGGTAGATGGCTTTTTGATCGGGCGCGAGATCGATGATTTTGTCGACTTCGATCTTCGGCGGCAGATCTTTCGCCACCTCGAGCTTCGTGCGGCGCAGGATGAACGGGTGAATCACGGCGCGCAGGCGCGCGGCTTGTTTTGCATCGCCGTTGTCGATCGGGCGTGCGAATTTTTCCTCGAATTTCTGGAGCGGTCCGAGTAGTCCCGGGCTCACGAACTCGAAGATCGACCAAATCTCACTCAGTCGATTTTCGATCGGCGTGCCGGTCAACGCCAGGCGCCGTTCGGCGTCGAGCTCTTTGGCGGCAGCGGCCGTCGCGCTGAGCGGATTCTTGATGTTCTGCGCCTCGTCCAAAATCGCGTAATCGAGCGGCAGCTTCTTGAGCAGATCGATGTCGCGACGGAGCAGCGCATAGCTCGTGATGATCACGTTCGCGCTTTCGAGCTCGGCGATCTGCTCGCGCCGCCCCGCGCCGTGCCACAGCGCCGTCGTGAGCGAGGGGCCAAAGCGCTCGATTTCGCGCACCCAATTCGTGACCACGCTGGTCGGCGCGACGATCAACGCCTTGAGCGCCTTGGCCTTTTTTTCCTGCTTCAGCGCGAGTAAGAGCGCAATCGTCTGAACCGTTTTTCCGAGACCCATGTCGTCGGCGAGCACGCCGCCGGAGCCGAGCTCGTGCACGAACTGCAGCCAGGAAAGGCCTTGCTCCTGATACGGGCGGAGTGTCGCCTTGAGCCCTTTTGGCTTTTTCGCGGCTTTGATTTCGTCGATCGACGCGAGCTTTTGAAACAGCTGTTTTGCGTTCGCCGCGACGGTCGAGCTCGTGGCTTGGTTGATCAGCTCCTGCACACGGCCGGCTTGCGAGAGCGGGATTTTTCCGGATTTTCCTGCCGCTGTGATCAGCTCGATCTCGCGATCGATCATGGATTGGATTTTTTCGCCGTCGAACGGCGCAAACGAGTTGTCCGACAGACGCACGAATTTGCGACCTTCGCGCAGACAGCGTTCGAGCTCTTCACGTTCGACGCCAATGCCTTCGCTCTCGTAGTTGATCTTGACGTTGAGCCAATCGACGCCGCTCGACACGCGCGCGTGCATCAAGACCGGCTTGCTGCGCACGTGCGTCCCGACCAAATGCTCCGGCACGTACAAGTCCCAGTCTTCCGGCAATGCGCCGACGCCCTCGGACCAAAATTGGATCGCTTTTTCGCCGTGCGCGACGAAGCGTTCGCCGCTTTCGTCGGGCTGAAGCCCCAAATCCAAAAGCAGTTGCACGGCCCGCTGTTGCGCGGCGATGTCGCAGCGAATGCATTTGGCGCGCTTCTGCCCTTCGACCGGCGGCAGGATCATGACCGGCGGCGAAATGCCGTCGGCGCGTACCTCGACTTCGAGATCGGCGTAGGCCGCGCGCAGCGACACTTCGGCTTCGGTGAGCGAACCGCCAGCGCGCATGCGCAGCGTCGGTTCGAGATCGACCACGTCCGCGACTTGCGACAGCTCCGGCAATTCCGCGCCGATTTCGAGCGCGACTTTGGGCAAGCCATAGGTGATCATGCCAATCAACTCGGACGACGGCTCTGCGATCGTCGGGCTGCGCAACAAGCGACGGAGCGCTGCGGGCGAGACGCGATGATCGAGCGGGCGGGCGATGCCCTCGGTCGTGTCGATGTGATAGCCCGGTGCGCCTTCGAACCAGCCACCGGTGGTGAGCTGAAAACGACGGCCGTCGTTCGGGCGCTCGAACGTGACTTTGGCGACGATCGTCTCGGCGCCGACCATCTCCAGATCGAAGCGCGGGCGGAGCGGCTCTTCCGCGAAGCGGAGTTGCATCAGTGCGGGCTCGAGTAAAACGCGCCGATCGCGTAGCAGTGGTAACAACTCGGACGCATCTTCGCCGCGAATGTCGACCGCGGGATGGCGCGGATTGCCGCTCTCGAAGCGTGCGAGCACGCGCAGCGCGTTGCGATCGAGCGTCGGCACCACGCTTTGCCAATTCAACGCCACGCTCGGCAAGAGTGGCGTGCGATTGTCGATGTCGAGCACGGTTACGGTCAGGCCGCCTTGGCGCACGTGCACGCGAAATTCGAGATGCAACGTGCGCTGCGCGCCGTCCGGCGCGAGCCAAGCGCCGATGCCGGTCGGGCGCGCGCTCATGTCGTTGTTCTGCGCGACGTGCGGCGTGTAGTGGCTGACCGGAGCCGGCATTTGCGGCGCTTGCTGCTGCCTGCGACGACGATCGCGGCGGCGACCGCCTTTGTCCGCGCCGTTTGCTAGCTGCTGAGTCGGAGCGTGAGGTTGGGGTTGGGGCGGCGCTTCGCGCCGCGGGAGCTGCGCGCGTGCCTTGTTTCGAACGGTGATCAAGAGTGCGGCGACGTGTTTGCAGTGTTGGTTGGTCTTTTGGAACGCCGGACAAGTGCAGCTCGAAGTGATGCCTTCTCCGCCGAGCCGAATCGAAACCTCGTACGGATCGGGATCCGAGCCCTTGACTCGGCCTTGCGCGCTCGCTTCGTTGACGCTGACGTCTTCGACGACTTTGCGCTTTTCGTAGTCGAGCCCGCGCAGAAAGGTGCGCGCGCCGAGCAAGCGTCGCAGCCCGCGATCGGAGAGTGTCGAGAGCGCATCAGACAGCGACGACACGGATTCCTCGCTTCGAATTGGCAGAAGTTGAGTGCAGATCGTTCATGGCTTTGGTGAGTCGAAAATCAAGAAAATCAAGACAAGAGGGGAGCAATGACGAGCGCGGTCGCGGCCGTTGCTTTGACGAGCAAAGACAACGCGGGCGTCGCCGCGTTGCCGAAAATGTCCGACAGTGCGTCGGCGGTGATCGATGTGGAAAAGGCGCCCAGAGCGCCGTCGCGCACGCGGTTGGCGCGGCGTACGCTGCCGAGCGTCGCGCGCGCGGCGTCGAGACAGAGCGCGGCGGTGAGTCCGCTGAGTGCAGCGATCAGCACGAACCAAGTCAGCCCGAGCGTGACCAGTGCCGGGGCGAGATTCCTGTACAAGGCGCGCAGCAAAAAGCCGAGCGCGAGCGGCACCGAAAGACCGACTAGGATTGGCGCGACGGCGCGCCGAAGTGAAATCGCCGTGGTGAGCTCGACGCAGGTCTTGTAGCTCGGCGTATAATCGGCGGGGACTTGGGCGACGCCGTGCTCGCGCGGAAAGCCTCGCAGCTGGCGTTCGACTTCGGATGAAACCTCGCGCGCACCGCGCACCGCAGCGCGCGCCACCGAGCCGGCGTAACCGAGCACCACGGCCGCCCCGAGCAACCCACACCAACTTAAGACCGAACTCTCGCCGGCGCTAGGGCTCGCGGCGTTGGCAGCGTGCGTTTGCACCGCGATCGCCCAAGCCAGAAGCAGGGAGGCGAGCCCGCCAGAGAAAATCGCGTATTGGCGCGCGACCGCCGAACCGAGAAAGCCAGCGTCGTCGAGCCGGCTCGAGCGACGACGGAGCTCGCTGTCCGCGCTGGTCATGCTGGCGATGCCGCGCGCGCTGTCGGCGATTGAACCGAGTGTTGCGATCGAGAGCACGTAAGGTGCGAGGGAAAGTGCTGCTAGGGCGAACACGATGAGGCAGGTCGTGACTCCGCCGGGAGCGCTACTCGACGAGCCAATGCGCGCAGCGACGAGCCCGGCGAACCCCAAAATTGCGATTGGCGCGAGCGCGGTTTCGAAGCCCGCGCCGAGAGTCGCTGCGATCACGGCTCCGCCGCCGACGCGCAGGCCCTCGTTCGCGTCGCGCATGAAACCGCTGCGCCGGCCGAGCCGAAGCGCGAGCAAATGCGCCGCGCCGAGCAGCGCCAAAATCCCGAGTGTGCCGGCGGCGAAGACCGGCAAGAAGCGTTCGCCGAGCAGCCAAAACGTCGCGCCCGCGAGGCCGACCAGCGCGATCGTCGCGGTCGAGAGATAGCCACGCAAGAACGCGAATGAGACGTTCGAGACTTCGTCCGTGCGCACCAAGAACACGCCGAACGCTGACGCAATCACGCCGAATGCGCGGACCACGAGCGGCAACGCGAGCAAGAGCAATGGGTCGTCGTGCGGTGTTGCCGCGGAGAGCGCGGCGCCGATGATCAAGGCGGCGCTGTTGGCGACGCTCGATGACACGAAGCCATCGACGACACGCGTCGCCGATGCTCCGACGTGATCGCCAACCAGCTCGGCTACGACGGCGGGGTTGCGCGCGTCGTCGTGGTCGAGGCCTGCGTCGCGCTCGCCGGCTTGATCCGAGCCGACGCCGCTCGCGGCGTGGAACGCGCCGCCGCCGCGTTGAAGCACGAGACCGGCTGCCGCGGCGCCGAGCGCGAAGCTCGGTAGGAGCGAAGCGACGCGCACCGCTAGCGGCGCGGACTGCTCCGCAGCGAGCGCAAAGCCGCCTTTGATCGCGAAGATCACAGCGAAGAGCCCGCCCAAGCCCAGCACGCTGAGCGTCTCCCCGAACAGCGCGGCCGTGCCGGCGGCACGCATCGCGACGCTCAGCGCACCATCGAGACTCTGGGCAGCCGCGCCCGCAGCGCGAACGGCTCCGCGGATCGCCAATATGGTTGCCGCATACGCCGAAATGGTGGCGCAGATGGCGCCGAGGCCCAAGCCGGAGGCCAGCCAGAACGCGGACTCTAAGTTGCCGACCGGGCTTTGCGCGGCGGCCACTGCGCCGCCCGCGCCGGCCAGGGCGGCAAGCGGCAGGGTGACCGCGGCAACGAGCCGCAACTCTTGCCAGAGGAATGCGCGCGCCGCGCGCTCGAGCGCGCTACCGAGCCGTCGAATTGCGGGCACGGGTGCTTCGCGCACGGATAGCTCGCGCCACATCAGCAGCGCAAGCGCCAGCCCAACAGCGTCGATTCCGACGATCAGCCCGAGTTCTGTCACGATCGGTTTCCGCGGCGCGCACAGGCGCCCTACGCTCGGGCGCCACGAGACACTCGCTTCCATGCGAGGGTCGAGGTCGGGCCTCGACCGCGCAGAAGCATTCGCAGAAACGGCCGCTGATTGGACCCACTAGGTCCGAGCCATTCGGCTGACTTGGTCCGGGAACCCCGGAGCCCGCCGAGTGACTCTTGGCAGCACCCGTGCGCCAGAGACTCGGCGTCTCTAGCATGGGGTCCGACTGGGGCGCAAGGGCCCGGGCATGGGCAGGGGCACGAAAGCCGGCGCTTCGACGAGCGCTCGGCGGGAAAACCCGGCTTACTTCTTCTTCCCTTGCATCACCATCAGGTGATACTTGCCGAACTCGCTCTGACCGAGCGTGTACAAGACCTCGATCAGCAGGCGATATGGCGTCGTTTGGTCGGCGATGATGATCGCCTCCGACGACGATGGGTCGAGGCCCTTGGCCGCGCGAATCGCCTTGTCCGTGCGGTGCGCGGACTGGAGCGCGCTGCCGAGCGGCACGATGTACAGATCGCTCGGGCCACCGCGTTTGAACTGCGCGCCGACGCCGGTCTGCACGATCGACTCGCGACCTGGCAGCGTCAGCACCTTGGATTCGCCGACGATGATCTGGCTCTTCGAAATCGTCACCAGCACGCCCTCTTGGCCAGGCGGCGTCTTGATGATCGAGACCGGCAGCTTCAGGTCGTCGCTTTGTGGGACCGCTGCGCTCGATTCACCCAGTGTCTTCAACAAGAAGACGAGGATGATGGTCATGATGTCGAGCATCGCGGTGATGTTCAGGAAGTTGACCTCCGCTTCGCCCGCGTTGCGGCGAATGGCCTTCCTGAGCTCCGCCTTGTACTTCACGATCGAGGCGGGTTTCGGCTCTTGCGTTGGGCCGCCGGGCGGCGCAGCTTGCGTCATTTCGACACCTTGAAGTTCACGTTGTCGAACAGCACGTCACCCTGCGGAGTGGTGCGAAGCGCGTCCATCACGTCGATGATGTCCTGGTATGCAGTACCGGGGTTCGCCGTGATGTACGCCTGAGTCTCTTCCGCGAAGTCCGGTGACGAGCCTTTGAGTCGCGCCGCGCACGCGGTCAGCGACTCCGGATCGTACTTACCGTTCTTGAGTGGGATCGCGTCGCCCGGTCCAACTCCCTGGCAGCCCGGCGCGATGTTGCCACCCGATGCCTTCAACGCGTAGCCGTCGCCGACGATGAACACCGTCAGATTCAATGCTTCCGACGGTATTTCGTTGCGCACGCCCGAGCCCTTGCTCGCGGGCGGCGTGGTGTCGATCGTTGCGGTGAACGTCACTGCCACCGTCGCGAGGACGAAGATCAGGATGTTCATGATGATGTCGAGGAACGGGACGATGTTGAGCTCGCCACCTTCCTCGTCCGGAGCCAACTCCTTCGGTTGACTCAGGCGGCGGATCTTACTGCGCTGCGCCGTCGTTAACTCTGCCATGAGGCGACGACCCGCTCAGTACTGACCGGTGCGCTGCGAGATGGTGAGCAAGTTGAACGTGCGCTCCACCGTCGAATCCAAATCGTGCTGAATCGCTTTGGCTCGCGTGTGCAGGATGATGTGCGTGATCATGCAAAACACGGCGATGCCGAGCCCGAGCGCCGTGTTGTACATGGCTTCCGCGATGCCGTTCGAGAGCATGCGCTGCTTGTCGGCCTGGCTCAGGCCCGGCGCTGCGATCGAGCCGAAGGTGAGGATCAGACCGGAGACGGTGCCGAGCAGACCGATCAGCGTCGCGATGTTCGCGAGTGACCACAGTGCGCCGATGCGCTTCTCTGCTTGCGGCTTCAACTCCGAGAGCTTCTCGCTGAGCGCCGCATCGATCTCGTCTGGGCCTTTGTTCGCGTGCGTGAGTCCAGATTTCACGAGTTGCAAAATCGGATAATCACTCGCCTCACAGAGCTTGATCGCGCGATCGATGTTCCCGGCGGCGACGAGCTTTTTGACCTGGGCGAAGAATTCCTTCGAGTTCACGCGGTATTTCGTGAGCTGAAACGCCATGCGCTCGATCACGATCGTCAGCACGATGGCCGAAGAGATCATGTTTAGAACCATGAAGGTCGGGTTCTGTTTGAACGCCTCGGCGAGTTGGCTGGATCCGCTAGAACCTTCGGCTGCAAGAAGCAGGAGCTGCATTCCCCTATTCCCTTCTCAATAAACTCTCGGGTGTGTTGAGGGCGCTCCGAGCCGGTCGCCGGGAGGCCCAATCTCAGTCGAATCGCGACTATAGACACCCGGCAAGACGCAGCGCAAGCGACCTGAATCATCCGACAATTCAAGCGTCCGCGCGAGCCGCGCGGCCGGTTCGAAACGAGCCCGGCCGGCGCGGAAGCCCGCGCCTGAAACTCGCGGGCCGTCGAGGCTCAGCGAGGCATGCGCAGGTGCAACCCAATCGAAGGCTTTCTTCCTGTTTCTGCTTCGCTGCTTCGTTGTTCATGCTCCGCGTGTCGCAAAGCGAGCTCGCGCTGCTGCGCGTGCGACGGCCTTCTGGCCGAGAGGAGCGCTCCTCCGCGGGCAGGATTGCCTCGCCGTTTCTGCACACATCAGCGCACTCGTGATCGCGCAAAGCAGTCGGATGCCGCTTCACGATTCGCTTCGTGATCCGCTTCGCGAAGCGTTTGGGGCTCGGATACCAAACCAAGCACCAAGCGAAAATCACCATCGCTCTGCATCTCGATCTCGCGACTCTCAGCGTCCGGACGGACCCCGGCGCACGAGTCAGTGTCGAGTCACTTTTGAACTAAGCTTTCGCCGATGCGCTCGCTCGCTTCGAGCACGCTACGCGAAACGTCGGACATTGCTCGTTCAAATCGGAGTTCGAGCTGTAACTTTGCCGCTCGGCGCGAACATACACCGTGGACCCAATCTCTCTTGACTGTAAGGGGTCCACTTCAGCAAGATGTCGCCGACCAAGAAGCTCCGATGTCAATTTAGTCAGCGGGGCGCCAGTCCCGAGCTCTAGTTGTCGAAGCTGTCGAGTCGGAAAGCCGGCGCGCTTCACGGGGCGGCCGACGCAAACGTAACGAAAACAGCAGGAAGGTATACAGAATGTCTGGTATGTGGCACCACTTTCAGGCGGGTGGTTGGGCGATGTGGATCATCCTCTTCTGGCTGATCTGCGCCATCGCGACGATCGCTGAGCGCGCCGTGTATCTATTCGGGTCCTCGATTAACAAGGACGTCTTCCTGGCGACCATGCAAAAGTGCATCTTGGCGGGGGATGTCGCGAAGGCCGTCAAGATGTGCTCGGCCGCGAACGCGCCGCTCGCGCGCATCGTGCAAGCCGGTCTCGTCAAGGTGAATCGTCCGGACGAAGAAGTTCAGGCCGCCATGGATGAAGCGGCACTCCGCGAGATGCCGAAGATCAGCAAGCGCACCGGCTTCCTCGCGATGTTCTCGAACCTCGCGATGCTCTCCGGCTTGTTCGGCACCATCGTCGGTCTGATCAAGGCCTTCGGCGCGGTCGGCGGTGAATCGGTCGATCCGAGCCAGAAGGCGCGCATTCTCGCTGAAGGCATCTCGGAAGCGATGAACTGCACCGCGTTCGGCTTGCTCTCGGCCATCGTCGCGCTGATCGGCTTCTCAGTGCTCAACGGCAAGACCCAGGGCTTGGAAGACGACATCAACGAGGCGTCCGTGCAGGTGCTCAATCTGGTGGTTGCGAACCGCCAGAAGGTGAATCTGCAAGGCCTCGAATGACGTCAGTCTGACTCAGTGAGCGTCGGCAAAGTGGGCCCCAGCACCAAGGATTGCTCGGGCCCGCTTGTCGTAATTAGGGCGTAGTTTCGTCGTTTCCAGAAGGTGCATGCATGGCTGGTATTGATGTCGGTGGTGGTCACGGTAAGCGGACTACCAACCACGAAATCCCGCTGATTCCGTTCATCGACTTCTTGCTCTGTTTGGTCGCGTTTTTGCTCGTGACCGCGGTGTGGTCGCAGATGGCCCGCATCAACGCCGATGCGCGCGTGCCCGGCCCGCCGAAAGACGAGCCGCCGGAAGAGCAGAAGAAAGAAAAGCAGCTCAACGTCGAGATGAAGGGTGACACCAAGTTCCAACTCGTCTGGAAGGAAGGCAACACCGTCGTCAACACGATCGACGTCGATCGCAAGCCGGTGCCGACGGGCTCGAATGGCGACATCCGCTTCCCCGATCTCGCCAAGAAGATCGACGACGAATGGAACGCGAACGGCTCGCATCGCGCGGGCTCGGACAAGAAATTCGATCTCGCGATCCTGCATACGGACAACACCACGCCTTTCTCCGACGTGATCGCGGTCATCGACGCGATCTACTCGCCGAAGCGTGACTTCGATTTCGGCGGCAAGAGCGAAAAGGTGCCGTCCTTCAACGTGACCTTCGCGGTGAACTGACATGTCTTCCGAAAAACCTCTCAGCCGTTTTCATCAGCCGATTGCCGTTCCGGGTCGGCGCTTGATGCACCAAATTCCGCTCGCCTTCGTGAGGAAGAAGGTGGCCGGTGGCGGTGCGCGCTCGACGAACCACGAAGTTCCGTTGATCCCGTTCATCGACTTCTTGCTCTGCATCGTGTGCTTCTTGCTCGCGAGCTTCTCGGCCTCTGGCGAGTTGCCCGTGGACAAGAACGTCAAATTGCCCAACGCGGAAAACGTGATGGACATGACGGAGGCACCGATGGTCGCCATCACCGGCACGCAGATCCTCGTCGACGGTGCGCCGGCGGGCAACACGCGTGCAATCGAAGAGGCGAATCGCTTGCAGCGCGTGGACGAGCTCTTCAACGTACTCAAGAACAAGCGCGAGCTCTGGAAGCAGATCAACCCGGGCAAGGAGTTTCCCGGCGTGGTCATCCTCCAGGTGGACCGCAAGGTTCAGGCGCTGGTGGTAAAGAGCGTGTTCCAGACAGCCGCGTTCGCGGGCTACCCGAACGTGAGCTTCATGGTCGGTCGGCTCGGCAAGTAAAAGCAGCCTGATGGGCGGCACGGGGAGCACTCTCGAGCAGAGTCGCTCCCCGTTCTGCTATTAGGCCCGTGAGAGGCCCGTGGCCGTTTCCAAGCGCAAAGCAGTCACCGATTCCGGCCTGCCCTCGTTGAACGAGGCGCGGGCGGAGCGCCGCCGCGCAATCGCGCTTGGCCGCGTGCGCATGGCCTCGATTCCGCCGCAATTTTGGCTTTGGACCGCGGTGGCGTTGGGTGTGTTCACCGTCGTGTATTGGCGCATTTCGCAGGGCCAAATCGAAACGCGGCGCAGCCAAGTCATGGCCAAGCAGCGCGCAATTGCGGTCGGTTTGGGTCCGAAGATCATTCCCTTTCGCGACCAAGTCGAAGGTTGGGTGCGCGAGCTCGCCGCAGGTTGGCCTGGAGATTTCGTCGATCCGAGCGCATCGCTCGACAAGATCAGTACCAGCCCCGGCGTGTACTTTCGGCTGCGCATGGCCAACACCAGTTCGGTGAAGGCGATTCGCGCCGCCGCACGCGCGTCGCTCCACGATGGATTCACCTCGTGCCTGTTCGTCCGCCTTGGCGCGCCCGATCCCACCAAAGGACCTGCGTGTCGCGTCACTGCGGATTGCTCGCCGGGCCAGCTTTGCAACGAGTGGAACGTTTGCTCGGAGCCGCCGCGCCCGTACAACATGCGGCTCGCGTATCGCGCACTCCGCGTCCTCTCCAACGACTGGACCGACGAAGTACACGAAGCCGACACCGAGCTCGGCTTGAACGCGTACGACAGAGACTTGGACAGCGTATCCAAGCGCGATGTACCGGTCGCGATCGAGCTTTTGTCGCGCTCGCGCTATTTCACGCTCGTACTCGACGAAGATCCGGACGGCGGCTTGCCGCCCGAAGCGCCAGATGCTGGCGAAACCAGCGACGAGCGCGTGCAGCGCGAACCGCACGGCGCGCGTATTGGCATCTGGGACTTGAAGACTCGAAGCCCGCTCTTGCGCTTGAAAGCGGACGCGCGCGGCGAGTTCGTGCCCGTGGGCGATCGTGTGGTCCGGAATCCGGCCACGCTCGCGGCCGAGCAGCGTCAAACCAATAGCTGCGCGCTCGCGCTCGCGGTCCGCGAAGCACTCGCGAAAAACAGCGCTGCGGCAGACGCAAAGTAACGTCGCAGTTCGTCGTTGCCGGGTGACGCGCGCCGAGCGTCCACGCCGCTACTTAGTTCAGAAGTCGCGGATGCGGCAGGCCTTGTTCGTCCACGCCACGCAGGTCGAACGTGATCGCGCCATTGTCTGCGCGCACGATCACGTGACCGCCGTGCTCGAGCTGCCCGAACAAGAGCTCGTCGCCGAGCGGCTTCTTGATTTCGTCCTGAATCAAACGGGCGAGGGGACGCGCGCCGTTCGACTTGTCGTAGCCTTTTTCAGCCAGATACGCGCGCGCCGAGTCGCTGAGCTCGATCGTCACGTCCCGATCCGCGAGCTGGTCGCCGAGCTCTTTGATGAACTTGTCGACTACGCGGCTCATCACGATCGGCGAGAGCGGATCGAACGCGATGCGCGCGTCCAGCCGATTGCGGAATTCGGGGCTGAAGGTGTTGCGGAGCGCGACCGACTCGTTGCCTTGCGCGTCCCGATTGCCAAAACCCATCACGCCGCGCGAAAGATCCTGCGCACCGACGTTGCTGGTCATGATCAAGACCACGTGCCGGAAATCCGCTTGCTTGCCGTTGTTGTCGGTCAAGGTGCCGTGATCCATCACTTGCAAGAGCACATTGAACACGTCGGGGTGCGCCTTTTCGATCTCGTCGAGCAAGAGCACGCAGTGCGGGGTCTTCGCGATTGCTTCGGTGAGCAGGCCTCCGCGGTCGTAACCAACGTAACCTGGCGGAGCGCCGATCAAGCGCGAGACTGTGTGCCGCTCCATGTACTCGCTCATGTCGAAGCGAATCAGCTCGATGCCGAGCGTCTTTGCCAGCTGACGTGCGGCCTCGGTCTTGCCGACGCCGGTCGGCCCGGTAAACAGGTATGAGCCGATCGGCTTTTCTTTCGGGCGCAAACCGGCTCGTGACAACTTGATCGCAGAAGCGAGCTCGGCAAGCGCACGATCCTGGCCGAAAACGGCCTTTTGCAAATCCGCTTCGAGGTTCTTGAGCGCGCTCTTGTCGTCCGCGTTGACTTGCCGTGCGGGGATTTGTGCCATGCGCGCGAGCACCGCTTCGATTCGATGCACGTCTACCGTGAACGGCTCTTCTCCCGCCTTGCCTTCGAGCTTTGCGTCCGCGCCGCCTTCATCGAGCAAATCGATGGCTTTGTCCGGCATCTTCTTGTCGCGCAAATGCCGGTCGGCGAGGGTCGCCGCCGCCTCGATCGCTTCTTCCGTGTAGTGCACGGCATGAAATTCCTCGTAGCGCGGGCGGAGGCCTTTGAGGATTTGAATGGTTTCCGCAAGGCTCGGCTCGAGCACGTCAATCTTTTGGAAACGACGCGCCAGCGCGCGGTCGCGCTCGAAATGCGAGCGGAACTCCTCGAACGTCGTCGCGCCGATGCAGCGCAGCTTGCCGTTGGAGAGCGCGGGCTTGAGCAAATTGGCGGCATCCAAAGTACCGCCGCTAGCCGCACCCGCGCCGACCATGGTGTGAATTTCGTCCACGAACAAGACTGCGCCAGGCAATGCTTCGAGCTGCTTCAGTACGGCTTTGACGCGGTTCTCGAAGTCGCCACGGAAGCGGGTGCCAGCCACGAGCGCGCCCATGTCGAGCGCGTAGATCACGACTTGTTCGAGCGGCGCGGGTACTTCTTTAGCTACGATCTTCGCGGCCAAGCCCTCGACGATCGCCGTCTTGCCGACGCCGGCGTCGCCGACGAACATCGGATTGTTCTTGCGCCGGCGACACAAGACCTGAATCGCGCGGCGGAGTTCCTTCTCACGCCCGACCAAAGGTTCGATGTTGCCGGCTTTGGCTTGCTCGTTCAGATTGATTGCGAATTTCGCGAGCGCATCCGCGGGCGGCGCGCCTTCGCCTTCTTCATCGCCGTCCGCGCCGTGCTCGCCGGAGCTCAGCGCTTCTTCGTCTTCGCCATCTTTGGCCACGCCGTGCGAAACGAAATTCACCAAATCGTAGCGCGTGAGGCCCGCCTCGGTCAGCGCCGCGACGGCCGGCGAGTCGAGCTCGCTGAAGATCGCGATCAAGACGTTGTGGCCCTTGAGCTCTTCCTTTCCGCTGTTCTGCACGTTGAACGCCGCGCGTTGCAGCACGCGCTGAAACCCGCGCGAAGCGCTCAAGTCGAGCTCCTCGGGCTCGGGCACGCGCGTCACTTCCTCGCTCAAAAATCGATCGAGCGCGCGCTTCAATTTCTCGATGTCTCCGCCGGCCTTCTGTGCGACGCGCGCGGTGGACGGATCTTGTAGCAACCCGTAGAGCAAATGCTCCACGGTCATGACGTCATGACGACGCCGGAGCGCTTCGCTTTGCGCGAACGCGCAGGCAGCTTCGACTTCCGGACTGACTTTCACTCGGAGCCTCCGAACCCTTCTGGTTCAGCCGTACATTTGAGCGGGTGACCGTGTTCCTTCGCATAATCCATGACCAAGGATGCTTTGGTCTCGGCAATGTCGCGGCTGAAGGTTCCCGCGACACCCCAACCCTTACGATGAACCGCGAGCATCACGGCCGTGGCCGAGCCCTCATCCAGATGAAAGAACTTCATCAAGACGTGGACTACGAATTCCATGGTCGTGTAGTCGTCGTTGTGAAACACGACGACGTAGCGGCGCGGTCGCTTGAGCTTCGGTCGCTCGGCGATCGCGAGGCCGTCGTCGCGCTCCGGGTTCACTCGCTCGTTGGGCGGCATGAAGTATCCGGGTGAATCTGAGCACGCTCGCCTCAAATGTCGAGGGCTCGCCGCTGCCCACACGCTCAGCGTCACAAAAAACGGGCGCTCCGCGGGCCAAGGCCGCGGGCTCAGGCCAAAACTCGCTCATCTCGCCGGTCCGCGACGGGCGGGCGACGCGCGAGCTCAGGTCGCGGTTTTCGCGGGAGCTTTGGGCTTCGCGGCTTCGGCGTTTTCACGCGCGCGCTTCAATTCCCATTCGGCGTTTTTTTTGGCGCGGCGCTCGCGCTTGCGGCGAGCCGTACGAGGATCTTGCGGGCTTCCCATGGTGGGCGGCGTCGTAGCAGAGGTTTTTCGAGCTGTCCGCAACAAATGCGCGTTCAGTCCGAAGAAACCGCGGAATACTCAGATCGTCCAGGTCTCGCCGCCGCGGAGCAGCTTGTCCAGGTCAGGTTTGCCCTGCTTGAGCTCCGCTCCGAGGCGCTGCTCGCTGAGCGAACCATCGTAGGTCGGGCGAGTTTCAGCGAACAAGACGCCGAGCGCGACCGGGAAGGCCGGGTACGGCATGTGCGCCAGCATGTACGCGAGCGTCGGGTTCGTCTCGTCGTGAACCACGATGTCTGCTTCGGTCACGCCGTTTACGCCAATGCTCACGACCTCGAGCGCGAGCGTGCGCATGTTGAGGCGAATTCCCTTTTCGCGGTTCGCGCCGAAGATCAGCGGCTTGCCGTGCTCGACGCGGATTTGCCGCTCGGCCTTGTGCGCTTTCTCGGTGAACGAGTCGAAGGCGCCGTCGTTGAACACGTTGCAGTTTTGGTAAATCTCGATGAACGCGGTGCCGACGTGATGTGCCGCCCGACGCAGTACGTCCCCCAAATGTTGGGCTTCGACGTCCACCGAGCGCGCCACGAACGAGCCGTTCACGCCGAGCGCGACGCACGCGGGATCGACCGGCTGATCCGCAGAACCGACCGGCGTGCTCTTGGTGATTTTGCCGACCTCGCTGGTCGGCGAGTACTGGCCTTTGGTCAGCCCGTAAATGCGATTGTTGAAGAGCAGGATCTTCACGTCCACGTTGCGGCGCAAGCAGTGCATCAAATGATTGCCGCCGATGCTGAGACCATCGCCGTCACCGGTCGCGAGCCACACGCTCAGCTTCGGGTTCGCGACTTTGATGCCGGTCGCGAACGCGGGCGCGCGGCCGTGGATGGTGTGAAAGCCGTACGTGTTCATGTAGTAGGGGAAGCGGCTGCTGCAACCAATGCCGCTCACCCACACCATTTGCTCGAGCGGAACGCCTAGCTCCGGCATCACGCGCTGCACGTTCGCGAGGATCGAATAATCCCCGCAACCCGGGCACCAGCGCACGTCTTGGTCGGTTTCGAAATCTTTTTTGGTTAGCCGCGTCGGCTCCACGATGTTCGACATGGCTCAGCTCTCCATCATCTGGCGAATGCGCTCTTCGAGCTCGCTGATCTTGAACGGTTGACCTTGCACCTTCGGGAAGCTCTCCGCAGGCACCAGATACTGGCTGCGCACGAGCTTCACCAATTGCCCGAGATTCAACTCGGGCACGAGCACGCGATCGAAGCGCTTCAAGAGCTCACCCAAATTCTTCGGCAGCGGGTTCAAGTAGTGCACGTGCGCGTGCGACACGCTGAGCCCGCGGGTGCGACAACGCTGCACTGCCTCGCGGATCGAGCCGTAAGTCGAGCCCCAACCGAGCACGAGCAATTTGCCGCTCTCGTCGCCGACGTCGATCTGCTGCTCGGGCACGTCGTCGGCGATGCCGGCGATCTTTGCCGCGCGCGTCTGGCACATCAGCTCGTGGTTCGACGGCGCGTACGAAATGTGCCCAGAGTCGTAGTCCTTCTCGAGCCCGCCGATGCGGTGCGTGAGGCCGGGCGTTCCCGGGATCGCCCAATTTCGCGCGAGCGTTTTCGGATCGCGCAAGAACGGGTGAAAACCCTGTGGATCGGTGCGGAATTTGACTTCGATGCGCGGCAATTCGTCGAGCTTCGGGATCAGCCACGGCTCGGTGCCGTTCGCGAGGTAGCCGTCGGTGAGCAAGATCACCGGCGTCATGTATTTGAGCGCCAGGCGCGCCGCTTCGATCGCCATGTAAAAGCAATTGCCCGGCGTGGACGCGGCGATCACGCACAGCGGCGCTTCGCTGTTGCGACCGTAAACTGCTTGAAGCAAATCCGCTTGCTCCGTCTTCGTCGGCAAACCGGTGCTCGGTCCGCCGCGCTGAATGTCCACGATCACGAGCGGCAGCTCGGTCGCGATCGCGAGGCCGATGCCCTCCATCTTCAGCGCCATGCCCGGGCCGCTCGTCGTCGTGACGCCGATGTTGCCCGCATAAGACGCGCCAATCGCAGCGCACACGGCCGCGATTTCGTCTTCGGCTTGTATCGTCGTGACGCCAAAATGCTTGAACTTACTGAGCTCGTGCAGGACATCACTCGCGGGAGTGATGGGATAAGCGCCGAGCACCATGTTCAAACCGGAGAGCTGCGTCGCGGCGAGCAACCCCCAAGCCGTCGCGGTGTTGCCACCGATGTTGCGGTACGTGCCGCTCGCCACGGGTGCCGCCGGCACCTCATAACGATTGTGCGAGATTTCCGCGGTTTCGCCGTAGGCGTGACCGGCTTTGAGCGCCGCGATGTTGGCCTGCACCAGGTCGTCGCGCTTGTGGAATTTGTTTTGGATCCACTTGATCGTCGGCTCGAGCGGACGCCCGTAGAGCCAGAACATCAGACCCAGCGTCCAAAAGTTCTTGCAGCGGTGTGCTTCCTTGTTCGAAAGCCCTTGCTCTTTCACGGCGGCGACGGTGAGCTTGGTGATATCGATGTTCACCAGGTTGAAGCCGTTCAGTGAACCATCCTCGAGCGGGTTCGTTTCGTAGCCGGCTTTCTTGAGGTTCGCCGCGTTGAATGCGCCCGCGTTCACGATCAAGAGCCCACCGCGTTTGAGATCGCGCAGATTGGTCTTCAGCGCGGCCGGATTCATCGCCACGAGCACGTCCGGCGCATCGCCCGGCGTGAACACGTCTTGCGAAGCGAAGTTGATTTGGAAACCCGAGACCCCGTAGAGCGTGCCGGCTGGCGCGCGGATTTCCGCGGGGAAGTCCGGGAACGTTGCGAGATCGTTTCGCGCGAGCGCGGCCGCCGCGGTGAATTGATCCCCGGTAACCTGCATGCCGTCGCCGGAATCCCCGGCAAAGCGCACGACAGCGCTGTCGAGGACGGTACGTGCGCTGGATGATGTGACGATATTGGACTCTGTCATGGTGCGGAGCTCAGCAAATCTCGCCCAATTCCCCCTATTGTCAAGTAATCCGATAGGGAATTAGGACTAAGCCACGCTTATGGCCGACTGGCTGGTCGAAACAGGGCCAAGACTCATTGCCAAGGACGCAAAACTGCGCGACGGTCGACGAGGATCAGTTGGTCGGCGCCGCGTGCTTTTCGAGCAGGCCCGCGAGGCGAGGCGCGGCAGCCTCGACTTGTTTCTGCGCGCTGGGACGAAGCTTCTCGTACGTCTTTTTGACGAGCTGACTCTCACTGCGCGCGGCACGCTGGTCTGTAACGGCCAAAAGCGCCTGGGCGACGCGCGCGTCGTTCTGTCGCAGGTACGCGCCCGCGGGCTGCTTTTTCTGAGCGGCTTCTTGGTAGATCGGATCGACGGCGTCGAGGAATTCGTCGAGCAGGTGGTTCACCGCTTCACGAATGAAGCCCGGACGAACACCTTGTACGATCTTGTACGCGCCCTTGATCGCGATGCCGCTCAGGCCGCCCTTGTCGGCGACTTCGGCGTCCAGGACTTTGACCGCGTCATCGATCACGGCGTTACGCTTATCTCCGCTTCCAATTTGTTCCCGCAAGCTCGGCATCTTTTCCTGGCTTTCTCGCTCGTGCTCCCCTGAACCCGTCGGGGTGCTGCACCTCTGCGCCACGCAGGCCGGAGGTGTGGGGGGAGCCGCTATATACCCCGC
>DATATR010000276.1:0-4783 GCA_036268695.1 Polyangiaceae bacterium | reverse complement strand
TTCCTCGCCGCTTGCCGCACTTTTTCCGGCACTTCATCGATCAAGTCGAGCAGCTTGGGTAGCGGAATCGAGCTCACCAGCACGTCGAAATCGACGCGCTCGTCGGCGAACACCAAACGCCGCGCTCCGAGTTCGATCCGTTCGGGACTTCGCCCGAGCTCGAGCGACGGAACGCGACGCGCCATGCCTTTGGCCAACTCACCGATGCCCAGACGCGGGTAAATGAAATTCGTGTTGTAGCCGAGCTCACGGTCGTTCAACCCGACCGCGCCGGCGATCACGTCCTCGAGGCGCGGCAGTGGCACGAAGCGCTGACACCAGCTGCTCGTGATCTCGCGCGGATGCACGCCCCAGAGCCGCGAGTTGTACGGGATCATGAAGTGGCGACTGATGCCTTCGCCGAAATGGGTGAGGCAGAATTCCTCGAAGTTTTTCGGTTCCGCTTGCTGCGCGGCGAAGTGCGCCGCGATGAACCCCTGCACGCATTCGTACGCGACTTGCGGCGGCAAACCGAAGGTGTTGGCTTGAAATGGATAGCGCGTATAAACCCCGTTCGACCAAATCACGCTGCGGCGCTGGACCTGCAAATGATCCGGCCCAATCCAGTCGAGCACCTCGCGGCGCAGCGCGTCCGATTTCAGGTGTAAGAGGTGGCCGGTGCGATCGAAGCGGAAGCCGCTGTCTTCGATCGTGATCGCGTGGCCGCCGGGCGCGGCCAGTTTTTCGAAGATTCGGTACGGCACGCCGCGCGCGCCGAGCTCGATGGCGGCGCTCATCCCCGTGAGGCCCGCGCCGAGCACGGCGACATCGATGCGTTGAGAAGCGGCGGAAGGCATGAGCCGAAAGCCGCGGGAAACTATCACTACTTTTCTGGCTTTTCAGGCAAGCGCTGGCAAAGCCCGCAGCTTTGGCGGTTTTCGCGCGGATTTCGCGAGCTCGTGCGCGAATCTGGATTTGGGGCTCAGCGCGGACGGCGCGGCGCGCGCTGGTAGCCCACGGTTCGCGCGTTAAGGCAGCGCAATTTCTCGAACGCGCGCGCGATGCCTGAGCTTTTGCATGCCGAGACGGAGGCGGCTTCGCGCGGTTTCGGTCGGGATGCCCTGGTGTTCCGCGACTTCGGCGACTTCGAGCCCGATCACGTGGTGCAGCACGACCGCGCGCTCTTGCTCCGGTGGCAGCACCGCGAGCAAACCTTGGACTTGGCGGCGCGTGAAGTACGCCTCGGACGGCAAACGTTGTTGCGTATCGCCGAGGCCCTCCGATAAGGCGAGTTCGCGTCGTTCACGCGCGCGCGCCCGCCGCGCGTGGCTCAACCCGACGCGCACGGTGATGCTGTCGACCCACGCGCGCAGCGAACCTTCGCCGCGATAGCTCGGCAAACTCCGTAAGACGTTGAGCAACACTTTTTGCTCGAGCTCGTCCAAATCCAAATGCGCGGGGAACAGCGAGCGCAAGCGGCGCCGGATCCAGGGCAGCTGAGTTTGCACCAGCGCTTCGACCGAAATTCCGGCACCTGGTTCGGAGCCGGTGGACAGCGCTTCGAGGCTTGGAGTCGGAATGGGTGAGGACAACAGCCGATTAATGTCCGTCCTTGTAGGCCTCCGTTACGGCGCGCGGCCTCGCGCCACTGGAAAGTCGAAATCCGCCCGTTCGCCCCAGCGGGGCATAGGTCTGTCGTGACGCAGGGTGTTTTTCAGCACCTGCTAGGTCGACGTTGTAGGGCGAGCTCCTGAAAATTCGAGATCAGTTGACCCTTCCGCGGACACGGCACGGTTGAACGCGCATTCGAACGCTGCTCCCTGCGGCGGACGCGCGGACGAAGCAGCGGAAATCCCGGGCCGCCGTGTGTCTTTGCACGCGCGGGCGCGGGGCAGTGCGTTTGAGCGCGGGCGTTTCGGGCCCGCAGGAGAAACAAAAGGATGTCGTCGCGTACGATGATTTTCGGGGTTCTGGTCGGTCTTTCCACGGCGGCGGGCGCGTGCAGCTCCACGCCTCAAGGTCCGACGATGCGCGTGTCGTCGTCTACCGGCGGGACGAGCAGCAGCAGCGCGGGCAGTGGCACCACGGTCGGCACGGGCAACACCTCGGGCACGACGGACACCGGCACCACCGGTGGAACGACCGACACCGGCTCTGGTGGCACGACGGACACCGGTACCGCAGGCACTTCGCCGATCGCGGGCTCGACCAGCACCGGCACCGCCGGCACCGGCAGCACGGTCGATCCATGTGTCCCGCTCGATTCGCAAAAGACGTTGCCGCTCGCGGTCGACGGCCCGTTCATTCCCGGCGGCTACTTCTTCGACCCAGCATTCCCCGCAAACGCCATGGGCATCACGCACGCGGCGTGCGACACGCGCCCGGATCCCGAGGCGGGCTCGATGCACTACGGCTCGTGCCACAAGTGGTCGTTCGTGCCCTCGATGCTCGGTACCGATCCGAACACGAACATGATGATCACGTACGGCGGCGTATTTTGGCTCGCCGGCAGCGCGACCAATTGGGGCACCGGCCCCGGCGCGAACGTGGCTCCTGGCGCGCAGACCGTGAAGTTCCGCGCCTGGGGCCAGGCGGGCGGCGAAGTGGTCACCTTCAGCGTCGGTGGTGTGACTGGCACGACTTGTCTCGACAGCGTGAACTTCGGCACCACGGGCGGCATGAAAGTGACGCTCACGACCACGCCGACTGACTACGTCTTTAGTCTGCAGGGCCAGACTTATCCGAAGGGCGTGATCGGCGGCTTCTCGTGGTCGACCGAAAACGCGAGCACGACGGTGCCCGTCGTGTTCAACGTCGACGACATTCGCTGGACCACGGACGCGACCTGAAAGTCACACGGAGCTGAACGAAATCGATCATAGATTGCCCGTTCCGCGGTTTTTCCGCCGCGGAACGAGGCGGATGCGGGCCGCGCGCGTACGTCGCGTGCGGCTTCGCGTTTGCTCCGCATTCTAGAAGCGGTGTGATTTTGCGCACTTGTGCGCGCGCGATTGCGCCACCATTGCCAAATCACAGACGCCGAGCCGCCCGGACATCCACGGTATGGGTATCGCGCGGCAAAAACGCGGCGCGGACCTCGCCTCCGCGTGACCCGGCGCGCCTCCTTCACCAACGCTTCCGGGACACATCCGGAGGTCCCCACTGAGCCCGACTCTGGCGTCGTGGCTCGCACGGAGTTCGTGTGTCCGCCGTTCGATCAGGTCTACGCCGAAACATTTCCTGCTGTCTGGCGCATGGTGCGCCGGATGGGCGTCATCGACAGCGCGATCGACGACGTGGTGCAGGAAGTGTACGTCACTGTGTACCGCAAGCTCGATCAGTTCGAGGGACGCTGCGCGATCAAAACTTGGGTGCTCGGCATTCTGACGCGCGTGGTGAACAATTATCGCCGCGTGCGGCGGCGCAAAGGCAGAGGTCATGCGTTGAGCTCGGTCGTCGGCGACCCGGATTTATTGCCGGATTCGCAGATCGATCCGCACGAGCAAGTGAGCCGCGCGGAAGCAGGTCGCATCGTGCATGGCCTGCTCGACGAGCTCGACGACGACAAGGCTTCTGTATTTGCGCTCGCGGAACTCGAAGGCATGAGCGTGCCGGAAATCGCGGAAGCGCTCGGCACGAACGTGAACACGACGTACGCGCGCTTGCGCGCTGCACGGCGCGACTTCGAGCGCGGCCTGCGACGTTTGCAGGCTCAACATCGAGGCTGAAAAATGGATGAGCTCGGCCCGCGCGCGCGTGCGTTGCTCGATGCCGCCGAAGGCGCGGACGATCCCGCGTCGGCCGACGCCGTTCGAGTGCGGGCCGCGGTCTTGTCGCGGATTGGGTCGGCTGGTTTTGGGGCTGCACTTTTTTCGCTCAGCCTCGAGCAGGCCAAGGCCTTTCTCGGCGCGGCCGTCCCGAAACTGGCGACGGTGGCGCTGCTCGCCGTCGGCACGAGTGCGCTCTATCATCATTGGAGGGAGCATCCCAATGCGCTTGCGAATGCGAGCGTTCCGGCCGTCGTCAGTGCACCCGCGGTCGCCGCGGCGCCGCCGGTCGCGCCAAGTTCGACTTCACCGCAAGCGACCCGAGCGCCGAGCGCCGAGCCCGCACAGGTTCGGTCGAAACCGCACCCGCTCGCGAAAGCGCTGCAGCGCGACGATTTGGAAGCCGAAATGCGCCTGGTCCGCGCCGCCGACGCGGCGCTTCGCGCGGGCGATCTAGCGCTTTCGCAGAATCTACTGATCCAGCACGCACGCGAATTCCCGAACGGGGCCCTCGCCGAAGAGCGCGAAGGATTGCGCGTGATTGCGACCTGCGAAGGGAGCGCGACCGAGAGCACGCGGCGCGCGGCCAATCGATTTTTGCAGCGCGCACCTCGCGCGCTGATCGCGGGCCGGATCCGCGCGGCGTGCGCCGGGCTCGATGAACCCGAAAATTGAGTGGAAATCGGGCTGATTGGCCAGGAACGGTGCACTGAGCGCGAGCCGCGCACGGATCCCCGACGCACTGAACACAGATGGCACATGTGGTTCGATCGGGCTCGTGTGCTTGCCCTTTCCGGCGCATTGCTCGCATCCTTCGTCTACTGCGCGAGCTGCTCGACTGCACCGGCCGCGTCGCAAACGCCGCCGGTGAGCACGGCAAATGCCGGCACGCCCGGCACGACGACGAGCAACACCGGAGCGGGCGGCGCGAGCGCCAGCTCGAGTGGGGGTACGTCGAATGGCGCGCTCGGCGGCGCGAGCTCGAGCGCAGCGGGCTCTGCTGCCGCGGGTGCGAGTGGCGCGGCCGGCACTGCAGC
>DATATR010000275.1:0-15266 GCA_036268695.1 Polyangiaceae bacterium | reverse complement strand
TTTCCGACATCACCGCGCTTCACGTCGAGGCGCTCGCGGCTGGCGTCGCGTCGCTGCACGGTCCGAACGCTGCCGGGCTCGGTCGCAGTGACCACTGGACGCGTCGACGCTTCATCAGCGCGCTCGAGACTCCGATCCGTGAACTCGTGTTCGATGGCCTGACTGCATTGCGTGCAGGCAGCGCGACCGGTGTACTCGCAGGTGGGAATTTGAGCCTGCTCGTCACTTGCCAAGCAACAGGTCGCCTGCGCTTGCCGGCAAATACGATCCTCGCGCTCGAGGACGTGACCGAATCGTCTTATCGGGTCGATCGCATGCTGAGCGCGCTGCTCGCATCCGGCGCACTGGATCGCGTCGTCGGTGTCGTGCTCGGCGATTTTACGGATTGCCCGGACGGCGTGCATCGTGTGCCGCTCCAGTCGGTGCTCGTCGAGCGGCTCGGTGAGCTCGGCGTGCCCATTCTGCAAGGCTTGCGCTTCGGTCACGAGCGCTGGAACGACTTCGTGCCGCTCGGTGTCCCCGCCGAACTCGATGCTGGCGCGGGGCGACTCATCATCGCCCCGCGTTGAGTTCAGGTCAGACCGTCGTCAATCAGCTCATCTTCATCGACCGTCAGCTCGTCTTCATCGTCGTGCACGCTCGGCTGACGCGCTTGAGTCCCGCGCGTGGCCGGACGACCCGCTCCCGGCGGCGGCGGAGGTTTACCTGCCGCGCGCGACCCCGGCGGTGGCGGCGGTGCTGGACGCGAGCCCGCTGGCGGCGGTGGTGGCGGACGTCCCGCGCCGGTCGGTGGCGGTGGAGGCTTCATCGAACCACCTGCGGGCGGCGGCGGCGCCCCGGTGCGCGACGGCGGTGGCGGCGGTGGCCGCATCGACGGCGATGGTGGCGCCGAACCCTTCTTCGCGCCGGGCTTGGGCGGCGGACCTTTGCGCCCGGGTGCCGAAGAAGGCGGCGGCGGTGCTGCCTCGCTCCCACCCAGATCAACATCGACGTCTTCGTCTTCCGAGTGCGAGGCTCCGTTCGTGCTCGGCGCTGAAACTGCGTGCGCCACATCTTCGGCAGCGGCGAGGGGCGGTGCCTCGAACGCGCGTGCTTGCGCCTCTGGCTGCAGCTCCTCGGTGGGAGTCGCGACCGACTCAGCTTGCGAATCGCGCGCAGCTTCGGCTTCGCTCGCGAGCGATGCCGACTCTGGTGCCGGAGCTTCGGCCGCAGCCGGTGCATCCGGAACTTCGACTTCGTCATCCGAAGTCGCGGCCGCTTGGGCTTTGGGGAGCTCTTCGCTCGCAGCTGGCCCAGGCTCAGGTTCCGCTGCGGGCTTGGTGCCCTTCGGCTTGGCTGGTTTTTCTGGCTTTTCCGCTTTCTCGAGCGGCGCTGGAGCGGGTTTTTCGGCGACTGGCTTTTCTTCCGGCGGCTCCGAGCTCGGCCGCTTCAGCATATTGGCCTTGGCACGCTCGAGGCCTTCCGTCGCTTCGGGATCCTGCGCCTTCATGCGCAGCACGCGCCGCCATGCGTCCGCAGCCTCACGCGGATCGGCGAGTTTCTCTTCCCATAGCCGCGCCACCTTGCGCGCGAGCTCGGCGCGCGCCGCCGGATCCTTTCCGCGCAGGATCTGATCCTCGTACAGCTGAACCATGCCGCGGTAGTCTTCGAGCTCGATGTAGAGTTGCGAAAGCTGATCCATCACCGCGGTATCCGAGGGAGACAGATCGTGCAATCGCTTCAAATCGAGCGCGGCGCCGGCGGAATCCTCGAGCTTCTCGCGGCGTAGGTTGGCGCGACGAGCCAGCAACTTCCGCACTAACGGGCCATCGAACACCTCTTCCAGCGCGCGATTGAGCACGCCTTCCGCGCGCTTCGGCTCGCCCACTTCGTCCGCCAGACGCTCGAGCGCCGCGAGCGGTTCATCATCCACATGGGTGACGATCGCGTCGCCGAGCCAGGTAAACGCTTGCTCGGTGTCCTTCAATTCGCGGTACGCGAGATTCGCAGCGCGGCCCAGCAACATGCCGCGAGTGCGCCCGCCATCGCGCGAGCCTTGCCCGCCGTTCGCGAGCGCTTCGGCCAGCGTGCGCCGCAATTTGTCGGTTTTCTGCTCGCCATCCGAGGTGCGCGCGATTGCTTCCAGCGAATTGAGGGTTTCGTCTTGCGCCGCGCCGCCGAGCGCGAGATCGAAGAATGCGCGCGCTTTGTCGTACGCGCCGTGATTCGCAGCCACGCTCGCGGCACGGCCGAGCGCCGCGAGCTTGTCGCTCGGTGCTTTGCAACGGGTGACCTGGCGCTCGTAGATTTCGATGATCCTCGGCACCGAATCAGTCAGCTTCGCGAGCCGCGCGAGCAGCGGTTCGACGTCGGCCGGTGGCACGCTCGTCAACGCTTGCTCGCCATGGTTGATCGCTTCGCCCGCTTCGACTCCAGCCTGCGCGAGCACCTCCGCCTGGCGCACCATTTCATCGGCGCGCGATGGGCCACTGAGCTCCTGAACCAGCAGATCGTGGGCGATGCCGAGCGCGTCGAGATCCTGCAATTTGACCGCGATTTGCTCGAGTTTCTGCGCGATTTCCGGATCTGCTCCGCGCGTCCGCGCAAGCTCCTTCGCCACGCTCGCCGCATCCGCGTCACGCCCGACCTCGACGAAACGCTCGAAAGCGCCGCGCAGCGATGCATTGCGCGCTGGGCTTGCCGGAGCTTCGAGGTACCACTCCACTAGCTTGGTCGCGACCACGCCTTTCCAACCGAGCGAGTCGCCCAAGCGAACGTATTCGTCGCGACACGCTTCGTCCCCCGCGTCCGCCACCTGCATCAGCGCCGCGAGCGCTTCGTCGCTCTTGCCCACCTTTTCGTGCAGGATTTCGGCGAGCCGGCGGGTCATCCGGCTGACCTCTTCCTCGTCGCCTTCGACTTCGATCAGCTCCGCCAAATGCTTGGCAACGCGCGGCCAGTCTTCGAGTTTTTCACACAACTGCGCGAGCCGACCCACGGCCTCGAAGTTTTCCGGATCGAGCGCGCGCACCAAATCCAGCGCTTTGACCGCTGCTTTCGCGTCGTTCAGCGTTTGCTCGTACAGGTCCGCGAGTTTCTCGGCAACCTTGAGCTTCTCCGCTTTGTCCTCGAGCACGAGCGAGCGACGTTCGAGCGCGTCGGCAACGCCCTTCGGCTCGTCGAGTCGCTCGTACAGCTCGGCGATCTTTGCCAGCGCTTCTTCGTGCTTCGGGTCGAACTCCTTCAGCAATCGCTCGTAGACGGCAATCGCGCCTTTGAGATCGTCGAGACCGTCAGCGATGAGCGTCGCTTGGCGGAGCAGCACCGCGACGTGTTGCGCCGGCTCGGTCGAGGCTTTCTCCAAACGAGAAAGTAACGCGACGGCTTCCTTGAATTCACCCCGCTCCTCGGCGTCGTCCGCGAGTGTGCCGAGTGCGTCGAGATCATCGCCATCTTTGAGCAGCTCTTCCAGCGTTTGGCGTGCGGCCTCTGGATTTCCGAGTGCTTCGCGCTGCAGCTTCGCCGCGCGCTTGCGCAGCGAAGATCGCAGTAGCTTGTTCGAAAGCTTGTCCGCGCGGCGCAGCAAAAATCCCGCGAGATCCTCGTTGCGCTCGGCCTTCACGTAACGTTGTTCGAGCTCACTTGCGTAGTCTTCGTTGACCGGATCGAGCTCCGTCGCTTGCTCGAGCCGCAGCACCGAACTGGAGTCGTCACCGGAGCGTGACAAGTAGCCGGCTTCGGTCGCGAACAACGCGGCCTTCTCGCTTGGCAACTCGGCAAGCTGAGCGCGCTCATCGACGGCGGTGGCGGCTTGATCCCACGCCTCGGCCGCTACGAAACAGCGCTGGGCCGACTCCCACAGCGGCGCGCTCTTGAGCAATGAGGCGCCTTCCGCGAATGCCTCGCCCGCACTGAGCGTCTCTCCGTTGGCTTCGCGTAGCTCACCGAGTTTCTTCAGCAGTGTGCCGCGTTGAGTCTCTTCCGTGATCGCGTCGATGTTCTCGGCAATCACCTGGATCGCGAGCTCGCGCCGTTCCCCTTTTTCGAAATAGCGAACCGCGGTCGTGATCGCTTCGTCGTCGCCCGCGGCAAGTGCCGCGATGCGCGCCCAGGCTTCGCCGGTCGCGATCGGATCCTTGCGCTTTTGCTCGTGCAGCTTGGCGAGTGCTTTTTCCAAGGAAATGCGGGCTTCGACGTCGAGCGTCTGCTCGGCTTCTTCCGCGAGTAACGTCGCGAGCTCGTCCCAGCGGCTCTGTTTTTCGAGCAAGCGCTTGAGCGCGCCTCGGGCCGGTTCGTCGTCCGGATCGAGGACGAGCAACTCCTTGAATGCAGTGATTGCGCCGTCGACGTCGCGAAGTTGGGTCTCGCACAAACCGGCGACTTCGCGTAACCAACCTTGGCGTTGATCGGTGTCGGCGCTTTCGTCGTGCCCGGCGGCCAGCAGGATCTCCCGCAGATCTTGGAATTTGCGGGTCTGGCGCAGGAACGGCTCGAGAAACCCGATCGCGTCGACGTTGGCGGGCTCGATCGCCAGCACTTCGCGAAATTTCGCCGCAGCGTCGTTCTTCTTCGCTTTGCGAGCAAGCGTTTGTGCGACATCGATCAGCGCGGCGACGCGCTCGGAAGCATCCGCGCCCGGCGCGGGTGCGAGGGCGTCGAGCATCGAATCGTCCCCGCCCGCTTCCATCGACTCGGAAACCAACTTGCGCGCCTCACCCGCAAGCGCACCCTGCGGATTCGCCTTCAAGTACGCCGCCGCTCGCGGCGCGACCTCGGCCGAGCGACTCAACTGCGCGCCGTAGTACATCGCGAGCTGCACCGCACGATCGTGCGTCGGCACGAGCTCGAGCGCGCACATCGAATACGACAGACCGTGCTCGCCTGGATATTCCTCGGCTAATTCGACGAAGAGTTCGGCGCCTTCCGCGCGCTCCGCATCTGGCACCTTTTGACCGGCCTGAGCACGCTCCAAAATGACCGTGCCGAGTTGCTGCTTCAGCGTCGCGTCTTGTCCGCCGTCGAGCTCGCGCGCGCGACGAAACGCGACCGCGGCGCCCGCAAAGTCGGCTGCGTTTTTACGCACATCGCCTTCGTCTTGATAAAGCGCCACCTTGCGCTCGCTGTCGTCGACGAGATCCTGCTCCATCTCGAAGTACGGCACGGCTTCGGCCCATTGCCCCGCGGCCTTGTACAGCTCGCGCAACGCATAAATCGAATACTGACTCGAAGCATCGTATTCGATCGCGCGGCGGTAGTTTTCGATCGCTTTCTTCGCCTGTGACAGCGGTGGGTTTTGCCAGAGCTGCCCGAGCTCTTCGTGAATCGCCGCGACTTGAGCGCGCAATTCCGGATCTTGCGCCAGCGGCGCGAGCGCTTTGGCGCGGCGCTCGAGCAAAGCGACGAGCGCTTTGCTATCGCCCTTTTCGCGATAGAGCTCGGCCAAACGTTCCGCCGGAGTCGCTTGCGTCGGATCTCGGTCAATCGCGATCATCAACGCGCGTGCGGCGCGATGCGCATCGCCGAGCGTGGTCGACCAAACATTTGCCGCCTCCGTCAGCCAATGACACGCGAACGCCGGATCGCTGGTTGCGGTGCCTACTTTTTCCAGTAGCATCGCATACGACTTCGGATCGCTCTGGCCCGCTTGATGGGCGTACGTGATCGTGTCTTGGTCGTGCGGATTTTGGACCAGACGCTGAACCAGCGTCTCCATTTCACGAGGGTCCATCTTGCAGTGACGCTAACACGCGGCGAGAACGACCTGCAACGCGCAAACCCAAGAGTAATGGCCGGATTTGCCGAGCAGCCAGCAGGCAAGATTTTGCATCGAACGACCCTCGGCCGAAGAGCGGGCCGTTCGAATTCGGGTCACACGAACTAGGCGCTACTCGAAGCGGCCGTAACGTTCATTGCCTTTTTTTGCGAGCAAAGGCTTCGAGCCCGGACGCGGACGCGCGTCATGCTTAGCCAATGCGGGAGCGGCGTTCGCCGCTTGCGCAGTGTCTGCGACCGGCACTGGATTGGAATTTTCCAGCGTGCTGCTACTCACTGTCAGCGACGAGACGGCACTTGGATTTGGCTGCTCAGGCATGGCTCTGGAACTGAAACCGGTTCCAGCTGCGCTAGCTTGCGCCGTACGACTTCCGCGACTGAGCAACGCGAAAGCCAGGATCAACAACAAGGCGCCGACGCCAGCAGCTACAACCAACGCCGCGCGCCGCGGAACGACCAGCTTTTCCGGCGAAGACAGCGTGAGCCGCTGACCGCTCTCGAGCACGCGTGCGCTGGCTTCGGCCGCGTCGAGTTCGGCGATCATTTCTTCCGCCGTCGCTGGGCGATCCGCGGGCGACTTGGACAGCACGCGCCAGAGCACGGTTTCGATGCTCTCCGGCACCACGACTTCGGGTTTCATCTCCGCGAAGCGCGGCGGGGCATCCTTGATGTGCCGGGCCATCACCACGACCGCGTCGTCATCGACGAACGGGGCGCGACCGCTGAGCATTTGATAGAGCAGCACGCCGAGCGAGTACAGATCGCTGCGCGCGTCGAGCGCGCTGCCCTGCGCTTGTTCGGGCGACATGTAGCGCGGCGTGCCGAACACCGTGCCGGCTTGAGTCTCGAGCTGATCGATCTTGGTTTCGTCGTCGTCGCGTGACCATTTGGCGATGCCGAAATCCAACACTTTGCAGACTTCGCGATCGCTCACGCCGGCTCCGCTCGGCACACGCGACAGAAACAAATTATCGGGCTTGAGATCGCGGTGAATGATGCCCTTGCCGTGCGCTTCGGCGAGCGACAAGAGCGCGTCGCGCGTGAAGCGCAATGCATCGGACCATTCGAAGCGACCCACGCGACGCAAGCGTTCACCCGCGGTTTCGCCTTCGAGCATTTCCATGGCCAAGAACCAGGCGCCGTCTTCGGCTTCGCCAAAATCGAACGCAGTCACGGTGTGCGGACTGACCAGCGAGCTGATTGCGCGCGCTTCGCGCTCGAAGCGAGCTTTGGTTTCTGGGTCGTGCGCGCGATCACGGCGTACGAGCTTCAAAGCGACGTCGCGACCGACTGCTTCCTGGCGCGCGCGATAGACCGCGCCCATCGAGCCCTTACCGAGCCGGCCGAGGATCGTGAAGCGACCCGCGACACTCGTGCCCAGCAGTGGATCCGGACCGTCGCTCATGTCGACGAACGGCAGCCCGTGATCGGGACAGCGCGGCAGTTCGACGCCCGCGCTGACGAGCCCCGGAAAAGCCGATGGCGATTTACGACAGCGCGGACAAACGCGCTCCGCGGGGGAGCGGCTTGAGGGCGGCAACGTCGCTTCGGCGGCCTCGGCGCGCATCGGTTCTTCGCGTCGAAGCGAGAACAGCCCGACGCTTCCTCTTCCATTACCTGGACGCGCGCCCGCGGCAAGCGCGCATTTTGCCCCGAAAAACGCAGCGCCTGCTGAACGCGCTGACGAGTTACTGCCCCGAGCGTTTCGATCTCGTCTCTAGTTGGCACCAGCTTGGCCGGCGGGTTTCGCCATGCTGCCGCCGTTCGGAAGCGGCGGGCTATGGGCGCTGGTTCCCCCACTCGCACTTACAGCTAAGCACCCATCGTCGACTCTGCCGTTGCAGTCGTTGTCGATGCCGTCGTTACAAATATCGCGCGAAGTGCAGCGAATGCAGTCGTTGTGCGCGCAGATAAAACCGATGTCGCACGCTGGCGGGCCCAGCCGACCTTCGTCGCTGCAGCCGATTTCTTCTGGCGCCGCCGACACCCACAAGCTGCAACCCTCGAGGATGAACAAGCCGAGTGCCGACAGCGTGCGAATTGGGCGGCGCATCAGTAGCGTAACTCGAGCCATGCCGCCGTCATGCGCGGCGACGATAGCGGCAGGCGCTCGTGAAACTGAGGCGCATCCGCATAGCGCCCGAAGTAGAGCGTCGCGGCTGCGGCGCCCGCAACGATACTCGTGGAAAACGCGACGTCAGCGACGACGGCCGCGGTGTGGGCGCGATGCGCACGATCTTGAAGGCTCGCAAACGAGGCGCCCGGCCCGGTCGACTCGCCGCTCGGATCGAGACTGAGCGCGCGCAAGCCGAACACGGTTCCGACCAAGAACGACGCGACCGCAACGCCACCCGTGCCGAGCACCCACGCGTCGAGACGGCCGCGCGCGCGCAACGCGGGACAAGGCGCGGCCGCGCCCGCGCGCGGCCCGACCGACGTGAGTTCTGCGCGCGCGCCCTGCAAACGTTCAATCGTCTGAGCTGCGCGCTCGAGCTCAGCGGGATCCTTTTCCATCGTGCGGAAGCGTTCGAGCGAAGCGATCGCACCGCTGAAGTCTCCAAGCTTTTCTTGAACCAAAGCCAGGTTATAGACGAGATCCTTGCCGCTCGGATCGGAGTCCAGAGCAGCCTCCAGTTCCGCGACCGCTCCGTGATATTTGCCGGCGCGATAGAGCGAGAGCGCGCGCTGGAAATGCTCGCGCGCCGCGGCTTGTTCTGGCGGCGCCGCGGACAGCTCCACCGCGCGCTCGCCAGTCGGCGAATTCGCGGGCGCGCTGTCAGCCCACGCCGGCGCGGAGACGAAGGCGACGAGCAGCGCGGGAAATACGCCGAAACGCATGCGCTCGCCACCATAGCCGAAGTGCGTGCCGAGCGGCGGGCTATACTCAGCCCAATGCAGAGCCCGGCCCCATTGGAGCGCGCGCCGTGGACACCGAGCGAACCGATCAAAACGAACGGCACGGCCGTTTTTGCCTTAGTCGCGAGCATATTGGGATTCGTTTGCTTTGCTGGCATGGGCGGCCTTCTCGGCATCGTGCTCGGGCTGATCGCGCGGAGCGAGATTGCGCGGTCGGAAGGGCGCGAGGGCGGACGCGGCTTGGCCACGACCGCAGTCGTGCTGGGCGGCGCGAACCTGGCGCTGACGGTCCTCGGCGTAGCGGCGATGGTCGCCTACTTGGCGTCGCATCCGAGCACTTCGCCGTCGCCTTCGCTTCCGGTCCCCACCGCGTGGGCAGCGCCGACCTCGGCACCCCACCCAACCAAAGCGCCCACCACCGCGAAAAAGCCAGCCACGCGCGCCTCGCGCACGCTCAACACCGAAGTGACGACGCTCGGCGTGATCACCGTCGCGGATTTGGGCGGCGACTTCACGCGCGAGCTCGGCAAACAGCGGCGCGCCGCCGACGCAATTGGAGAAACGTTGGTGCTGTGGATCGTCGCTCGCGATTGCAAGCCGTGCGACGGGGTAGCCGCTTCACTCACCAATCCGCTGATGCAGAAGGCGCTCGGCAAGGTGCGCTTCGTGCGCGTGGATCGCGACGACTTCGAAATCGAGCTCGAGCGCCTGGGCATTCCCACTGAAAAAATGCCGGCGGATGCGATCGGTCCGCCTGAATTCCCGATCCCGGGATTTGCGCTTTTGGACGGCATCGACCAGGTGCACGACTTCATCCATGGCGGAGAGTGGGACGCGGACATTGCCGCCAACATCGCGCCAGTATTGGGAAAGTTCGTCCACGGCAGTTATCGCCAGCGGCGCCATCCGTGGAAGGGCGATGTGCGCTCGGACGAAACTCCGATTTAAATCGGCCGAAGCTAGTTCGCGGTAACGGACCCCTCGCGGTTCGAGGAATTTTGGTACTATCCGCGGCCCTGTATGACGAGTGCACAACATCTGGTTACGCCCTTGCCTGTCGGTGCCGCGGTTGCACCCGGTACCCTTCGCGCACGGCTCGAGGAACTGCGCTCGCGCGGGACTCAGCTCAACCTCAAGCAAGCAGTCGGCATCATCGTACCGCTGTGCGTGCAGGCTGCTGAGCTGCATCGCGCCGGGCACCGGCTCTATCTCCACCCGTCGAGCTTGGCCGAGGACGACTATGGGTTTTACCAAATCGCGCCCGAACTCGCGCAAAAGCCGCCGCTTTTGCCACGCGACAAAGCTTGTCTCGCACCCGAGGAGCGCGGCGCAACGCCAGGAAACGCGCGCGCCAGCGTGTTCGCGCTCGGCGCGATTCTGTACGAGCTTTTGACCGGGCTCAGTGTCGGCCCCGGCATGCGCCGACCGAGTGAAGTCGTCTCGGGCTTGCCGCCGGATTTCGAGGCCATGCTGGCCAAAGCGTTGGTCTCGGATCCCGCGCATCGCCCGGACGATTTGAACGCACTCGCGCAAGCATTGCATCAATTCGCGCCACCCGGCAGCGTCGCGCCGCCGCCACCCGCGGACACGTCGCACCTCGATCACGACGGCAACTTCGACGTCGATGTGTCGATGTCGATGCTCCCGCCAGTTCCAAAGGGCAAGGCGACTCCCTACGACATGCCCGTCGTCCAGCAGCAGAAGCGCGTCGCGGCGGATGCGACGAGCGAGCTCGCGACGCTCAAGGCGCGGCTCGAGAGCGATCCGCGACCGCGCTACGTCGTCGTGAAGGACGGCATGGATCACGGTCCGTTCAGCGCCGTCGAGCTGCTTCAGCAAATCGCCTCGCACACTTTCGTCGACGTCGATGTCGTGCGAGACGCTTTGAGCAAGGACGAGCGCGCGATCAAGGATTGGGACGAGTTTGCGCCGTTCGCCGAAAACGCCAAGCTCTCGCGCGAAATCAAAGCCGAAAAAGCGGCGATCGAGCGCGTCGTCGTCGCTGAATCGCGCAGCACGCGCGGCAAAGCCTTCATCGGGATTTTGGGGGTGGGTGCCTTGCTCGTCGTGGCAGGTCTCTGGTTTCTCAAGGTGCGCGCGAACCGCAACGACGAAGTCGCCGTGCAAGTCGACCAAGAATCGAACATCGAAACCGACGCCGGCCTCAATTCGAACAAGTCGAAGAAAGGTGGCGGCGGGCGTGTGGTCGGCCACAACGGCGCGTTCCCGATCTTGGGCGGTGGGCAGAGCTGTGAATCGGCGCAAGCGTCGTACAACGAAGAGATGAGCGTCGGTGGCCCGCGCGGCCAAGCCGATATCACGGCCGGGCAATACGCGGCGATCTTGAACAGCGGTCGCTACTTCGCGCACTGCGGTGTGCCGGATTCGACCAAGATCAATGTCTGCGCAGCCGTGCAGAACGGCCGCGCCGTGGGCGTCACGGTGATCACGAACCCACGCAATCGCGGCGCCGAGTCGTGCATCGCGGCCGGCGTGCGCGGGCTCAGCTTCCCGAGCAATCCAAAGCTCGACGTGACGCACACGGCTTTCTGAGCGCTCGGACTTTGGGGGAAACACGTGATGACACAACGCGGGAGCTCGGCGATGGCGCGCTGGTTCGGCCTGGTCACGGTTTCGATGCTGCTCGTCGCGTGCAATGTGCCGATCGCGATCGGGCTCGATGAGAACGACGCGAACCACGCCGTCGTCGCGCTCGAAAAAGGCGGCATCGCGGCCGAGAAAGAGCGCGATCCGGACAGCGAAGGGCGCTGGCGCGTCGAGGTCGCACGCGACGACGCCTCGAGTTCGGCTGCGATTCTGAGTGCGGAGAGCCTGCCGCCGCCGGCGAGCCCCGGCGTGCTCGACACACTCGGGCAAGGCTCGATCGTGCCGAGTCGAACCTCCGAACAGGCCAAGGTCGTGACCGGCATCGCCGGTGATCTCGAGCGCTCCCTGCGCAGTCTCGACGGCGTGATCTCCGTGCGCGTGCACCTCGCGGTGCCCGCCCAAGATTCGCTCGCGCCGGACGAAGCGCCCGCGCCGCCCTCCGCGTCCGTGCTGCTTCGTCATCGCGGCGCGACGCCACCGATCTCCTCGAGCGACGTGCAACGCCTGGTTGCGGGCGCAGTGCCCGGGCTCACTCCGGCGCAAGTTTCGGTGGTGTCGTTGCCCGTGCCGGAACCTCCGCGGCCCGCGGAACGCGAGCTGTCGCGCTTCGGTCCGGTGACGGTCACGCGCAGCTCCGTTTTAGCGCTGCGCGCGATCATCGGCGGCGCGCTCGTGCTGAACCTCGGTTTGCTCGCAGCGTTGATCTTGGTTTGGGCGCGAGCCAGGCGCGCCGAACTCGGATTGGCCGACCAGCGCGCCGCAGAAACCTCGGGCGCGCGTTGATCACGCTCGAGGGAGTCAGCAAAAGCTTCGATCGCGCGGTGCTCGCGGACGTGAACTTGCACGTCCCAGCGGAATGCTTGTTCGGACTGATCGGTCCGGGCGCTTCGGGAAAGAGTCTGCTCCTTCGCATGATCACCGGCCTCATGCGCCCCGACTGCGGCAAAGTCACGGTCGCCGGACAAGACGTGCTCGCGATGGGCGACATGCAGCTGCACGAATACCGCAAGGGCATCGGCATGCTGTTTCAGAACAATGCTCTCTTCGACTTCATGACCGTGGCAGAAAATATCGCCTTTCCATTACGGCGCTTGTTCGATCTGCCCGAAGCCGAGATCAGCGAGCGCATCCGGGAGCGACTCTCGTGCGTGAATTTGCCCGGTTTCGAGCCGCGTTTGCCCGCCGGCCTGAGCGGCGGGCAAAAAAAACGAGTCGGCGTCGCACGCGCGACGGTCGCGCGTGCGCCAATCGTGCTCTACGACGAGCCCGCTGCGGGCCTCGACCCAGTCACCAGCCAAAAAATCTTCGACTTACTGCGCGCCGAACAGCGCGCAGCCAAAGCCACCGTGATCATGGTCTCGAGCGACTTGGATCGACTGCTCACCGTCACCGATCGCGTCGGCATGATGCTCGGCGGCCGCCTGATTTTCGAGGGCACCACCGAACAAGCCCGCCACGCCAGCGATCCGCGCGTGCATCAATTCGTGCATGGCACGGTCGACGGCCCGCTCTAGCTCGCGATTTTTTGGCTCAGGTATTTGAAGCTCGTTTCGATCGCCGCGAAGGCGTCGTCGAAATCGCGGTCCTGTTCGACGATGAACCAGCGGCAGCCGCCCTGTTCGGCCGCGGCGACGATGCGCGGGAAATCCAGGTTTCCCTCACCGATCGGAGCCATCACCGGCGCTCGATGAATTGGGTGGACGCCGTAGTCCTTCAAATGAATCAGCGGCGAACGCCCTGCCATCCGCTCGCACCAACGAACCACGTCGGCGCCGCCTGCCTGAACCCAATACGTGTCGAGCTCGGCTTGGACCAAGCTCGGCTCCGTGCGCTCGTACAAAATCTCGAGCACGGTCTTGCCTTCGAGCTTACGAAACTCGAGATCGTGGTTGTGATAGGTCAAGGTCATGCCCGCCGCTTTGAGCACGGAGCCCGCGTGATTCAAGGCATCAGCGAGCTTTTGAATCTCCGCGACGGTGGTCAGCGCCACGTGCGGGGATGGATACGCGGTCAGCCTGCAGCCGAGCGTGCCGAGCACTTCGACCACCGCCTCGGGCCGCTCGACAATGGTCTGGCTCGGTTCGTGAGTCGCGCAGATTTTGAGCCCTTCGCCATCGGTGATCTGACGAATCTCAGCCGGCGGAATCGGGCCGACGCCGCTGATTTGCACGGCCTCATAGCCGATCGCGCGGACTTTGCGCATGCTCTCGGCGAACTCGCGCGCAGTCTTGAGGTGCTCACGCAACGTGTAGCATTGAAGCGCAATTTGCGAGGTCTTCATGGGTTCTCCAGACGGCCGAGCCAGGTTAGCACCGTCGAAGCCAGACTCCGAGCGCTCGCCACCGTCGCTAAGTGCACTTTCCGTGCGGGCGCGCGCAACGTAGGCGTACACTGAGCCGCGCAGATGCAGGCAGAATCCGGCTCGCAGCCAGCACCGCTCGCGGAAGCCCTGAGTCAGCGACTCGGCAACATGGCGTCTTTGGTCGGCGGCTTGGGCGTGCTTTTAGCAGAGATCGTCCGGCGCGCGCTGCGGCGCGATTTCGATCGTGACGAGTTGTTCCGCAATTTGCATCGCATGGGCATCAAATCCTTGCCCATCGTCACGGTGACCGCGCTCTTCACCGGCGGCATCATGGTAATCCAAGCCGCACCGATCGTGCAGCGCTACGGCGCGTATGGCTTGCTCGGCTGGGGCGCGGGCTTCGGCACCCTGCGCGAAATCGCGCCGCTGCTCACGGCGCTGATGATCAACGGCCGTGTCGGCGCAAACAACACCGCCGAGCTCGGCACCATGGCCGTCACCGAGCAAATCGATGCCCTGCGCGCTTTGGCAATCGACCCGATCGGATTCTTGGTGGCTCCGCGTTTCCTAGCCATCGTCGTCACCTTGTTCCTATCGACGATCTTCTCGGATGCGCTCGCGCTGCTCGGCGCGGCCTACGCTGGAGCGGGCTTCTTGGGCGTCGAACCCGGCGTGTTCTATCGCGGGCTCACCACCGGGCTCTTGGGCTTCGGGGACGTGGCACACGGACTCGTGAAAAGCGTCGTATTTGGCGTCGTGATCGGCCTTTCGAGCTGTCATTTCGGGCTCGGCACGAGTGGCGGCGCGCCCGGCGTGGGCCGCTCCGTCAACGCCACGGTCGTCGCGAGCGCAGCCGGAATCTTCGTGCTCGACTACCTGCTTTCGTTCGCCATCGCATGACGTCGTCAGTGGAAGAGAGCTCTCTGTCGCTGCCGCGCACCCGTTCGCGGTTTACGGCCGCGCTCGGTCGCTTCGTGCTCGACGGCATCGTCACTCTGCGCGAACTCTACCGAGTGTTCGTACTTACGCTCTATTACTCCGTGCGCGGGCAACCCAATCGGCGCGCGTTCTTCCGCGAGATGTACGAGATCGGCAATCGCTCACTCATCTTCTTGTCGATCGTCATGGGCTTCATCGGCATGATCTTGGTCTACCAAGGCGGCCTCCAAACCCAGCGCGTCGTGCCCGACTTATCGCTCCTTGGCGCGACTTTTCTGCAGCTTTTGGTGCGCGATCTGGCGGCGAGCATTTGTGCGCTCATGCTCGCGACGCGCGTCGGCGCCGGTATCGCAGCCGAAATCGGCTCGATGGTCGTCACCGAGCAAGTCGACGCGTTGCGGATGTGCGCGACCGATCCGATCGATTATTTGATTCGGCCGCGCTTTCTGGCCAGTCTTTCGATCTTCGGCGCACTCGTCGTGATCGCGGCGGGCGTGGCATTCCTCGCTGGGATGTGGACGGCGTATGCGTTCTTCGGCATCAACCCGCGCACGTTCGCGAATGTGAGCATGGTCAGTGTTGGCGATCTGGTGATTGGGCTCACCAAGTGCGTCGCGTACGGCGCAGCAATTCCGGTGATCAGCGGCTACTGCGGATTGACCGCCTTCGGCGGCTCCGAGGGCGTGGGCGCGGCGACCACGCGCGCCGTCGTCAGCTCGTCGTTGGCAGTGATCATGTTGAACTTCGTGATCAGCGGCTCGGGCTACTTGATCTTTGGGTGAGCCTTGAGCACGGTGCCCGCCGGTGTTTG
>DATATR010000274.1:0-9812 GCA_036268695.1 Polyangiaceae bacterium | reverse complement strand
CAATGCCGTTTTTCACGGTCAAGGTGCGGATCGCCATCGAAAGCTCCATGCCGCCGTCGTGGGCGATGTAGCCGAGCGCGCCCGTGTATAGACCGCGCCGTTCGGCTTCGAGCTCGGCGATCAAATCCATCGCGCGCACTTTGGGCGCACCCGTGACGCTGCCGCTCGGCAGCATCCAAGACAAGACTTCGCGCCGCGTCAGCTGCGGCTTGAGCTGGGAGCGCAGTGTCGCGACGCGGTGATGCACGGTGCCGTGCGTCTCGACGTGCGGCGGTTCCACGAGCTCGATCGAGCCGGGCACCGAGACGCGCGCGAGGTCATTGCGCTCGACATCGAGCACCATCGTGAGCTCGGCGCGCTCCTTCGGATCGCGATCCAGTTCGAGCATCAGTTGAGCATCACGTTCCGGCGTGACCCCACGTGGCCGCGTGCCTTTGATTGGGGACGTGAACGCTGCGCCGGAAGTATCGAGCTTCAAAAACAATTCCGGCGAGAGCGAGACCAAATCGAGATCGGCCCAGGAAAACGCGGCCGCGAACGGCGAAAGGCCGCGTTCGCTGAGACGCGCGAGCAGATCCCACGGCGCGCCGCGCACGTTGAACTCGAAGCGGCGCGCGAGATTCACTTGGTACAAGTCGCCCGCGCGGATGTGCTCGAGCGCGCGCGCGATGCGCGCTTCGTGCAGCGCTCGCGCTTCGAAGGCAGAGCGCGCGCTGAGCTCGACCTCGCTCGCGGTGCCCGGTTTTTGCAGCAACGCGGCGAGCTCGCGAACGCGCGCCGCGTCGTCTCCGATCACACGCACGCCGCTTGGGTCGATCACGGCGACCGCGCCGTAGCGCAGCCAGCGAGGTTCGCTGACATGCGGCTCGGCGCGCGTCGCGCCGTGCCCGCCGCGCTCTAAATCGCGACGGCACTCGTACGGCAAGAGGCCGACCCAGCGTGGCACCGCGGCAGCCGCTGCCGACGGCGCGCAGGTCAGCCCGGGTTCGGGATCGAGCGCCGCGCTGTGCTCGACCGGATCGCAACAGAGGAACGCCGCGCGGCCCGCGCGCCCCCAAAATAAAGAAACCGAATCCCGAGCTTTGAGCCGCCGCGCGAGCGAAAACGGCTCGGCCGGCACATCGAGGACGAGCTCGCTAAGCACGAACTTGCACCACGCGACCGCTGGGCGTGACGATCGCGTCCGCGAGCGGAGCGACTGCGACGGCGCCGGGACACACGAGCGAGCGCTCGATCGCGCCTTCGCCGCCCACGCGCGCGCCGGCACAAACGACGCTCGCGAGCAGCCGAACGCCGCTCGCGAGCTCGGCGCCAGGCGCGACGAACGAATCGAGATTTCGTGCGCGGAGCCAGGCGCGATTGGCGTCGATCAGCGCCGCGGGCTCGCCGGCATCGGTCCAGGGGCGAGTGACGGGCACGCTCGTGATCGAACCGCCGGCGCGCAGACGCGGCAATGCGCCGTCGGCGAAGAGGCAGCCGCTTTCGGGCAGCGCTGCGAGCGTGGCGGCGCCGAGCGCGAGCACTCCGACGTAATCTCCGCTCTGAGTCTCCTCACCGAAGCGTTCGCCGCGCAGGCGCACGACGCGCCCGCGGTCGTCGAGTCCGATCGTGCCTTCGCCGAGCGCGCGCGGCGCGACTCCGAAGCAAAAGTGATCCGGCGCGGCGTCCGCGAGCAGCTCGTCGAGTGGTGGATCGACGAAGATGTCGCCGTTCCAAACCAAGATCGGCGCGCTTCGCAAATACTCGCGCGCGCCGGATACGCCGCCCGCGGTGCCGCGGATTTCGGTTTCATGTATGACCTGAGCTTTGATCGGCAACCGCTCGATATATGGCGCGAAAACTTGCGACAAATGGTGCATGTTCACGACCATTTCGCGAAAGCCGGCCTGCGCCAGTCGCGACGCGGCGTGCTCGAGGATGCTGCGGTCGCCAATCGGCACGAGTGGCTTCGGCAGCTCGTCCGTGAGCGGCTTGAGCCGCGTGCCGAAACCGGCACAAAGCAGGATCGCGGACGCCATGAGGGCGCGAGCGTAGCGCGGCGGCGCGCGTTTCCAAAGCCGCGCGCCACGAAAAACGCGGGCCCGAAACTCGCCTCGCGCCGGCAACTCATGCTAGCCCGTCCGCATGAGCGTCTGGTCAACCTGCTCGTGCGGACTCTTGTCCGCGGTATTGGCATTCACGCTCGTGACGGCCGCAGGTTGTGGCACCGACGCGAAAGGCGTCGATGATTGCCGCGACATCGAGGACGCGCGCTGCACCGCAGCCAAGAACTGCGGCATCGTCAGCGACGTGAGCGCTTGTCAAAATTTTTATCGCGACCAGTGCTTGCACGGCTTGGCCGTGAATCCGCCGGGCTCGGCCGCAATCAAGGCTTGCGTCGCCACGATTCAGGCCGCGGGCACTTGCGCGCTTCAAGGCACGGACACGGCGCCCAGCGATTGCACGAACCAGCCCGTCAGCATGTCCACCACCGCGCAGACCGCGTGCGAGATCGTGACCAACCCAGAAAAAACTCAAGAGTGTTCGTTTTTGCAGCCGAGTTCGCTCGACGCGGGGACGACTGATTCGGGCGGAAGCGGCGGCGCTGGCGGAAGCGCGGGCTCGAGCGGAGCCGCGGGAACCGGCGGAGCCGCGGGCTCGGGCGGAGCCGCGGGCAGCGAAGCAAACGACGCCGGTGGCGCGAGCAATTGATCGCCCGCTTGCCGGTTTTCGGTCCTATGGCCGTCCTAGTTCGCGAAACGCGCTGCACGCCGCGTCCGCGAGGTGCTAGACGAAGCCCGCCGATGCGCTTTCTTTCCTTCGCGTTCGCTCTCAGCCTGGGCTGTTCGCTGCTCGGTTGCAGCAGCACGAGCACCACGACGACGATCGTCCGGCCGGAACTCGTACAAGTCGATCCCGCGGATTTCATGGACACCCTGCAGTGCGGTAGCGGCGCGGGCATGGTCGGGAGCTACGTCGCGACGCTGTTCGACGTGACCGTCGACGGAAATGGCAATCCGCTACCCGAAACGAATTTTCCGCTGCCAAGCTCGCCGCCCACGTCGTGCGATTTCCCAGTGACGTTTTCGTTCGTGCTGGCCGACCACGCTTATCGCGCCGAGATTGATGCCTACGATCACCTGCCACAAACGAGTGATAACGACGCGGGTGGCGACGCGGGCGATGCGGGCGATGCGGGCGACGCAGGCGACGAAAGCGACGCGGGCACGCCTAAAACGAGCCCGATTCACGCCGTTTCTTTGGGTGGCCGCTTGCAAGAAGACGAAACGGGGATGCACGTCGCGCCGCGCTGGAAAGCGACGTGCGGCGGCTTCCCGCCCACCGATCCGGA
This sequence comes from Polyangiaceae bacterium, assembly GCA_036268695.1. Lineage (GTDB taxonomy): Bacteria > Myxococcota_A > Polyangia > Polyangiales > Polyangiaceae > PMG-095. Next base: position 6,481 of record DATATR010000274.1, on the reverse strand, counting down.
CGCCGGCTTCGGTCCGGATGCTAGCGGGGTGCGCAATCCCGTCGAAGTCAGCGACGCGGGCGACGCGGCGCTTCCGGGCGTCGTTTCATACGACACCGTGACTACGAGCGTGCACGACTGCCCGGGTGGGCTAAAGCCCGTCAACTAACGCCTCGATCGGCGCGCCGGCCTTGCCGGAGGCAGCACCCGAAGCTAGACGTGAGGTAGCGATCATGCCGCCCAACTACTCCGGGGACAACGTGCAATTCGTCTTCCCCAAGCCGGGCCGCGTCGTCATGACTTTGATCTGCGTGATCGGCGGGGTCTGGCTGGCGTTCGCGGTCGGCATGCACTGGGCGGGCGTGCCCGGTGAAGTCTTCGCGCTCTTTTGCGGCAACACCGCGGCCATTCTGCACGGCCAGGTCTGGCGCTTGTTCACCGCGCCGCTGATGCACGCGCCGAATAGCTTCTGGCACGTGCTCGGCGTTTTGTTCACGCTCTACTTCTTCGCGACAGCGCTCGAAGCACAGTGGAAGCGCGCTCGCTTTTTGCGTTTCTTGCTGGCGCTCGCGCTCTTGCCCGGCCTCGCGCAAATGGCCGTCGAGCTCGCCCTGCCCGCGCGCGTCAGCGCCGCACTCTCGGGCGACTATTGGTTCGGCGGATTTGCTCTTGCGAGCGGGATCACGGTCGCTTGGGCGTTCGGCTCGAACAGCGGCTCGGTCTGGCTCTTCGGCGTCGTGCCGGTGCCACCGCGCGTGCTCGTGATCCTCGTCGTGGCATCGCCCTTCGTTTATTTGATTTTGGGGGAGCCGCCCCCGGAGGGCATCGCGGGTTTGCTCGCGGGCTGTCTCGGCGGCTGGTTGCTCGGTGGCGGCACACCGTCGCCACTGCGCCGCTATTGGCTCAAGTTCCGCATCGGCCGGCTCGACGCGGAGGTCGAGCGTGAAGCCGCCCAGCGCCGCAAACGCGCCGAGCGCTCGCAGCTCAAAGTGATCGAGGGCGGCCGCGGCAAATCCGAGGACGAAAACCCGCGCGGCCGCGGCCCGGATGGACGCTGGCTCAACTGAAGTCTCGGGGGTTTTTCCTGCGCGGAGCGCGTGCTACGACGCTCGGCCATGCGAACTTTGCTCGACCCGGACAGCGTCGCGCGCGGGCTGCGTCGCATGGCGGGCGAAATCGTCGAACGACACGCCGGGGCCCCGGATCTGGTGCTCGTCGCGGTGCGCCGCGGCGGCATCGCCGTCGCGCGCGAGCTCGCGCGTTGGCTCAAGGAGCTCGAAGGCCACGAGCCGCCGCTCGGTAGCGTCGACATCACGCTCTATCGCGACGACGCCTCGACGGCTTTGCCGAACCCGCGCATTGGCCCGAGCGAGATCCCCGCTTCACTCGACGGCAAACACGTCATCTTGGTCGACGACGTGCTTTACACCGGACGCACCGTGCGCGCCGCGATCGACGCGGTCATGGACTACGGCCGGCCGCGCCTGATCGAGCTCGCCGTGGTCGTCGACCGAAATGGCCGCGAGCTGCCGATTCAAGCCAACTACTTCCTGCGCGCTGAAAACGTGCGCACGGACGAACGCGTGGACGTATTCGAGAGCGCGGCGGGCTTGTCCGCGCTGATCCAGTCGAAGAGCGCGCCCACGATTCCGCCCAGCGCGCCCGAGGGCAGCCGATCATGACCGAAGAACGCATTCGACATCTGCTCGGCATCGAAGAGTTGAGCAAGGGCTCCGCCGAAGGCTTGCTCGACACCGCGCAAGCATTTCTCGAAGTCACGCGCAGGCCGGTGCGCAAAGTTCCCGCCCTGCGCGGCAAGACGATCATCAACGTGTTCTTCGAAGCGTCCACGCGCACGCGCACGAGCTTCGAGCTCGCCGGCAAACGCCTCTCGGCGGACGTGGTGAACATCAGCGGCTCGTCTTCGAGCACGAGCAAAGGCGAGACCCTGCGCGACACGGTAAAAACGCTCGACGCGATGCACGCGGACGTGATCGTCGTGCGACACGCGGCTTCGGGCGCGGCGCATTACGTTGCGCGCCACACGCGTGCCGGTGTGGTCAACGCGGGCGACGGCATGCACGAGCATCCGACGCAAGCGCTGCTCGACTCGTTCACGATCCGGCAAAGCAAGGGCCACGATTTCAAGGGCATGAAAGTCGCGATTTGCGGCGACATTAGCCACAGCCGCGTCGCACGCTCGAACACGATTTTGCTGCGCTTGCTCGGCGCGGACGTGGCGCTCGCCGGCCCGCGCACGCTCTTGCCGACGGCGGTCGAAAGCTTTGGCTGTCGCGTGTACGATCGGATTGAGCCGGCGCTCGAAGGCGCGGACGTGGTGATGATGCTGCGCATTCAGCGCGAACGCCTGGGCGCACCGCTCTTGCCTGCCCTGCGCGAGTATGCGCGCGTCTTCGGGTTGAACGCGGCGCGCTTGCGCCTAGCCAAGCCGGACGCGCTCGTGATGCATCCGGGGCCGATGAACCGCGGCGTCGAAATCTCGGAAGAAGTTGCGGACGGCGCGCAGAGCGCGATCTTGAATCAAGTCGAAGCGGGTGTCGCGGTGCGGATGGCCGTGCTCTACATGGCTGCCAGTGAACCGGGCGCGCCGACCGACGGGTGAGCGGCGGTGGTTGCGCGCGGCGAGCGCCCAGTTCAGCTCATTTGCATTTGACCTGCCCGGAGCCATTTTCGCAGCGAAAATCGCCCGTAAACGCCTTGCCTGACTTGCTGCACGTCGCGCGCGCTTCGAGGGTCATGCCCTGCTTGGCCGTCTCCGCTTTGGCAACCTCGGCAGGGTCTTTGGAATCCGCTAGCTTTGCTATCTCGCTTTGCGCCTGGCACCCGACCAGCCAGGAGCCGTCGACCCAATTGCCGCTATCGCAGCCGGTCGCCATCAACGAGAAAGCTATCGAAAATCGACCGGCAGCGATGCAGGCATCAATTATCTTCCACATGGTTGCACCCCGTTTGCTCATGTTCATTCGCTCGCGCGACACTCACCTAGTCGTTCGCAGCGACGCGCTTCAGTTCCTTCAGCTTGCCGTTCACGACGTGAACTTCGACGTCCACGTCGGCAGGGCTGTCGCCGGAATTTCCGGGCTCACCACCGTAAACAGTCTGCCGATAAACGTAAGATTTGCTCTTGGATTTGAGCGGTTTCACGTTCCAGTCTTGGACCGAACCGAGCAGTTTTAGAGAACAGCTCGCATCCCATCCGAAGAAATAGAGTAGCCCGGAATCACTTCCCTGAGGGCCCCGGCCAGGCAGGTTGATGAACACGATGGCTTGTTTGGAGCCGCTGCCGTCGAGTTCAGCGTAGTCCACTCGATTGACGCTGATCTCCGAACCAAACTGGACTGATTTGCCGTTGCTCATCGAAATGGTGTCACCGCCACCGTCGCGATATTGGAAATTGCGGAAGTCGACCTTCTCGATCGCGCACGCGCCTCGTGTACCGCCCGATCCGCTTTGGGAAGCGGCCTTGATCGCGCCATCGATGTCGTCGAGGGCCATGTGTGCTGCTACGACGTCCTTCCACCATGGCCCTTGAGCGTTCTCGCGCGTCGGGGTTCGCGCGCTGTTCCGAGCAGCGGGACCGATGGCCGCGAGCGCGGTTTGCGCCTCTTTCTTCCCGCTCGAGACTCGCGCGTTCAGTTTCTCGACGTTCTTTCGAGCTTCGTCCAGGTCTGCCTTGACACTCGCGGCTGCGGCAAGCGCGGCAGACGTTTTTTCTCGGCGCGCAACCTGTGACGCTTCCGTCGAGATCGCGTTCATGAGAGACAAACTCTCCGTCGCGTCGAGTTCCGGGCGGCTTCGGTAATTCGCCACGCCAAGTTCGAACGCCGCGCTCGACAACTCTTTCTGAAGCTGACTGAGGAGCGCCATGGAGTTGTCGAGCGTTTGACCCTCGGCGACCACCGCTGAGTACTCGTCGTGCGCCGTCTGCAAGAGCGCTACTCGCGCGTCTCCGGACGAAGCCGGGCCGCTGCTCTTCTTGCGAGCCGCATCGCCCGCGTGCATGTGCCTTTTGAGCTCCTCTTGTCCATTCTTGAGTGTTAGGTTGACTTCTTTTTCGCGCGCCAAGGCTGCGTCCGCGAGCGAGAGTGACTTGGCGATACCGTCATACGCCGACATCACGTCCGAGAGGTCTGCTGCGACCGTCAGTGCGAGTTCCCTGCTCTCGACTGCGGGCGGCGGAATGGCCTCGCGCCAATTCGCCGGGTACTCGCGACACGCCGCCGGAGAACGAACTCCGGCGCCGTGCTGGCACATAAACTGAATATGCTCGACGATCGTGGCGCAGTCATTGACAGCGTTGCATGGCGGGTGCGTGGCTGTCGTGACGGCCGAACAATGGTTGACGATGCGCGTTGCTCGAGCATGACCGAGAGCCTGTTCACACGACCGAGACGGCGCCGGCACCGCGTGCGCCGCGCGAGGGAGAGCAACCAACGATGCTGCGCACGCGGCCAAAAGCCAAACGACGGTACGCGCTCCGTGCGCCGATTTCGCAGAGCTCCAATGCGAGTTCGCAGCTGACCAAACAGAAACATACTTCATGGCTTTTCGTCCGTGTTGAAGCAATGCAGTTGATCAGGCGCGAAGCGTTTCCGGGTGATGTCCGTTAAAGTGCGCCGCAGTTGACGGTCACGTTGGTCATGGCGCTGTGGTAAATGCCGTCACTCGTGACGTACCGCGGTCCGCCGCCTCCATTGCCTCCCGCGTAGCCGATGGCGACGACGTTGGGTATGCCATAGTTGGCCGCGTAACCAGTGTCGCCATACCCCCAGTCCCAAAGTGCGTCGCCTCTTAAGACCGCAAAGACGCTATTGCCGAGCTCCATGTCTTGGACATTGTCGAGGGCGGCGCCACTTTGATTCACCACGAGCGTGGGACCGGGGATCGGGTTGGTTGCGCTATTCACGCCCGCTGCCCCGCCGTAGTTATCGCCCCAACAACGGACGCTGCCGCCGTCGAGCGCACATACGGTTGCCCGCTGGCCGAAGTCGACCGTCGGCTCTATGACGAGCTTGGTCGGATCGGTGAGCCCGAGCACCTTGATTGGATACTGTCGCGGCATGGCATCTCCTTGTCCGAGCTCGCCGGCTGCGTTATTGCCCCAGCACCACACTTCGTGAGCCGAGTCTCCCTTGAGCAATGCGCAGGCATTGGTGTATCCCAGCGCAACTTGTTGGACATTTGCGAGCGGCGTCGCACCGTCCGTTGTGATCGCCTGCGCGTAGCCGCTGAGCAACGCGGTGCCCTTGTTGACCAGCCAAGTCAGATCTCCCCAGCAGTAGAGCCCCCCCGCCGTCGTCACCGCGCATCCGGCGTTTGAGACTCCATGCGCGACCGACGACACGTCCGTCAGCGGCGTGTTCGCGGCCATGAGTACAGGGGTTGCGCGATAGAGCACGGCGTTCGCCATCGTCGTGCCGTTGCCGAGCTGACCGCTCGTGTTGCCATTACCCGAGTCCACTTGCCAACATTGTGCGGATCCGTCGGAAACAGCCGCGCAACCGTGATATTGGCCATCCTGAACGCTGACGATGCCGGCTAGAGGCAAACCCGTCGTCGAATCCAAAATCGTTTGCTCGGAGGAGCGTTCGAGCAAGAGAACCCCGTCCGTGCGTTGAACATACGTGCTCCACAAAGCGCTGAGGCAACTCCCTCCTAAGCCCGAAGGTACGACGTTGCCAGCTCCAGCTTCTCCGCCCTCGCCCGAGACGCCGGCTTTGCCGGCAGCGCCGGAATTTCCACTCGACCCATTCGAAGCGCCGGCGTTGGCGTTGCTCCCGCCGCTACCCGCGGTAGCGTTCGTTCCGCCGACTTCGGCCGATCCGCTTCGGCGCCGCTTCCACCGGTTCCACCCGAACCGGAGTCGTCGTTCTTGGATGAGCAGCCGTAAAAACATAGGCTGAGCGATGCACCGGCCAAAACCAGGCTGCTCAGTGAGCTGATCGGTTTTCTCCAACGCCGCTGCGATGACCCGTTCCGCGCGATGCTTTCCCACATGGTTATGTGCCCTGCCCTTGTGTTCGATTGTTGTAAGTAGCCGCCCACGCCCGCGCTGAGCTTCTGAAGCTCGACGCGCAGGTTCGTCCTAGACGAACTGCGTTGCCGCGGCAATTGCCGATGCGGCTCGTGTGCCGCGAACGCCGGGTCCGACGTTCGTCCCAGACGAACTATTCATTCGTAGGCTTCGCCTACGGTCCGGTCATGCCCCGCCGCGCGCTGCCGGATCCAACGGCGAAGGCCGTCGGGCAGCGGATCCGGCAACTTCGGAGCGAACGCGGGCTGACTGCCGAGCGCTTGGCGTTCGAGAGTGAGCTCGGATCGAAGGGCTTTTTGAGTGATATCGAACACGGCCGTGCAAGCCCTTCGCTGCGCACTCTGCAAGGAATCGCGGACCATTTGGAAGTGCTGCTCGTCGATCTGTTCACGTTTCCAGAACAAGGCGAGCGCGAGCAACTCATTGATCGCAGCCGTTGGCTCGCTC
>DATATR010000273.1:0-4175 GCA_036268695.1 Polyangiaceae bacterium | reverse complement strand
AGCGCGCTTGGTCGTACCAAAGGGTGAGCGCGAGCACGGCCGCGATCGGCAGCGCAAATTGCACGAGCAAACGCAGGAAGCGTGCGCGATCGAGGGAAGCGAATAGCGCCTTCCAATCACGACGCTCGAACGCTTCTTCGTTGCTCGACACGCGCAACGCTTCGAGCACGAACAGCGGCGCGGCGAACAAGAGCGGCGTGCGCGTCGCGAAAGCGCAAGCGAGCGCGAGGCCGGCGAGCCACGGCTTTTCGGCTTCGAGCGCGAACAGCAGATACAGCGCCGCGAGCGCCCCCGCGACGACGTGCGCCGCGAACCACACCGTACCTTGCTCCGCTGAAAAAAAATACACGCTCCCAAACCCGAACGAGAACGCAAACAGGACACTCACGCGCTCGCTGATCTCGGCGCGGCCGAAACGCCGCAGCTTCTCGAGCGCGAGAAACAAAACCGCGGGCGCGATGCCCGCGAGCAGCAGAAAAAATTTGCCGTCTTGCACGCGCTCCGGCGCGTTCGCGAGCGCCACCACGGGCAAGAGCAAGAGCGCGGGAAACGGCGGAAAAACCACGAAGTACTTGTTTTCGAAGCGCGCGAAATCGTTGTTGCCGGTGTACGCCGGCGGCGGTCCGCCCAAATCCAAGCGCCCGTGTCGCCAAGCATCGGCCAGCAGCGCAAAGTGATTCCACGGCGTGTGCTCGTGAATCACCGCCGGATCCGCGAACAGAAAAAATACGATCGTGCTGAGCGCGTAGATGCCGAGAGCGATCGTGAGCCGGCGCCTAGCGAGGGTCAGGCTGTCGCCGAGCCGCATCGACGCCGAAACTAGCGAAGATATTGCGCAGCACGAAGCCGAATCCGACCGTATGCCGGTTTTTCCCGAGAAATTCGCGCATTCTTTGCAGCAGCCGGTGCTCGGCGCTAGCTTCCGCGCCCTCGTGAGCAAAGCCGTGTTCATCGTTCCGCTTGCCGATCTCGAGCGTGGTCCGCGCACCGTGACCTTCACGCTCGACGAAGCGTGGCTGCGTCACGCCCTCGAAGGCTCGGACGCAACGCCGCGCGGCGCCGGCAGCGCCACGGTCGAGCTGAGCAAAAGCGGCAAGGACGTGATGGTGCGCGGTCACGCCGAAGCCGCGCTGAGCATGCCCTGCGTGGTCACGCTCGACCCACTCGAGATCGACGTGCGACCCGAGATTTTTTTGATGTTGTCGCCCGCGGCGTCGGAGTTCGGCGCGCGCGCGGCGAAGAAGGCGCGCCGCGCCGCCAACCCGGAAGCGAACGCGAACGCCAAAAAAGACGGCCCGCGCAAGCGCAAAGGCGGCGAAGACGCGGAAGAAGACGAAGAACTCGGCGCCGAGACGGCCGCGCGCGATACCTACGAGGGCAGCCAAATCGAGCTCGATCCGTTCTTTCGCGAGTTCCTTTTGCTGGAGCTGCCGCTGTTCCCGCGGCGTTCCGACTTGCCTTCGAACGAAGGTCCCGCTATCGGTGCGCCCCCCTCGGCGGCGGCCGGGCAAGAGCCCGCCATCGATCCGCGGTTACAACCTCTGGCGGCCCTTCGCAGCCGCCTGCGTGAGAAAGAGTAAGGAGTAAGCTCCGTGGCCGTACCGAAGCGCCGATTGAGCAGCAGCAAGCGTGACATGCGTCGCGCGAACCACGACAAAGTCAGCGCGCCCAACGTGGTGCCCTGCCCCAACTGCTCCGCCCCGACGGTGTCGCACCGGGTTTGCCCGTCATGCGGCTTCTACAAAGGGCGAGCCGTGGCCAAGACCGAAAAGCCGGAGAGCTGAGCCGGCCCGCGCGTAAGCGCGATTTGATCCCAACGCTGCGGCTTTTGCCGCAGCGCTCGGCGGAGCTACGCGTGGGTCTAGCTTCGGTTCCCGACTGGTTCTACCATTTTGCGTGACGGGCTTCGGCCGAGAGCGTACGACAGAGCATGGTGACTGAGCACAGCACTCACAGTCGAATCCTCGGCACCGGCGCGTACGCGCCCGAGCGAGTGCTCACGAATCACGATCTCGAAAAGCTCGTCGACACCTCGGACGAGTGGATCACCGAGCGCACCGGGATCAAGCAGCGCCACGTCGCGCGCGAAGACGAAACCGCGAGCGACATGGCCGTGATCGCCGCGCGCCGCGCGCTCGAAATGGCCGGGCTCAGCGCGGCCGACCTCGACATGATCATCGTCGGCACGATCAGCGGCGATCTGCCGATGCCGGCTTGCGCCGTGTTCGTGCAACAGAAGCTCGGCGCCGGCGCGATTCCGTCCTTCGACGTGTCGGCGGCGTGTGCCGGCTTCCTGTACGCGATGTCGATCGGCGACCAGTTCATTCGCTCGGGTTTGCACAAGCACGTGCTGATCATCGGCGTCGAACTGCTGAGTCGATTGATCGACTGGAAAGATCGCACGACCTGCGTGCTGTTCGGGGACGGCGCGGGCGCCGCGGTGCTCGGACCCGCAACTGGGGACGGGCGCGGCGTGCTTTCGACCAAGCTCTACACCGATTCGAGCCTCGCCGCTTCGCTTTGGATCCCTGCCGGCGGCAGCAAAGAGCGGATCAGCGAAGATTCACTGAAAGCAGGCCGGGACAAGGTGCAAATGGTCGGCTCGGACATCTTCAAGGTGGCCGTGAAAAACCTGACCAGCGCTTCCCGCAACGCCCTCGTGGACGCGAAGATGGACGCGGACAGCGTGCGCTGGGTCGTGCCGCACCAGGCCAACTCGCGCATCATCTCGCAAGTCGCGCTGCGGCTCGACATCCCGATGGAGCGCTTCGTGCTCAACATCGATCGCTACGGCAACACCTCGAGCGCGTCGATTCCGATTGCGCTCGACGAAGGCACGCGCGACGGCCGCATCAAGCCTGGGGACACCGTGCTCATGTGCGCGCTCGGCGCAGGCATTTCGTGGGGCAGCGCGCTCGTTCGCATGTGAGATTTGGGATTCAGCGCGGACATCACAGCGCGCGCTGGTAGCCCAGACGAAGTCCGGGTCCGCGTGCCTGTTCATCTCATTTCTTTCTCTTCGCGCCGGAGCGCGCGCGAAGGTTCTGGGCCGGTTGCACGGAAATAAAACAAAGCTCCAGATTCGCGCGGCTGATCACGGTTTTCGCATGGAGGCGGGAGCCAACAAAATCTGACCGAACAGGCGACGGTCGCGGATCGAATCGCCCGGGCGGCCAAGCGCTACTGGATGCGCAGGGCTGCCTGTGCGCAGCAGATGTCATGAACAGCCTGAAACCCAATCTGGGCTACCAGTGCTGGCCGCGACGTACGCGCTGAACCCAGATCTTCGACCCATTTCGCGACGCAGCGCGCCTTTCGATCTCGCGAAAGTCCGTGTTAAGGAGCGCGCGTGAAGATCGCGTGGCTATTTCCGGGTCAAGGTGCGCAAGCAGTGGGGATGGGGCGTGCGCTCGTTGGCGCATTTCCCGAAGCGGCGGACGTGTTCGCGCGCGCGGATCAGGCGCTCGGCTTTTCGATTCGCGCGCTCTGTTTCGAAGGCCCCGAGTCCGAGCTCACGCTCACGAAACACACCCAGCCCGCGATCGTCACGACCAGCATCGCGACGCTGACCGCGATCAAAAAAGCCGTGCCGAATCTGCCCGCGCCAGCGTTCGCGGCGGGTCATTCGCTCGGCGAATACAGCGCGCTCGTCGCCGCGGGCGCGTTCAGCCTCGAAGACGCGGTGCGCGTCGTGCACCTGCGCGGCCGCGCCATGCAAGACGCGGTGCCCGAAGGCGAAGGCGGCATGGCCGCAATCATGGGCGGCGATCGCGCGGCGGTCGAAATGCTCTGCGCTGAAGCCGCCGAAGGCGACGTGGTCGCGCCTGCCAACTTCAATGCGCCCGGGCAGATCGTGATCTCGGGTCATCAGCGCGCGGTCGATCGCGCGGCGGCGCTCGCCGGCGGCAAGAAGCTCAAAGCGATTCCGCTCAAGGTGAGCGCGCCGTTCCACTGCGCACTGATGGCGCCCGCCGCGCGCGCGGTCGAACAAGCGCTCGCCGGGCTCACGCTCAATCAGCCAAGCTTCCCGGTCGTGGCCAACGTCAGCGCCGCGCCGAACCAAAGTGCAGACGAGGCGAAGCGTTTGCTCGTGCGTCAAATCGACGGCCCCGTGCTCTGGGAGCAAAGCATCACCGTGATGGCGGAAGCCGGCGTCACGCACGCGCTCGAGATCG
>DATATR010000272.1:0-4955 GCA_036268695.1 Polyangiaceae bacterium | reverse complement strand
TTCCTCAACCGTGAAGAGGTGTCCCGAGGTGTGCGCAATGGCTCAGCAACGCCGAACTGCGACGAGCGCTACAGTGAGTGCGCTTTCTTCTACTCACGACGCACAGCTTCAAAGTCCAGCAGCAAATGCCGGCCACGCCATTTTGCGCCGCAGATTTCAGCCGACAGCGACGAGCTGAAGCGGGTTTGACTTCTTTGGCTGCGCCGCGAGCAACTGCGCGAGCTCTCCTCTACAGGAGCCGCAACCCGTGCCGGCCCGGGTCGCTTCGCATAACGCGGCCAACGAGTCGGCGCCCGCCGCGATTGCTTCGCACAGCGTGCCCTCGCTCACTTTGTGGCAATTGCAAACCACGCGTTCGCTGCTCGGCGCGGGCGGGCGCAACTGACACAAGAGCTCGAGCGGATCTTCGGGCACCTTGTCACCGCGATCGAACAGCTGCACGAGCGTCGCGGTCGCCGACGTGTTGCCGACCAACATCGCGCCCACGAGCCGCTCGTCCCGAATGATCAATTTGCGATACGAGTCGCGCCGCTCTTCCACGATTTGCACGACTTGATCCGTTTCATGCTCGGGTTCGAGCGTGCCCATCGCCGCGACTTCGACGCCGGCCACCTTGAGCCGCGTGTAAAGCTTCGAACCGCGGTAACGTTCTTGCGGCTTGGTGCCACAGAGCACGTCCGCGAGCACCGAGGCTTGCTCCCACACTGGCGCGACGATGCCGTAAGTCTTGCCGCGATGCTCCGCGCATTCGCCGAACGCGTACACGCCGGGCACCTCGGTCGCGAGCGTGTCGTTCACGATGATGCCCTTGTTCACGGGTAAGCCCGAAGCGCGCGCGCTGTCCACGCGTGGACGCACGCCACACGCGAGCACGACCATGTCCGCGGAGAGCGTCGTGCCATCGTCGAGCACTACGCCGGTGACTCGCTCTTCGCCGTAAATGCCTTCGACGGTGCGACCGAGGCGCGTGAAAATGCCCGCGCGATCGATCTGCCGCGCCAGCATTTCCCCGCCGATTTCGTCGAGCTGCGCGTTCATCAAGATCTTCGCGCTCTGCACCACCGTCACGTGCAAGCCCATGTCGCTCAATACTTTTGCGGCTTCGAGCCCGAGCAAGCCGCCGCCGAGCACGACCGCGCCGTCACCCGCGCGCGCGTGCTGTCGCATGCGAATGCAATCGGCAACCGAGCGATACACGAACACGCCCGAGCGCAGCTCGCCGTCCTCGCCGTGCATGCCCTCGAGCGGCGGCACCAGCGGTTGACTGCCGGTCGCGAAAATCGCCAAATCGTATTTGCGCGTTTGGCCGTCTGCGGTTTCGACCAACTTGCGCAGCGTGTCCACACGCACGATGCGCGTTTCGTCGGTCAAGCGCATGCCGTGCGCGTCGTACCATTCGGGCGTCTTCGTGACGATCGAGTCCGGCAGAGCGCCGGCCAGCACTTTGCCGAGCTGGATTCGGTTGTACGCGCCGCCGCGCTCTTCGCCGAACACGGTGATCTCGTAGCGACTCGTGGCATTGCGTTGTACGAGCTCGTCGAGCAAGCGGCAGGTGCCCATGCCGTTGCCGATGATGGCGAGCTTTTTTTTATGGGGTTGCACGGTGCGGCTCGTTTCGGCTGCGTTCACGGCGCGCGCGCGGGCAGCGCGACTTGGATTTTGCCGACCGAAACGCGAACCGGGTAAACCCTGAGCCGCACGCGCGGGTCGTCCAAGCATTCGCCCGTGCGAAGATCGAAGCTCTGCTTGTAGATCGGCGACGCGATCTTCGGCACGCCCGCGCGATCCCCGACGATGCCGCGCGAAATCACGTACGCCTCGCTGAACGGATCGAAATTCGAGAGCGCCGCGACCATGCCATCCGCGGTGCGAATGATCGCGATCTGTTCGCCGTCCACGAGCGCGGCCACGCCGGTGCCCGGCACCACGTGGTCGACCGGGCAGATGTCCTGCCACGTGATCATTTCTGCGCTCGTCTCGCGCGACGTCAACTCTTGCATCGACATACTCATGACTTCACCTCACGCCGAATACACCGGCAAACGGATCTTCTTGGTTTCGAGCAGGCTTCGCTTTTCGGCTGCCGTCGCCGGGCGGTGCTGCGCGCGCTCCGTCACGAACAAGATGCTCGGATCGGGCTCGTCCGAGTTCACGAATGCTCGAAATGAGCGCATTTTTTTGGGATTCTCGAGGGTCGTCTTCCACTCGCAGCGATAGCTGCCGACGATGCGCGCCATGTCCGCTTCGAGCTCGGCGCAAATCCCGAGGCTATCCTCGATCACGACCGCCTTCAGATACTCGATGCCGCCCTCGAGGTTGTTGAGCCACGAAGCCGTACGCTGCAGGCGATCCGCCGTGCGCACGTAGAACATCAAAAAACGATCGAGGTAACGCACGAGCATTTCTTCGTCGACGTCCGTCGCGAGCAGTACGGCATGTTGTGGCTTCATGCCGCCGTTGCCGCAGACGTACAGGTTGAAGCCGCGCTCGGTCGCGATCACGCCGAAGTCTTTGCTTTGCGCTTCGGCGCATTCGCGCGCGCAGCCGGACACTCCACCTTTGATTTTGTGGGGAGCGCGCAGCCCTTTGTAGCGGTTCTCGATCCGCACCGCCGCGCCGACGGAGTCCTGCACGCCATACCGGCACCAAGTGCTCCCAACGCAGGATTTCACGGTGCGCAGCGCTTTGCCGTAAGCGTGCCCCGATTCGAATCCAGCCGCGACCAGTTCGGCCCAGATCGCCGGCAGCTGATCGAGCCGCGCGCCGAACAAGTCGATCCGCTGCCCGCCGGTCACTTTGCTGTAAAGGCCGTACTTTTTTGCGACTTGTCCGAGCACGATCAGCTGGTCCGGCGTCACTTCGCCGCCGGCGAGCCGCGGCACAACCGAGTAAGTACCGTCTTTCTGAATGTTCGCGAGGTAGCGATCGTTCGTATCTTGCAACCCGACGTGTTCGCGCCTGAGCACGTACTCGTTCCAAGTCGAAGCCAAAATCGAACCCACCGCGGGCTTGCAGATCTCACAGCCCTGGCCGCGGCCATGCCGCTCGATCAATTCGTCGAACGAGTGGAGCTCGTGGATGCGCACGAGGTGCGCGAGCTCTTGCCGGCTATGCGGAAAGTGCTCGCACAAATGATTGTTCACGGCGATGCCCGCGCGCTTGAGCTCGTGCTTGAGCAGTTGATCCACGAGCGACACGCAGGACCCACACCCAGTGCCGGCCTTAGTGCACGATTTCACGCCGGAAATCGCCGTGATTTTCTGCTCGCGGATGGCGCCGCAGATTTGGCCCTTGTCCACGTTGTGGCAGGAACAAATCAGCGCCGCGTCCGGCAATGCGTCGACACCGAAACCCGCTTTGCCGCCTTCGCGCGCCGGCAGCACGAGCTCTTCGGGATGCTCGGGCAACTTCATGCCCGTTTGCACGTGCGCGAGCAATTGGCTGTACGCCGAAGCATCGCCGACCAACACGCCGCCGAGCAATTTAGTCTTGTCCGCCGAAACGACGAGCTTCTTGTAGAGCGAAGAAGCACCATCGAAGATGCTGATCTCTTGCGCGCCCGGCGTGGTCGCGAACGCGTCGCCGAAGCTGCCGACATCGACGCCGAGGAGCTTCAGCTTGGTGCTCATGTCGAAGCCGTTGAAGGCATGCTCTTCGCCAGCCAGGGTGGCCGCGGCGACGTCCGCCATGCGATAACCGGGCGCAACCAAGCCGTAGGTCTTGCCTTCGAACACTGCGCACTCACCGATGGCGAAGATACGCGGATCGCTGGTGCGGCAAGTGCCGTCAATCGCGATGCCGCCGCGCTCGCCCAGGTTCAAGCCGGAGCTCCGCGCGAGCTCGTCGCGCGGGCGAATTCCGGCCGAAAATACCACCATTTCGAGGGGCAACTCGCGGCCGTCGGCGAAGCGCAGGGCCGCGACGCGGCCGTCTTCGCCGGCCGCGATTTCACGCGTCGAAGTGCTGACGTGCACGCGCACGCCGAGCTCTTCGATTCGCGCGCGGAGTACCTTTGCGCCCGCTTCGTCGACTTGGAGCGGCATCAGCCGTGGCGCAAACTCGATCACGTGAGTTTCGAGTCCGAGCGAGAGCAGCGCCTTCGCCGCCTCGAGGCCGAGCAGGCCTCCGCCGATCACGGCTGCGCGCTTGGCGCTGCCGGCCGCGCCGCGAATCGCTTCGAGATCGTCGATCGTGCGATACACGAAGCAACCCGGGAGTTCCTTACCGGGAATCGGTGGCACGAACGGATACGAGCCCGTCGCGAGCACGAGCTCGTCGTATTGCAGCTCCGCGCCGGATGCGAAGCGCACCAAGCGCGCTTCGCGGTCGAGCCCGACGATCGCTTCGCCACGCACGATTTCGACGCCGAGCCCTTCGTACTGACCGTCCGACACGAGCGACAAATTCGCGTCGCTCATGCCTTCGAACCACTTCGAGAGATTGACGCGATCGTACGCTAGCCGGGATTCCTCGGAGACGACGACGGCCGCGAATTTCTGCAGGATTCCGCGCTCCGCCGCCGCTTCGACGAAACGATGACCAACCATGCCATTGCCCACGACCACGAGTCGCGGCCGCGCGTCGACCCGCTCGAAGATATTTTTGGTCATCCTCAACGTCCTCTCGGAAAAGCGCAGATCCTTCAGGCCTGAGCGCTGGCCAAGCTCGGCACGCGCGCGGTCATGAAGCGGCGCCGCAAGTAGCACCACCAGGTGGTTCCGACGCACGTGAGATAGAAGGCAATGAACCAGGAGACTGCCAGCGTCGCGCCACCGGTCGCTTTGATCGAAGCGCCGAACGAACGCGGAATGAAATAGCCACCGAGCGCGCCGATCGCTGCAACGACGCCGATTACCGCAGCGGTTTCGCGCCGCGCTACGACGAGCGCCTCGGCAATCGCCGTTTCGCCTTGGCCCTGCACGCGCTTTAAGTGATGGGAGCGGAAGATCACGGGG
>DATATR010000271.1:0-9236 GCA_036268695.1 Polyangiaceae bacterium | reverse complement strand
CCCCACGGGCTATCCCAGCCCCAATCTTCGGCGGCCGCGCTCTTCCACAGCGCGAAATCCAAAGGGTCACGCTTGGCGTCGTCCTTTTCGACGCGCGCGCCGGCGATCAAGTCGTCGATCTTGCGGCGTGAGAGCTTGCCGTAATCGCTGAAGCTCCGCACCGAAAAGTAAACGTCTTTACGACCGTTCACCGATTCGATCAGGTAGGCGCTGCCGTTTTCGAGCAAGGTCGAGATCAGCTGGAAGATGTCCGTCAGGTGCTCGCTTACGCGCGGCTCGTGATCGGGCGCGAGGCAGCCGACTTCTTGCATTTGCTGCTGGTAGATCGCCGCCATGCGCCTGGAGAGCTCGAGCGGCGGCTCGCCATTTTTTTCGGCACGCGCGAGGATCTTGTCGTCTACATCGGTGATGTTCCGGACATAGTTCACTTCGACGCCTTTGCCGCGCAGCCGGCGCACGAGCAGATCCGGTGCCAGCGCGGCCCGCGCGTGGCCCGCGTGCGGCACGTCGTACACGGTCGGACCACAACAGTAGATGCCGACTCGCTCGCCCTTCGGCGACAGTTCTTCGATCGTGCGAGTGAGCGTGTTGTAGAGCCGCGGTAGTGAAGCCATCAGAGCGGCGACAATTCTACCTCAGTCGCGGCCAAAACTTCAGCGCCAGGAATCCCAACGTCCAGGGCCAGGTCCGGGCAAACCCGAACCACGTGACGAGGGCGGCAATCCGAAGCGACTCCGCGGCACATTCCGAAAACCGGTGAACACCGACGCCTGCGCCCGAGTTCGCCCGGACATCGCCACGCGAACGCCGAGCACGCCTGCCAAGAAGCCGCCGATGTGCGCGAAGAACGCGACGCCACCCGACGAACCGAGGCCGAGCGACTGCACGCCGCCGGTGAGATTGAGCAAGAACCATTCACCAATCACGACCCAGGCCGGGAGTGAGATGAAGAAAATGAATACGAACACCGTCACCGGCGCGCGCGGATAAAGCACGAGGTACGCGCCGAGCACGCCGGCAATCGCGCCCGATGCGCCGACCATCGCCGCGGGGCTCGACGTGTTCGTGAGCACTTGAGCCGCTGCCGCGCAGACGCCGCAACCGAGATAGAACGCGAGGTAGCGTAGATGTCCGATCGCGTCCTCGACGTTGTCGCCGAAGATCCACAAGAAGAGCATGTTGCCGCCGAGGTGACCCCAGCTGCCGTGCATGAACATGCTGCTGAAGATCGTGAAGCCTTCACCTAGTGGATCCGCCCAAATGCGCGTCGGCACGAGCCCGAAGCCCGAGACGACGTAACTGTCACCGTGGACCAAGATCTGCGTCCATTCGTAAAGGAACGCGACGATGTTGAGCACGATCAACGCGTAGTTCACGAACGGCGTCGTGCGCGTCGGGTTTTGGTCGGCGACCGGAAGCATCGGCGCACACTTTAGCCTGAATCCGAGCCCGGGCCCGAACGGCGACTCTGCCGCCTCTTCCGCCCTCTGGGGTTGATGCTAGGGTGGCGGCGTTCATGGTGCGCCGCGGGCTTTCGCGCTTGGTTCCCTCGCTCGTTGTTTGGTCCGCGCTCGGCTGCGGCTGCGCTTCGACCCACTTCGACGGACGCATCTATCAGGGCGGCGAAATGCACTTCCGCGTTGGCCAAATCCCAAGCTCCTGGCGCAGCATCGACGACGACGCGCTGCTCGCGTTTCGCGACGATCCCGCGAACGCGACCATCGCGCTGAACGGCCGCTGCGGAGTCGACGGCGACGACGTGCCACTCGCTTCGCTGACCCAGCATCTGTTTTTGGAGTTCACCGATCGCGACGTGATTTCGCAAAAGACGCTCAGCCTCGACGACCGCGACGCGATGCGCACTGAAATCGACGCCGCGCTCGACGGCGTCAAAAAGCATTTCGTCGTCTACGTTTTGAAGAAGAACGGCTGCGTGTACGATTTCATGTACATCGCCGCGCCGGGCGCCGACTCGGGTGCGCTCGCACAATTCGACGGCTTCGTACACGGCTTCGCGACCATCGAGTGAAGATGGAGATCGCGTCCTCTCCTTCCAACCCGCAGGCCTCGCCTGATTCGCAGAATCGGCCGAGCATGGTGCCGCGACCGAGCCTCACGCCGCCGCCGCCGCCACCGAGCTTTTTGGAACGAAAATCGGAGGAGGTGCTCGGCTTCTTCGAGCACATCGGCGTGATTTCGCGCATGCTCATCGGCAGCGTTCGCGCCGGCTTTCGCCGTCCGCTGGAGGGCCGCGCGATCGTGCGCCAACTCGAATCGCTCGGCGTCGCATCCGTCGGCATCGTGGTGGTCACCAGCGTGTTCATCGGCATGGTCATGGCCGTGCAGTTCGCGTTCGGGCTCCAGAAATTCGGCGGCCTCGAATATACCGGAAGGGTGATTGCGCTGAGCTTCGCGCGCGAGCTCGCGCCCACGCTCACCGCCGTCATCGTCGGCGGCCGGATCGGCTCGGGTATGGCCGCCGAGCTCGGCGCGATGGCCGTGACCGAGCAAATCGACGCGATTCGCGCACTCGGCGCCGACCCGCTGAAGAAATTGGTCTGGCCGCGCCTGGCTGCTTCGGTGATCGTGATGCCGGTCGTGGCCGCGTTTTCGCTCGTGCTTGGTTTTGCCGGCGCGATGGCAATCACCGATCTTCAATTCGATATTCCGTCCGCATTCTTCTTTCGCAGCGCGCTCTCCGCGGTTTTGATGTCGGACTTTCTCGCGGGCATGTTGAAGACGCCGTTCTTCGGCGCGATCATCGCACTCGTTGGTTGTCACTTCGGTATGATTACGAAGGGCGGCACCGCAGGCGTGGGCAATAGCACCACACGCACCGTCGTCGTGATTTCGATTGCGATCCTGATCGCAGACTTTTTCCTCACCAAATTCGCGATCATTCTCTGGCCACAAGCCTGACTCGTCTCGTGCCGGGAAATCGACGACTTCCGGCGGATTCATCGGCGTTCTGCGGCATTTCTGTGTCGACCACGCGCGCGCACTCGAGCCGGTCGAAAGCTGTTGACGCTCGCTCAGGGATGCTAAGCTTTGAGCATATCGCCAGTGGGAAATTCTGCATGACCGCACAACGCGTCTTCACGATCTCCGAAGTCAACGCGCTGATTCCGGATCTGTCCGAGCTAGTCGGTGATCAGCTACGAGAACAAAGCGATATCGAACACGACTTGGCGGAGCTCACGCGGCTTTCCGGCGTGACGCCCGATTCGCTCGAGCCCGGCGCCGACGATCGCCCAGAAGTCTTGCGGCTCAAACACGACTTGAAAAAGCGGATCCAACGCTACGAAGCAGGCTGGGCACGCGTTCAAACCATGGGCGGTGTGATCAAGGATCCGCAGATTGGGTTAGTCGATTTCTACGGGCGAATCGGCGAAAAGTTGGTCTGGCTATGTTGGCGTTATGGTGAGGACTCGCTTGCTTACTATCACGAACTCGAATCCGGATATCGCGGCAGGCGCCCCCTCTCGGCCGACGTGCGACGTCATTTGTTGAATTAGATTTTTTCGATCCCTGTCAGTCGATGCCCGTCAATCGCGAAGCCGCAGAGCGCGCCATCTCGGATTTTCTCAAGGCGCTCGGCTTCGATCCTCACGAACACGCAGATCTCGCGGAGACCCCCGAACGCGTCACCGAGGCGTTCACACAGGATCTGCTGCGCGGTCACTCGGTGGACGTGCGCGAGCTGATTCGCAACGGTTCGTGCGACGCGACCGGGCCGGTGAAAGCCGGGCTCGTCGCGATCAAGGAAATCGCGATTGCGAGCACTTGTCCGCATCATTTGTTGCCCGCGCTGGGCGTCGCGCACGTGGTGTATTTGCCGGGCGCGGCCTTGCTCGGCATCGGCACGATCACGGCGCTCGTGGATGCGTTTGCGCGCCGGCTCACGTTGCAAGAAGCAATCGCGCAGAACGTCGTCAGCGCGCTGATCGAGCATGCGGGCGCACGCGGAGCGTATTGCGAGCTCGAGCTCGAACACGGCTGTCTGCGCGCGCGTGGCGAGCGGCAGGCGGCGGCCATCGTGCGCAGCTCGGCGCGCGCCGGAGAGCTCGCGTCGCGCGAAGCGATCTCCGAGATCGCGCTCGCGCTCGGTCGAGCAGAGGGCGCGAAGTGACGCGCGTGCTCATCACCGGCGCGAGCCGCGGCGTCGGGCGCGCCGCCGCAATCGCTTGCGCCAAGCGCGGCTCGGAGCTCGGCCTGCTTGGGCGGCCTTCCGTCGAACAACGCGATACCACAGCAATTTGCCTTGAAAATGGCGCAGAGCGCGTGATCGAGCTCGCCGCGGATGCCGCGGATGCCCGCGCCGTCGAGAGCGCCGCAGCCGAATTCTTGCGCACGTGCGGCGCGCCAGACGCAGTGATTCACAATGCCGGCATCGCCGCGCGCACCAGCGTCGAAGACACGACGCTCGCTTCGTGGGAAGCACACCTGCAGATCAATCTGACTGCGCCGTACCTGCTCACGCGCGCGCTACTGCCAGCAATGCGCGCGCGGAAGAGCGGGCGCATCGTGTTCGTCGGCAGTATTTCTTCCACGCTCGGCAGCGCGAACCTCTCGGCCTATTGCGCGACCAAGTGGGCAATCGTCGGCTTCATGAAGAGCCTCGCGGAGGAACTAAGCGAGAGCGGGCTCATGACTTGCGCGGTCCTACCCGGCTCGGTCGACACGCGCATGCTGGAAGGCAGCGGCTTCCCACCGCGCATGACCGCCGATGAAGTGGCGCAAACGCTGGTGCACTACGCGCTCGATGCGCCACTCGCGCACAACGGCGCGGTGATCGAGATGTTCGGCGTCTGAATCACTCGCAACCAGGAGAGAGGTTGGAGGGCCCGCCACACCCGCTTTTCTCTACCGTTGCTCCCTTCCGGGCCTGGCGGGGTTCAAGCTGCGCTGTCGGCGGACCCACAATCGAGTGACAGGGAACGGCATAGCGCAGCCCGCGCGCCTTGCCAAGCTGGCCGCGTTCGAGCCGCGTTTCGCGTGCCCCAATCCGAGGTAGGTTATAAGCGCGCACTTTTTTCGTGGGTACTCATGAGTGAGTCGCAGCCAAAGCCATCGCCGCAAGGGTTCGAGGTGCCGGACCTCGAGCTCGAGCCGGTCGTGCGTTCGTCTCGCAACACGGCCACCGTATCGGCAGAGCCGAATCTATTTGACGACGACGCGTTCTTGGCCGGCAGCGCAACAGTCGACCTCGCTCTCGACGCGCGCGAGCATGCGCCGCAAGCGCGAAGCCCCGCGCACCCGACGAACGCGCAGGCTTGGCCAAGCGGCGTCGCGCCAGCGCGCGATCGGCTCGCGATCGAGCCGGTCGAGCTCGCGTTGCTCGCCGGCTACGGCGCCGCGCCGACTTCGCCGCACCTGACTCCTCTTTATGCTTATCGCGTATTCGTTCGGCAACGCGAGCTCAAGCACGCGCTGGTCGCGCTCGACGCCGAGTACACGCGCGCCGAAGTCGAACGACAAGCCGCGCTGGCCGAACTCGGACGCGCGCTCGCGCCCGAGCTCGAACCGCGCGAGCAGTTCCGGCGCTTGCTCTCGCCGCTGCTGGAGCTCGAGCGCACCGCAGATCAGCGCGGAAAAGCGCTTTCTTCCGTCAGCCTCGAGCTGAACGAGCAGGCCAGCGCGATCGACAGCGAGCTCGAGCAAATCGCCGCTCGACTCACGAACGAGCTCGGGCAGGAACGCGACGCGCAACACAAATACGATCAGCGATTGGAAGCGATGCAACGCGCTGAGGCCAAGCTCAAGCGTGTGCAGATCGAGGTTCGCTCGCTGGTGCAGCTCGCCGAGCAGAAGCTCGGTCCGCAGGGCGAGCATATTCCGGAGCCCGAGGCCTTGCGCTTGGCCGAACTTCGCGCACGAACCGCGAGCTTGGAGCCCGACGCGGCGCAAGCTAAAGCCGAGCTCGAGCGCGCCAAATCCGCGCTGAACGAAGCCTCAGCGCGAGTCGCGGCGGCGCGTCGGAACGAACGCCTCGCCGAGCGGAAGCGGCTCGCCTTGGTTCAGCATTATCAAGCTGAGCTCGACGCGCGTGGTCGCAGTTTGGATGAGACCGCGGAGCAGAAGCGAAGCGCGTTCGCGGAACTCGGGCGCGCGGTGCTCGCTGCGCCTGGCGACGTCTCGGTGCCCGAAACGGTGCTGGCTCAGCTGCGCGCTGCAAGTGAGCGCGCCGATGCGCTCTTGATTCGCTGTGAACTGCATTTGCGCGCGCTCGACGCTTATGATCGGTCTCGCGCCGCGCAAGGCGTCAAGCTCGCGGGCACGCTCGCCGCGATCGTGCTGTTGCTCTTCGCGTTGAAAATAGCCCTATAACCAGCGGATCGATCGTGACCGACCCCAAATCCAAAGACCTGACACGGCCGCTCGGCGCCGCCGAAAAATTGGCCGAGCTCGAACAGCGCGCCGCTGTCGGCGGCGGCCAAGCGCGCATCGACAAGCAGCACGCGCTCGGCAAACTCACCGCACGCGAACGGATCGAGCTGTTACTCGATCCGGGCAGCTTCGTCGAAATCGGGCGCTTCGTGACTCATCGAAACAGCGACTTCGGCATGCAAGAGCAACGCATCCCGGGCGACGGCGTCGTCACCGGTCAAGGCACGATCGATGGCCGCGCCGTATTCGTGTTCGCGCAAGACTTCACGGTCTTCGGTGGCTCGCTCGGCGCCGCACACGCGCAAAAGATCACGAAGGTCATGGACCACGCGCTACGCGTCGGCGCACCGATCATCGGGCTCAACGACTCCGGTGGCGCGCGCATTCAAGAGGGCGTCGAGTCGCTCGGCGGCTACGCCGACATCTTCTTGCGCAACACGCTGGCGAGCGGCGTCGTGCCGCAAATCAGCGCGATCATGGGTCCGTGCGCCGGAGGAGCCGTCTACTCGCCGGCGATCACCGACTTCATCTTCATGGTCGAAAAGTCGAGCTACATGTTCATCACTGGGCCGGACGTCATTCGCACGGTGACTCACGAAGAGGTGAGCAAAGAGGATCTCGGCGGAGCGAGCTCGCATGCCGCGACGAGCGGCGTATGTCACTTCACCGCTCCGAACGACGCAGCGTGCTTGTCACGCATCCGCGAGCTGATGGGTTTTTTGCCAGCGAACAACGCGGAGGATCCGCCGCGCCGCGCGAGCGCCGATCCGACCGATCGCGACGCGCCGGAGCTCGATCAAATCGTGCCGAGCGAGAGCAACAAGCCGTACGACATGTTGGAAGTGCTCCGCGCCGTGGTCGACGACCGCCATTTGCTCGAGGTGCACGAAGCCTTCGCCAAAAATATCCTGACTTGTTTCGCCCGCATCGGCGGACGGCCAGTCGGTATCGTGGCCAACCAGCCGGCGGTGCTGGCGGGCGTGCTCGATATCGACGCGAGCGTCAAAGCGGCGCGTTTCGTGCGGTTTTGTGATTGCTTCAACTTGCCGCTCGTGACCTTCGTGGACGTGCCGGGATTTTTGCCCGGCGTCGATCAAGAGCATCGCGGCATCATCAGCCATGGCGCGAAATTGCTGTTCGCGTTTTGTGAGGCGACCGTGCCGAAGTTGACCGTGATCACGCGCAAAGCCTACGGCGGCGCTTACGACGTGATGAGCAGCAAACACATCCGCGCCGACGTGAACCTCGCGTTTCCGATGGCCGAGGTCGCCGTGATGGGCCCCGACGGCGCGGTCAACATCGTGTACCAAAAGGCAATCGAGGCGGCGACGGACAAGGCTGCGGCACGCGCGGCTTTCGTCGACGAGTACCGCGCGCGCTTCGCAAACCCGTTCCACGCCGCGGAGCTCGGCTTCATCGACGAAGTGATCGAGCCGCGCAATTTACGCAGGAGGCTCGCCAGCTACCTTTCGCTCTTGGCCAACAAGCGCGAGAAAAATCCCCCAAAAAAACACGGTAACATCCCGCTTTGAGCGCTCATTCCGGCGGATCGATGTAGTCGACTTCTTCGCCGCGATGGGTGCGAAAGCGCGTAACGCCGTTGCCGCGCGACACGATGTAGTTCGGGTGCACCGGGACCTTGCCGAGACCACCAGGCGTATCGACGATGAATTTCGGTAGCGCGATGCCACTCAAGCGACCTTGCAGCTGCTCCATGATTCGAAGCCCGGTGTCGAGCGGCGTGCGCAAATGCCCGGTGCCGCGCACCGGATCGGTTTGCAATAAGTAGTACGGTTTGACTCGCTCGCGCACGAGGCCGCGGAAGAGCTCGCTCAAGACAGCGCTGTCGTCGTTCACGCCGCGGAGCAGCACCGTGTGATTCATCACCGGGAATCCGCCGTCGACCAAGCGACGCAGGCCTTCGCGCGCGATCGCGGTGAGCTCACGCGGATGATTGAAGTGCGTCATGATCCAAACCGGGTGAAACGGGCGCAGCGCCTGCACGAGTTCGTGCGTGATTCGCTGCGGCAGCGCCACCGGCATGCGCGTGGCGACGCGGATCGTCTCGATGCTCGGGATATAGCGGAGCGCCTGCAAAATGCGCACGATTCGATTCGTGCTCATGGCCAGCGGATCGCCGCCGCTGACGATCACGTCGCGGATCTGCGGGTGCTCGCGCAGATATTCGAAGGCCGGCATCAGGCGCAGCTCCGAGCGTGGTCCGCCGCCGCTTCCGACGATGCGACTCCGCGTGCAGAAGCGGCAATACACTGCGCAACGATCGGTCACGAGCAAGAGCGCGCGATCGGGGTAGCGCTGAATCAAATCAGGCGCGACTTCATGCGCCTCTTCGCCGAGTGGATCGCGCAAGTCCCCCGGGACGGCACGGCCCTCGAGCGCGTGAGGCACGACTTGTTTTCGAATCGGGCAATTCGCATCGTGCGGATCGCATAGGGACAAGTAGTACGGCGTGACCGAAATCGGCAGACCAGCGCGCTCGGCGGCGGTCGCGCCCGCGAGCTCTTCGGTAGAGAGCAAGAGCTTCTCGCTCAGTCCCTGCACCGTGCGAATCGCGTTGCGGAGCTGCGAACCCCAATGTTGCTCGTCGAGGTCCGGCAGGATGCTCAGTCCCGTCGGATCGGGCGGCTGCACCTCCTGCTCGCCCGAATCCGGCGGCGGCAAAGAAGAGATCGAGGGCGGGATCGAGCCGGTCATCGCGCGCTCACCGCGGGCGCGGCCGAGCCGCTGCTCGCCGGCTCGGGAATTTTCACTTGGGCCAGTGCCTGGTCGTCGATCGTCACGGGGAAGCGCTGGCGGAGCTCGCTCTCCAATTGTGCTTCGCGCGCTCG
>DATATR010000270.1:0-5572 GCA_036268695.1 Polyangiaceae bacterium | reverse complement strand
GTGCTGCCTCGCTGCTTCCACCCAAACACCGAATTTCAACTTTCAATCAAAGCACCAGAAATCGAACCTCGTGCGCAGGCTCGAATGGATCGGGCAAGTTCGCGGCAGCCGGCGGATGCTCGGCCGCCTCGCATGATGCCTCCCGGCATGGCATCGAGCGCGCAGGCCGCGAAAAGCCGTAGCCGCTACTCTCCCGCACAAAAAAACGACGGGCGCCCGCGCTTGCTTCGCGTGCGCCCGTCCGAGCCCGGTCATATTGACCGTGTATCACCCGTTAGGGTAATACAGTGCCTCCTCACTTCGTTATATCGGAGTTGGCACTGCTCGAGCTCTTGCCGCCTTGGACCACGATTTCCACGCGGCGATTGTTGGCGCGACCGTCAGGCGTGTCGTTGCTCGCGACCGGGTTCGCCTTGCCCTTGCCGACGGCGCTGATCTTGTCCGAAGGAATGCCTTTGCTGATCAGGTAATTGCGCACGGCGTCCGCGCGATCCTTCGATAGTTTCAGGTTGGCTTGGTCGGAGCCGACCGAGTCGGTGTAGCCCTCGACCACCATCGGCTTGAGGTCGCCCTGATCTTTCAGCGCTCTCGCGACTTGATCGAGCTGATCTTGCGCGGCAGGCAAGAGCTCGCTCTTGCCGGTCACGAACAGCACTTGGCCGGAGAGCGTGATCACCATGCCACGCGCTTCTTCTTTGACCTGAGCGATCTTGTTCAGGCTCTCCATCGCGCGTTGAGCGCGCGCTTCGGCGGCTTTCCGCGCGTCGGTTTCGGCGGCGAGGCCGTTTTGCGTTTGCACCAGCTGCGCGCCGAGCTGGCTCACCTGGCTGCGCTCGGCGCCAAGTTGAGTTTGCGCGTTGGTGCGGAGTTTGTCTTCGAGCTCGCTGTAGTGTTGGTCAGAAGCGTCGAGTTGCTGCTTCACGCGGGCATTCTCGCCCAGCGCGAGCGCGAGCTCAGCGCGCCGTTCCGCGACGTACGAATAGCTGCGCTCGGCGTCCGAGCCCGGGTCCTTGTCGTGCACGGACTCGGCTTTGTCGAGCGCCTGCTTCGCGGTCAAGACACTGTCCGGCACGAGCTGCGCGGTCGGGTCGGTGCGCGCGCGATCGTAGGCTTGGCGCGCGTTCACGAGCTCCGGAGTCGGGGTGGTAGCCGCGCATGCCGTGGCAGCGAAGAGCGAACTTGCGACGGCGATGGTCGAGATTTTCATGATGAAACTCCTGTAAAACGCGGAAAATCTGGCTTACTGCGCTTGCTTCAAGAGGCCATCGATCTTGGCCTGCGCTTGCTCGGCCTGGGCCTTCTCTTCGGTACCGCGCGCGAGCGCGAGCGACAGA
The DNA here is from genome assembly GCA_036268695.1 of Polyangiaceae bacterium. Taxonomy (GTDB): domain Bacteria; phylum Myxococcota_A; class Polyangia; order Polyangiales; family Polyangiaceae; genus PMG-095. The sequence continues at coordinate 4,238 of DATATR010000270.1, read as the reverse complement.
TCGGCATCGGCTTGTGCTTGATTCAGAAGCAAGCGGGCGCGATCGTTGTCTTTGTCGTTCAACGCTTTTTGCGCTTGAGCGAGCTCGTCGTTTGCCATCTTGAGGTGGAGCGCGGCTTGCGGCGTGTTCTGCGCGCCTGCTTCTTGCGCCGCGCGTACTGTCGCTTTGGCGTCGGTCAGCTTGTCGAGCGGGACCGCTGAGCTGCCGCAACCCGCGGCAAATAGAGCCAACAGGCTCGATATTGAAACGACTGAGTTCAAATATTTCATACTTCCCTCGCGAATTTGGAGCTTTTTAGCTATCGAACGAAATCGACTAGCGCGCTCTCTCGGAGCACACCGCCACCAGAAACAGAACCGTTGGCACGAACGCCACGGAGCAAACCAACGTCGACAGCGACGCGGCAGCGAGCCACGCTGCAACTTCGAACACGCTCAGCGCCAGTAGCGCGATCGCGACCAAGAGCAGCGCATCCCAAGCGGGAAATTTCGCACTCAACGCCAGCACACCGTGCTGCGCACTACGCGGCACCGAAAGAAAAGTCCGCTTGTGCATCGAAGTATCGAGTTTCATCGTGATTGCTCGTTCGAGCGCACTCTGCAGTCGGCGTGCCACTCCATCGCTAAGGTAAAGTCAGAGAAATTGCCGCGAATTCGCCGTTATTTTGCGGGGTCCGAGCTTGTGACTATCCGCCTCAGCGGGGCGACCAAGCAGTCACATGACGTGCAAGTCAGGAGTCCATCTGAGTTGCTTCGCGTTATTCCCGGTTGGCACGCGCGTTGCTGATTCCAATTCTCATGAATCGCCAATGGAAAGGCGTCGCGGCTCTCACCGCGGCATTGATCGTAGCAGTCGTGATCGCGATTGCGCTGCATTCAATGGTGGGCGTCGTCACCGTGCTGCTTTCGGCGTTGGTCATCGCGTTCGTGCTCGGAATCGCCTGGATGCGCACCGCGCCGACGCCTCGCGTTCCGCGCAAGCAGCACTGAGTAAATGAGCCATGATGCATCTCAATAGCGAGTCCGGTTTAGTTCGTGCCCTCGAAAAATTTCGTCCGCTGTGCGGCAAGCGCGTGGCCATGCTCGAGGCGGATGGCCTCGAGTTGGAGCGTCTGTCCACGCTGCGCGAGGCATTTGAGCTCGCCGGTGCCGAAATCGTGCTGATTGCGGACAACCTCGAGCTCAAACGAGCGAAAGACGGAGCAGGCGTGCAAGCGGACGCGCGCCTGCGCGACACTGCGCCCGAGCTCTTTCATGCGCTGTGCATTCCAGGCGCGGCCACGGCCGTCGAAAATCTCCGGCGCTCGGCTGAAGCGTGCGATTTCGTGCGGAGCTTCATCGAAGGCGGCAAATGGATCGCCACGCTCGATCATGGTCCGTTGCTCGTCGAAGACGCAGGACTCGAACCTGGCGTCGCACTCACGTCGAACCCCGAAATTCGCGTCGAGCTCGAAGCGGCCGGCGCTGATTGGGTGCCGGACGCGGTGATCGCCGATCATCAGCTGATTACCGCGCGCGGTGACGACGATTTCGAAGCCTTCGTGCGCGTGGCGAGTTTGAGCTTCCAAGAAAAGCCGAGCGAGCCTCCGCCCGGTTATCACTGAGAGCTACAGCGGCGCTTAGCGCTCGCGATCGAGCTCACGAAACCGCTCGCGAAACGAACGCGCCGCGGGCTCCGGCAACGGCCGGTGCCGCGCCAGCTTCGCCCATGTGCGTTCGGCGATGCCGAGCACGAGTTCGCGCGCCTCCGCCGCGTCAGCCGCGAAGTGAACCTGCCCGACGAGTTCGCTGAAATTCGCCGAAAATTCCACTAAATGGTAGTCGAGATTTTGGATCACGTGGCTGCGCCCGGCGCGACCTCGCTCGCGCCAAGCCTCCCACTGTCCCGAGCGCAGCCGTGCTGAGGTCGCGGCCCGCGCGCAGGCGCTCGACCGTGATGCGCACTGCGCGTCGCAAAAAAGGATCGTCGAGCGCGCGCTCGGCGCGGGCCTTCAGCGCGAAGCGGGCCTCGACCACATCGCGTGACAGCCGAAGGTCCGTGCACACCAATGGTCAGATCGTTTTCGATGTCGCTCGTGCGACTCGGCCCAGTGATCACGTGCGCGCCGGATGGAAGCTCGTCACGCGCTTCGAGCAGCGCGAACGCGGCACCGAGCGTCGGGCGAATTTGAGTCGCAAACAAGAGCGCGATGTGCACGCTCGAGAGCAAGCTCAGCGCGCGTGGCCGAGTGGGCGCCGCGGTGACGAGCAGCGAGCCGTGTCTGCGATCGCGCAGCTGACCGCCGTGATGCCGATTTGCGCGGCAGAGGAGGCTACGCGCTGTTCGGCTTCGCTTTGCATTCCTGGGTCCTGCACCGCGCGTGCGCCGAGCTCTTGCCACAACCATTCGAGCTCGAAATGCGTGAACTCACTTCGAGCGGAAGTGACCACACGCGCGGCCTCGAAATGGGCAATCTCCTCGCGGAGCGCAATATTTGCTTGCCGAACATTCCCGACGATCCTCACGCCTCCGCCGACGGCTGTGAGCTTCTTGGCTAAACCTTTGAAGCAAGCTTGCCGTTGTGGGGATATTGGGCGAAGGCTCGTCGAATTGCGGCACACCGATCACCGAACGAGGTGGTGGCCGTTGCTGTCGCGCGCCCCAAGCGCGCCGCAACTCGATCGAGAAATGCTTCGCGGTCCATACTTTTCGCGGCAGAGTTTGGCCGCCCGACGAGCTCGAACTTACATCGGCGAAGGTTCGCGAGTTTGCCGCGAGTCTTTCGTTCGGGGCGGGACATGGTACCATCTGAGGCTTCGATGCTTGTGTGCTTGGAACGAGGTGGCGCCGACCCTTTTCGCGCTCGCGCCTGGCTCTTCTGGGCCGTGGCATTGGCGCTGTTCGTATCGGCATGCGGCTTTCCCAAGTATGAGTTTGGAGCGAGCGGGGCGAGTGGAGCGAGCGGTAGCGGCGCCGAGATCGGTGGCAGCGCGGGCTCGAGCGCGGGTAGCGCGACTGGCGGCGACGCGGGCACGGGCGGCGGCGCGAGCGGCAGCGGCGGCACAGCGATGGGCGGCGCGGCCGGCGACAGCGGCGGGCTACCCGAATGCACGATCGCCAGCGCCGGCATGGACGCGGGAAGCAACGCGACGGCACCGACGCACTGCTTCAACAACAAAAAAGATGGTGACGAAACCGACGTCGATTGTGGTGGTCCGAGCTGCCGAGCTTGCTACGGCCCGACGCGCGAGGCTTGCCAGCACGACACCGACTGCATCAGCGGCAGCTGCATGGCAAGCACGTGCGATCCGCTATTCGAGCTTCAGGCCGAGACCGTCGTCGCGGTGAGCAGCACGAACACATTGCAATTCTTGCTGCGGCTCCAATTCTTGAATCCCGAGCCGCAGGCTAACGCGTCCCTGAAAGACATCGCGATTCGCTACTATTTTTCGCGCGCTGCTGGTGATGTCGCCGATCCGATCGTGCCTTATGCCACGATCGCCACGCTCGACAGCATGGATGTGGGCCAGCAAACCGAGTGGAACATCGTGCGCGTCTTGCCCATGAATTCGCTCACCGACTCGTATCTCGAGGTCACATTCACGACCTCTCGCTCGATGTTGCTCAACGACACGCTCGAGCTCACGCAATCGATTCAAGACGGCTCCGCCTCGGGCGGCATGTTCAATCAAAACGCGAACTATTCGTACGCGAACCAGACCACGTATGCGGACAACACCAAGATTGCCGTTTACTACAAGGGCGAGCTCGTCTGGGGCACGCCGCCCACGTTCGACCGACCCGAGCAGTGTTTTTACACGGCCGTGAATTTCGCGGGCAATGCCTTCAGCGCGCAAGGGCTCGACTATCGCGCGGGCAGCGATCCGATCGTCGAATTTTCGGGCGAAGTGTTCCACACCAACACCACGCCGTTTCCGCCGACGGATAGCGCCTATTTACCGATGCTCGAATCCGCGCTCGTGCTGGTCGACGGCCAGAACGCGACCTTGAGCGTCCCGAACGGCAGTTACTGGCTCTACGCCTACCTGATTTCTGGCGACGGGGCCGAGACGGCGCAATTTTTCGCGCAGAGCAACGAGCTAGATACGTTTTGCGCCGAGACGGTCGGAGCCGCGCCGGCCTGGGCGAAGGTCGGGCCATATCCGGTGACGGTGAGCAATCAGAAGCTCGTGTTGAGCTCGTCGGGCACGTTGCGTGTCGCGGGGCTCGAGCTCTACGCCGCTGCTCAGTGAACGGCG
>DATATR010000269.1:0-8195 GCA_036268695.1 Polyangiaceae bacterium | reverse complement strand
CGCGACCGCGATGGGTCAATACGAAGGCCGCGTCGGCAAAACCGGTTCGTATCGTGTACTCGCGAGCGCGCACGACACGCACTTTCACTCCGCCGGCGTGATCCGCGAAGACGACTACGAAGCAGGCAAAATAGGCTTTTACGACAGCTACAATCGATCTTCATTCGCGGGCGAAAAAGTACCGGAAGGCGGAGATGCCTCGCGCTATTCGCTCGCGGCGGACATCGAATCGCGCGCTGGGGACGCGACGTTCACGCAACAGGTGTTCGTGACCTATCGCTACTTGCGGTTGCTCGAAAACTTCACCGGCTTTTTGCTGGACGTGCAAGAGCCGCTGCAGAGCCCGCACGTACAGCGCGGCGACATGATCGATCAAGACATGAACGAGTTCACGCTCGGCGCGCGCGGTTCGGCGCGCTGGAGCGCGAAGGCACTCGGGCTGCCGCAACACCTCGAGCTCGGTTACTTCGCGCGTGGAGACGTGGTGAGCGCGGTGCAACAGCGGCTCGAAGCCGCCACCGGCGTGCCGTATCAAACCGACGCCGATCTCGACTCGCGCTTGAGCGACATTGGTTTGTACGCCGATGCCGACGTGAAACCAATTTCGTTCGTGAGCTTGCGCGGCGGCGTGCGCGGCGACTTCTTCGGCTACGGCGTGACCGATAATTGCGCGGCGCACAGCGTCGCGCACCCGTCGACCACGAATCCGCCGATCGATCAGAGCTGTCTCACGCAGCAAGACTTCGGGCGGCCGCGCGAGCCGGATCAGCGAGCGAGCACGGCGAGCATCGCGGTATTGCCGCGCGCATCGCTGATTTTCGGTCCTTTTTCTGGGTTTTCCCTGTCGGCGAGTTACGGCCAAGGCGTCCGCTCGATCGACCCGAGTTACATCACCCAAGACGTGGCCACGCCGTTCGCGAGCATCAAAGCCTATGAAGGCGGCGTCGCCTTTGCACGTCAGTGGGATAGGCTCAGCGCTTCGGCGCAGTCGATCTTTTTCGTCACGCACGTCGACCACGATTCGATCTTCGATGCCAACGAAGGCCGAAACGTGATCGGCGTGGGCACGACGCGCACCGGTTGGGCCGGCGCGACGCGGCTCGGTGGATCTTTTTTCGACGAATCGCTCAACCTCACGCTGGTCAAATCCGCATACGACGACACGCATTTGCTCGTCGCGTACGTGCCCGGCGTCGTGCTGCGTTCGGACACCGCGCTCTTCAGCAAACTTTCGCTGCCGTCGCTCGGGCAGAGCGTGAAAGGCTCGCTCGGCATTGGCGTCACTTACGTCGGGCCGCGCGCGCTGCCGTACGGCGAACGCAGCGACTCGATCTTCACCATCGATTCGACGGCCAGCGTCGGCTGGTCACACTACGAGCTCGGGCTCAGCATCACCAATCTGCTCGACACGAAGTACCGCGACGACGAGTTCAACTACGCGTCGAACTTCAACCCGAACAGTCGCTCCGGGCCCACCTTGGTGCCGGAGCGGACGTTCACCGCGGGCGCGCCGCGCGGCATTTTTGGCCAATTTTCCGTACATTTCGGAGGTGCGTGATGTTTCATTCGCATGCGCTTTCTTGCGCCACGCTCGGGCTCTGCGCACTGGTCTCTGCGGGTTGCGTCGGCACCACGGGCGGCAATGTCGTCGATTTCGACGCCGCGGCTTCGGGTCCCACGGGTGCGGGAGCCGGCGCGCCGCTCGATTTCTCCAATAGCCTGGGCTGGCAGATCGAACTGACGACGGCAAAGCTGCACGTTGGCGCGATCTACTTGGTGCAGACTCAGCCAACCTCTGGCGCGCAAGGCACCGATTGTATTTTGCCCGGCACCTACGTCGCGCAAGTCACTGACGGTCTCGACGTCGATTTGCTTTCGGGCGAGGCCCAACCATTTCCCGTGCGCGGTCACGGCACGACCGAGCTCGCGCTCTCCGGCCAGGTGTGGCTCACGCAAGGCCCAGTCGACGAAGCCGAGCAGCCGGCGAATTTGCCGATCCTCTCGCTCGAAGGCAGCGCAACGCGCGCGGGCGAGGTCCGACCTTTCAGCGCCGCGCTCACGATTTCGAGTTCGAATCGCTTGCCGAACGCCAGCACGAGCGAGTTCGCCAGCCCGATTTGCAAGCAACGCGTGGTTTCGCCGATTCTCACTGCGGTGCAGATCGAAGAACGAGGTGGCCTCTTGCTGCGCGTCGATCCCCGACTTTTCTTCGTCAACGTCGATTTCGGCGCGCTCACGCTGGGTCCGGACGGCGTAAATTTCGTTTTTGCCGATGACTCGAGCGACCAGCCGAGCGCGAATTTGTATCAAAACCTGCGCGCTAGCGGCGGCTTGTATACATTCTCTTGGGTTCCAAATTTGTAGCGAGCCACGTCATGGAATCGATGCTTTGAGCCGTGGACTTCGAGTGCGAACAGCAATCGACCGAACTCTTGGCGAGCCCCAGCGCGCTGATCGCGAACGCGAAAGACGCCGTCAACCAGATGAAAGCGTGCAGGCGCGCCGAACGAGCCGAGCTCAAGGAAGCCGAGCAGGCTCGTTGAGCGCGCCCGACCGCGGCGTGAGGTCGCGCTTTTTCAGGCTCTGGCGCAAAGCCTCACAACGCTCGAGCAGCGCACACGTGCTTTTCGGCATCGACACGCGCGCTCGCGCCATTGACGAAACGAGATCGGCGCCCGCGCGAAGGATGGCGCGAAACTCGACGCAAGCCGCGAAGTCCGTCGCGGGAGCCGCGGGTTCGAATTCGCACAGCGTCTCGTTCGCGACCACGAAAGACGACCACACGTCGAACACCTCCACGTCCGTGCGCAGAGTCTCGGTCTTGAGCTTCGCGGCGCGAATGAATTCGTCGATCACCGGCGAAAGACAGGCGAAAGCCGGCAGCGACGCGATCGTGCTTTTGAGCCCATCTCCGATCGAATCGATCGCGCGCATCGTGAGCGCGATTTTCAAATAGCGACTCCGATAAAATTCGTCGATTGGAAAACAGAACGCCTTGAACGGCTCGCCCCAGAGCTCGTCGATGCCTTCCTCTCCGCTCCGGTGCAGCACCATTTTGCCGAGCGCGAGCGACTCTTGCAGGTGTTCGCCGCATTGGCGCATCAGCGCGTTGTCCGCGTGAATTTCGACGCCGCACGCTTGCAACTCGACCAGATTGGTGAAGATATCCGCTGCGCGGTTGAACAAAGCTCCGGCGAGCATGCCGCCCTTCACGCGCTTCTTTCTTTGATCGGTTTCATCGAGAAACGCGCGGCGCGCCTCGGCCAGACGAGTCCCCGGCACATTCAAGCCGTGCTCGACGTGATTGAACAAGCGCCGCGTGAGTGCCTCGATCAAGCGTTTCTTGGCGAGCAGCGTGTCGGCCGGCACTTCGTAATGTTTGATCCAATAGCCGTCGTAATGAACGCGAAGCTGCCCGTCGATCGTTCGCTGCTCGCCCTGCGCAATCTCGTCCGTCATGATCGCCACCTGCCGATGCCGCAGTTTGACCCGAGTCTGCGCGATCTTCACCGAAGTTTTTCACGCGCGAAGACCACCCGAGCGGGTGAAACAGGCGCGCGCGGACCAGCACGTCGCTCGTGATCGCACGGCGTGCCTGTTCTCGGCACCTACGCGAAACGTTGTTGAAGCCGAACTCACTCGCTCGGCCTGGCGGCGAGACAACGCGACGCTTGATTCGTCACGGCATTGCAACGCCGTTCGCTGATCGTCGAGCGAGCTTTTCTATGTAAGGTTTTCTATGTCCGTCACACAAATCTATCTGAACGGAATACTACGACTACAGAACTCAAACTGAGGCGTGGATGCTTTTTGACCTTAAAAAATAAGCCGATCCGCGCCCGCCAAGCGCGAGCTTGAATTGCATCGGAAAGTCAACGGGCTTATGCCTTGCGGGCGATGACAGGGAACCGGGATTCGAGTTCGCCCGCCGCGGCGCGCATTGAAGACGAAAAGCTGATCGTGCCCGCACCGGGTCCGCCGCCACCACCGCGCCGGCGCACGACTCCACCTCCTCCACCCAAGCGACAAGCCTCGGCGGTGCCGCTCGAAGTGATGGCGCATCCCGCGCGTCGCGAGCCGCCGCCACCGCCGCGCCGCAATCCGTCCAAGGCTCCAACCCCTCAGGGTGTTGCGCCGAGTAGCGCGGCCACTCCGCGAGTCGCGAGCAGCTTGCCACCACCCTTGCCGGTCCGTGCGAACGCAAAGACCACCAGCGTGCCGCCACCCTTGCCGGTCCGCGCGAAACCCGCGAGCGTGCCGCCGCCGCTGCCAAGCGCGACCCCCGCGGCCCCGATTTTGGCCGAGAAAATCAGCCCAACCGAGCCATTCAAGCCCAGTGTCGAAACGCCAGCGACTGCGGTCGCCGCGCCGGAAGAAGCGCCGCCCGCCGAAATTCAGACTCGGTCGAGCGACGCCGTCACCGTGCCGGCGAGCGACGTCGCCGCCGTGGCGACGAGCGCGCCGAGTGCGATCGAAGAAGCGCTCGCTGCGTCCGAGACCGAAGCCGCGCCAACAGAAGCTGCGCCCGCAGAAGCCGCGCCCGCAAGTGAAGTCGCGGCTCGACCTGATGCCGACTCGCCAGCTCGAACCGAAGCCGCGCCTATCGAAACATCGGATGCCGCGGATGCTGCACCCGCGCCGCGAGCCGCCGCCACCGTCAGCGAGGACAACGCGCCGACGTTGCGCGTCGCGCCCAAAGTGACGTTGCCGCCGCCGCCGATTCTGCCCCCACGCGCTCCGATGCCGCATACGCCCACGCACTACGCCTCGAGCGGCTCCGAAATGCCGGTCGTGATTGCGACGCCCGCGCCGCGCTTGCGGCCCGGCGTGCTGGCTCGCGCACGGTTCGCCGCCGAGCGCGCTTGGACGGCACAATCAGCGTGGATTTCCGCTGCGCGCCGCGCATTGCCACGCGCTGGAGCCGTCAGTCGGCGCGCCGCGGCGTTGCTCCCGCGCGCAAAAACGCTGGGCTCCCGCGCCGCGAGTGAGCTCGGACCGCGCGCGCGCCGCTTGATTCGACCGGTGCGCCGCGCCGTGCCGCACGCCGCGGCTTGGGCTCGACGGAGCGCGCGTTCAGCGCCACGGTCCGCCGTGATCACGGCGCCGTTCGTGCTTTTATTTTTGGTTTGGTTGGGACATGGCGTCGCGACACGGCACAGACCCAACCCGCAGGCAACGCGGCACGTCGCACCGAGCGCGCGCACGAGCGCTCCGGCTGCGCAAGCCGCGACGCCCGCCACTCAGCCCGCCGAGCCAAAGGCGATCGCCGCGAGCGTGATCGCGCCGAGCATGCCTTCTGCCACGCCCATCGCCAACGACGACGAGCTCAACGCCGCGGTCAGCCAAGGACTACCGGCGATGGAAGCGCTCGCCGTAAAGTACGCCGCGGATCCACAAGTCCTGATCGCGCTCGCTGGTGCCGAAGCGCAAGCGCAGCGCTACGACGCCGCGATCAGCAGCATCGTCCACGCGCTCGATGCCGCGCCGCAGAGCGCACAAAATGGCAAAATCATGGGCATTCTCTGGCGCGCCGCGCAGTCGCCCGCGAGCGAGGATGCGTTCGCTTGCATGCGCCAGCTCGGCGCGCGCGGCAGTGACGTCGAGTTCGATCTCGCGACCACGGCGGGGGTGCGCGAAGCCGTGCGCGAGCGCGCCAAGTCGGAGCTCTCGAATCACCTCGCGATCGACGCCAGCGCCGACACACGCGCGGCCGTCGCGCTGCTCTTGGCCCCGGATTGCACCGCGCGCAAGGCGCTCCTCGATCGCGCCGAGCGCGACGGCGGCAAGCGCACGCTCGGCATGCTCGGGCGCATCTCGCGCGGCGTCGACTGCACGTCGGCGAGCGAGAGCTCGTGCAATGCATGCCTGAACGGCAGCTCCGCGCTCGGTGAAGCGCTCAGCAAGCTGACTGCAACGGTGAAACCATGATCCGCGCCGCACTCACTTGCTCGCTGCTCGCGCTGCTCACCTCCACGGGCTGCGGCTTGGCGGGTTCGATGAACGTCGAACCGGTTGCGGTCAGCACGCAGAAACCTGGGAATGTCGCGCTCTTCGTGGCCGTCAGCCAGCACGACCAAGCCGTGGTCGGGCTCGATAAGCAAGCCTTCAAGGTTTACGAAAACGGCGTCGCGCTCGACAACAGCCAAATTCAACTCACGCTCCTGCCCACGAATAGCGCCGCTTCGCAGCGCGTCGCGCTCTTGGTCGACATGAGCAAGAGCTTGAACGCGGACGACAAGAAAGCGCTGAGCGCGGCCTTGCGCTCGTTCATCGTGCGCTTGCGGCAGCGCGAGGCCGTGAGTCTCTACGCCTTCGACGGCACGGAGAAGGTGCACTTCGTCGCGGACTACGCGAAAGACGCGCGCGCCGAGCCCGACGAAAAAGACACGAGCATGGATCGTCTGCTCGCGTTCAGCCGCCGCGATTCGTCGTCGAGTTTGTACACCGCAGTGATGGACGGCGCGCACAAGCTCTCGAGCTCGCTCGCCAGCGAAGGCCGACCGATTCAGAGCGGCACCGTGATCGTCGTGGCGCTGAACCCCGATTTGGCGGGCCGCGTGAACGACGAGAAAGTGCGACAGTTCGTGCAAGATTCGCCGCACCACTATTTCCTGATGACGGTCGGGCCCTGGGCGACTTCGGCGGACGTGTCGTTCCTCGGGAAGAACGGCGCGGCACGCGCGGCTTCGGTCAACACCATGAGCTCGCCGCTCGAAACCGTCGCAAGCTCGATCGACGACGACTACTTCCGGAACTACTTGGTCTCGTATTGCTCCCCGGCCCGCGCCGGCACGCGCGAGCTCAGGCTCGAAGTCACGACCACGGACGAGCAAGGCAAAAAGAGCATCGGCCGCTACGAAACCGAGTTCGACGCGAGTGGCTTCGGCCCGGGTTGCAGTCCGCTCGCTCTGCCGCACTTCGTGCTCGCGAAGCCCAACAACGGCAACGGCGCGCGCTTGGCTTCGAATGCAAACACGAGCGCGAACACGAAGCCGTCGACGAAGTCCGCCGCTTCAGCGGCAAAGCCCGCGCCCGCGCCGACGCCGGAGAGCAGCGAGAAAGTGTCGTCCGCGGCGACGCCTGCGCCGAAACCCGTCGCGTCCGCGGGCGCGCCGGCCATCGCCGAGCCCCCGAGCGGCATGGGCTACGAATAGCGCACCCCCAAAAAAACGAAACGGCCGAGCGCTCGCGCGACTCGGCCGTTTTCTCGTTCGGTGAACGGTGTTTACTCGCCCGCGGCGGCCATTTGCTGCTGCGCGGGACCGAGATCATACGGACCAGCCGCACGATACGGGAACGTGTGACGCTCGCCGAGGCTCTGCTTGCCGATGAAGATGCTGCGGTCGAAGGAGTTCGTGTTCTTGTGCGCGATCACCTGGAAGCACGCGGCGGTGCCTTGACCGGCGACCACGGTCGCCCAAGCCAAAAACCAATGCCAGATGCGGTACCAACGCTCGCCGTACGCTTTGACCACGAGCTCGCGGTTCGCGAGCCAGTTGTCGTGCCATTTGCGGATCGTGATTTGGTAGTGCTTCGAGATGTTCTCCACGCTGTGGATCTCGAAGCCGACCTTCTCCATCACGTTCATCATCGGCGCGAGCGGCAGGCTCGCGTCCGCGCCGGCGAAGATGTACTTCGCCATGAACAAACCCCACACCAAGTCTTCTTGCGAGGAGGTGCGGCGCAGGCCGGTCCACTGCATCAAGAACAGCCCTTGATCCTCGAGCAGGTCATAAACCTGCTGGTAGAACGGCTTCAGGTTCTTCACGCCGACGTGCTCGACCATCTCGAGGTTCGAGATCTTGTTGTATTTGCCCTTCGGGATGTCGCGATAGTCCATGCACAGGATCTTCGATTGATCCTGGAGCCCGCCGCGCTTGATGCGGTCGGCGGCAAACGCCGTCTGATTCTTGCTCAGCGTGACGCCGGTGCTGTTCACGCCGTAGTGACGCGCGGCGTGCATCGCGAGCGTGCCCCAGCCGCAACCGATGTCGAGCATCTTCTCGCCCGGCTTCAGCATCAGCTTCTGACACACCAGATCCATCTTCTGGTCTTGCGCTTGCTCCACCGTCTGCTTCACGTCCGTGAAGAAGCCCGAGGTGTACACCATGCGGTCGCCGAGGAACGCGCCGAAGAAGTCGTCCCCGCGATCGTAGTGCCAGCGCACGAGTTTCTCGTCGAGCTTCTTCGAGTGA
>DATATR010000268.1:0-2255 GCA_036268695.1 Polyangiaceae bacterium | reverse complement strand
TGCCTTGTTCGACGCGCGCCGACAAGGCGGGGCCGAGCTCGTCGAGCGCGGCCTCGTTTAGGCCGGTATCGAAGCAAATGGCGTGCGGATTGCCCATCGAGACACGGGCAAACGTGAGCTCGGTGCCGCGAAAAATCTGCGTGAGCTCGGGCTCGAGCGCGCCCCGTCCCATGCTCACCGAAACCGATGCGCCGCGCTCGTGTCGTTCGATGGCGACCAGGCGTGGTCCAGCATCCGTATCAACGATGAAGCTGACTCGGTTGGCGTTGTCCCGCGCAGCAAGATGCAACGCCACGCAGCGAAGCCCGTTGCCGCACATCTCCGGCCGAGTGCCGTCCGCGTTCAGCACGACCATCGTTGCGCGCGCGCCGAGCGACTTCGGGGGCGTCACCAACAACAATCCATCTCCCCCGACCCCGAAGTGCCGATCACAGACACGCCGCACTTGCTCCTCTGCGATCGCAGAATCGTCCGCGGCATCGACGACCAAGAAGTCGTTGCCGAGTCCTTCGTATTTGGTGAAACGCAGTTCCTTCGGCTCAGTCATGGCGACCAATACTCGCGCTTAGTTTGCGGCCGCGTCGGCGGCTTGGGTAGCCCAGCGACTCAGGGCATGTGCAGCTTGGCGGTCAAATCGGCGGCGGTGAAGCCAGAAATAGAAACCAGCTTACTGCGGGAGGCCTCCCCCAAGACAATTTCGATGCACTTTTCGGCCGATCCAGCGCGACCGACAGCAGACGAATCAGCTCGGCATTCGCGGCACCGTCGACCGGCGGGGCTGCAATCGCGACCTCGAGCGAGCCGTCGCGTGTGCCCGACGGCCGGCTTTCGCGGCACGTGACTCACCCGTACACGAAATTGTAGCGCGGCACTGCGTTCGCGAAGCTGCCACGTCGATGCGAGCGCCATAGCACCATCCTGGCGTGGAGGCTCGGGCTCCGGCAAGCTGTAGCGGCTCCGCCCGAAGTCGGCCCGAAAAGAAAATCTCGATGTCTCGCCCCCTCGTTCTCAATGGGTTCATGGCTACCGGTAAGACCACGATCGGCGCTGCGGTTGCGCGCGCCGCGGGTCGCCCCTTCATCGATCTCGATCAGCTAGTCGAGGCGGAGGCTGGAGTCGGTGTCGAAGCCCTGTTTGCGGCGCGCGGAGAAGCTGCGTTCCGCGGCATCGAGCGCACTTGCCTGACGCGCGTACTCGACGAAGCCGAGGGCTCTACGGAAGCCCCAGTGATCGCGGTCGGAGGAGGCGCGCTTCTGGCTCGCGAGCTCCGACTGCGCGCAATCGACGAATGCGTCGTCGTCACGCTCGAAGCGTCGCCTGCGGAACTCGTGCGACGCGCACAAAAACAAGGTCCACGGCCGCTGCTTGCAGGCGCCGATCCCGACACGCGGGTGCGCGAGCTACTCAGTCAACGAGCGCGCGCCTATGCCGAGGCGCACGCCCGAATTTCGTGCGAAGCGCCGCTCGAGCAAGTCGCCGAGCGCGTGCGCGAGGTGTGGCTGCGCGACGAGCTCGCCGTCGCCGCCGGTGAAGCCTCGTATGCCGTGCAAATTGGCCGTGGAATTGTCGGCGAACGTGCCGCCGCACATTTGGGCCGCAGCGCCGTCTGCGTGCTGGTATCCGACCGCAACGTGGCCGCGCTGCACGGGCGCGCGCTCGAACGCGCGCTCAGCGCGACGAACACGCGCATCATTCGGATCGATTTCGCGCCCGGCGAGGCGCATAAGAACATCGCCTCGGTAGAAAGCGTTTGGCGCGCTGCGCTCGAGGGTTCAGCGGATCGACAAGCCACGTTCGTCGGCTTCGGCGGCGGCGTGGTCACGGACATGACTGGTTTTGCCGCAGCCACTTACATGCGCGGCGTGCGCTGGATCTGCATCCCGACCACGTTGCTCGCCATGGTAGACGCCTCGGTCGGCGGGAAAACTGGCGTCGATCTCGCAGAGGCGAAAAACGCGGTCGGCGCGTTTTGGCAACCGAGCAGTGTAATCTGCGACATCGATTTGCTAGCAAGCGAACCGCAGCGTGGCTTCGTGAGCGGTTTGGCGGAGGTCGTCAAAACGGCACTGATCGGCGATCCGGAGCTATTCGAGTTGCTCGAAGAAAACGCGGAGCGTGTTAAAAGTCGCGATTCCGATCTGTGCGCCGAGCTCGTGCGTCGCTCGGTTCGCGTGAAGGCGCGCATCGTCAGCTTCGATGAAAGAGAAAGCGGCTTGCGCGCCGTTTTGAACCTCGGACACACGGTCGGTCACGCG